>NZ_CP167894.1:324095-648191 GCF_041504345.1 Vibrio sp. BS-M-Sm-2
AAACGGCTGAAAGTATCTAAAACATACGTAGTGAATGAAACGCTTGTGGCTGCCGTTAACCTAATAAAAAAGAACAAAAACAAGAAATTCGAGGCCAACCTTTTGCTTCCAAAACTGGAACGAGAAGAGCACGCGATTGATTCACTATTAGAAGAACTGTTGGATATTGAGGAGCTGAAAAAAGAGATAAAAGAATTGAAGGCGAAGAATGCAACCTTACAAAAGTCATTGAACGACAGGGACGCAAGACTACGTATCAAAAGGTTGGTAGGACGGCAAAGACCTTATAAATAGTTTATTGTAACTGCTATTCGTTACCACTATGCGAGCAATTTCCTTCTCCGGCATCACGTTTTCAGCAATTGATAAATTAAGTAATTATCAATTAGGTGGCAATACAACTGATATGTAGCGGAGAGTGACAACCTTCTCCGCCACATAACTTGTTACCTGTGAGCAACCCTATCAAGAATCCAGTCTTGAACCTCACTTTCGACCCATGCGACGGCCCTATCTCCAATTGGCACCTGTGATGGAAACTGCTGTTTTTCTATAGAGCGATACATTCCCGACCTTGATAAGCCAGTCATTACTAGCACTTCATTGAGACGAATTAAGCGAGTGGTTACGTTTGGCATATTGACACCTTACAAGTGAGTGGACTTCACTTAAATGACATATGTCTGAAATTATTTAGGTTATATGCATAACAGAAAAACCGTACCCTTTGCCAATGCCCTGTCCGACTTCTAAATTCAGTGAAGGATACTTATTACACCGTAACATACGTTTACTGAAATCAAATTACATATACCTATTAACCCACAACCTTCAGGCTCTTTTTACCACTCATCGACAAGCTTCCCTTTGCAGCCCCTTCAATATGATCACTCCACCACGCCATGAGAACTTTACGACGCTCAAGGTAATCAGTACGGTTGTATGCGCTTCTTACCTTATCTCTATCTACATGAGAAAGTGCAGCTTCAATAATGTCTGGGTCAAAGTTCTGTTCATTTAGAGTGGTACTAGCTAATGCGCGTAAACCGTGAGAAGTTTGCCTGCCCTTCATGCCCATTCTTACTAATGCTTTATTTGCTGTCTCTTTGTTGATGTGATTTTTGTTACTTTTGTCTGCAGGGAAAAGGTATTCACTATCACCTGTGATGAAATCAATAGTTTCTAATAGATCTAGAGTTTGTTTTGTTAAAGGGACAGTATGTACTCTCCCCTTTTTCATTCTTTCAGCAGGAATAACCCAAAGCATCTTTTCTCTGTCAATTTCATCCCAACGTGCCCCAGCAGTTTCAGCAGGCCTTGTCATGGTATGAAGTTGCCATTCTAGCAAGCAGCGAGTGATAGGTTTAATGGATGCGTAGTTGATTGTTTTGAGGAGCTCTGGAAGCTCGTCTGGGGCTAACGAAGCTTGGTTGGTTACCTTGGCGGTTTCAAAAGCTTTACCAATGCCTGCTAGCTTGTTGTGCTCAATCACACCCGTATTTACTGCAAAGGTCATTATCTCATTGAGGTTACGACACAAACGCCCTACTGTTTCTAATTTACCTTGATTCGCAATGGGTTTAATTGTTTTGATCGCTTGTGGTGCCGTAATGTCACCAAGAGGAAACTTACCAAGATCAGGCAAGAGGTACTTCTCAATTCGTTGCTTTAGCTTCTTAGCAGTTTGCTCTTTGACGCTTGTTTTCTTCACTTCAATCCAGTCATCAAACACCGACTGTAACGTATTCGCCAATTCTAACTGTTTTTCTCGAAGAGTAGTGTCACGGTGCTCTTTAGGGTCAATACCATCAGCAAGTAGTTCTCTAGCTTCAATAGCTTTGGTTCGAGCTTTAGCTAGTGAGACGTCAGGGTACTTGCCTAAGGCTAGGTTCAAGCGCTTTCGTGAAATGGGATGATAATAAGAAAAACGCCATAGCTTTGTTCCTATAGGCTTAATCTTCAATGATAATCCATCACCGTCACCTAAATTATATTCTTTCTCTTTAGGCTTTGCTTGTTTGATTTGAGTAGCCGTTAAAGGCTGTACCTTTTTCGCCATCGTAACCCCCTGAAGTAACCTCGAAATTGCTTAGATCTTAAAAGACTACTTCAGAGATTACTTTAAACGGTGGATTTTACAACACATCATGGGATCTCTTGGGACCAAAAAATAGCTAAGAGCCTGATAAAACAAGGAATTACAGGCACAAAAAAGCCCACACTAGGTGGGCTCTTTTGTATAATGTGGTGCCCGCTACTGGACTCGAACCAGTGACACCTTGCATGTCATGCAAGTACTCTAACCAACTGAGCTAAGCGGGCGATGTTCTAATTTCTTATTACTAGCATTGTGACAAACTCAATAGTTATGCAATAAAAACTAAAGAAGGAATGGTGCGTCCGAGTGAACTCGAATCACCGACCCCCGCCATGTCAAGGCGGTACTCTAACCAACTGAGCTACGGACGCATTCCTTTAGAACGAGGAAGATATTAACGACTGATTTATTGCGGCGCAAGTAGAAATTACACTTGAATCAACCGTTTGCTCTTATTCGCACCAATACGTTGAATTTTTAGACGTGAAACGCAAATAAAGTTGAGTTACATCACACTAAGTATTGAGTGTTACTTTACGTTATTCCTCATTTACATCGAACACGACGTTGTAATTCTCGGTATACGTACAGTTAGGCTGGCGGCTACAAGTGAAGAATCGTCGACCTTTGTAATCGCCTTGGCTTGCCAGTTTGATGATCATCGGGCTGCCACATTTCTTACAGAATCGAACTTCTTTTGATGGCTCGATCAAATCGATGTGGGCTGCCAGTAGCCTCTTCAAACGGCTCACTTGATAGCTGTGTTTAATAGATGCACCAATCAGTGGCAAGCCTGCTGATTTACAAACGTGAATCAGTAGCTTTTCGCGGTCGACTTTCCCTTTATTGAGCTCTTTACCGTTATCGAGTTCGATGATCACACGGGGTTCTAACGTTCGTGGGTCGCAGACGACAAAATCAAAGTAACTACGTGAGATCTTGTTGTTGGCGATAAACCAATTCTTCTTGTTATTCGTCTTAGCTGGAACAAGCACGTTCGACATGCTGACTTTAGCAAACACTTCCCCATGGTTACCCACAGCAGATTTTAGCGCATTATAGAATGTCGCCTGTTGCGCCGACATCAACGCCCCTTTCTTCTGGTAAGCATGGTCTTTGGTGTCATCGTGTTTCACTACATACTTTTGAATAAAGTAAAAGAACACTACCAGAACAATCACAACGATAAAGATATTAGTCATTTTCCAACACAATTAAGTCTGTATAGGGATTAAGAGAGTGGCTAGCGTATGTAGAAATACACCACCTGGCAAGCAAAAGAGCGAGAGTTACCAACCAAAATCACGACCTTTGAGCGCTGTAATCACCGAGAGCTCGCTCCCGCGCTAGACACATCTCTCCTATTTTGATGATCAAATCATCAATTACACTCTAGATTGATTTAGATCAATTTACTTGAATTTGTGATCAACTAGTCTAAAAAACGTTAGGCAAATGTTAATAAGGAAGTTGATATGGAACTTAAACAAGACCCAAGATGTTATACCGACGTATGTGTTGATGGCAAATGGTTCCACTATGACCACTGCGGAACTCGAGCTTACATGTTAAAAGGTGGCGCTTCCGCTGTGATTGAACTAGCAAGAGAACCTTCTACAGAAGGCGAACTGGTTGAAATGCTTCAAGGTGTCGCTAAATAATTCACCAAATCAAAGTCTGAATTAAGCGAATAAGAGTAGATAGCTGTATTATTTCAGATAAGCACTCTTATCGCTTAGTTATGGAAGTTCAGGTTTCCTGATTACAGGGGATTAACCAAGTTTGGGTTCTCAAACGATAACGACTTTATTACGCCCTGACTGCTTAGCTTGATACAAAGCGTCGTCTGCCGATTTTAAGTGTTTCTTATAGGTACGACTATTTAACTGTTGTTCCGTTAGATGAGTCGTCGCACCAATCGATGTAGTTAATTCTAGTAAGCCAGAATGCGTTTCAATCGGTTGGTCAGCGATCGCTTGCCTTATCAGCTCAAGTTCTTTATCAGGTTCTTGATTCCCAGCAAGCAACAAAACAAACTCTTCCCCACCCCATCTTGCCACAACATCATTTGTTGATAATATTTTCTCCAAACGCTTAGCGACTTCCACCAGCACTTGGTCGCCGATATCATGCCCATAAGTGTCATTAACTTGTTTGAAGCGGTCCAAATCAAGAATAGCGAGCGTATACCCGAATGGCGACAAATGGTGTGGTATTGGCTGAGTTAACAGTTGTTCCAAGTAACGCCTATTGTATAAGCCTGTCAGTTCGCATCTTGTTGATTGCTTGAGTAACTCTTTGTTGGTCTTCTGGATGGAGCGCAACCTTATCAAAAGTAACGCGGCGCTGAACATCACCATGATACCCAACGCGACAACAATTCGATTTCGTAACTGCTGCTTATCTAAGGTCAGCTCACCCAACTCTTTCTCTGCATTTAGCAGTTCATTCTCTTTAGCTAATGATGCCGTAGCAAAATCTTGTTCGAGCAAGAAAATATCGCTCTGACGCTTGTCAAACAACAGTGCCTTGTTACCCTTGTAGTAGAGTTTGAAGTAGCGAAGTGCGTTCTCGCTGTCGCCTCTCGAGTCATAGTATTCTGCAAGTGTTCTTAAACCGAGAACCTTCCAACTTCGAGAGCCAACAATGTCGAACATTGCATACGACCGCTTAAGATCTGCAAAGACAAAATTGTCTCGATTCAGACCAATATTAGCTAAGGCTCTGTTTAAATAACACTGACCCAGTTGAAGTGTGTATCTGTCCACTCTCGGATATCTAAGGCACAGGTTTGCGACTTGCCGTGCTGACTCAAAGTTCTTTTCCGCCAACAACACATCACTCTCTGCTTTTAACAAGATGATTTTGTATCGCTCACTCACGTTATCGCCATTGAGTTTGGCAGCACTTTGATACGCCTCTCGGCCTTTCACTAACTCACCACTGCGCAGATAGGCAAAAGACTCATTCACATGCAACACACCTATGGTAGACGCTTCAAGTAATCCGCTCTTATAATAGAGTCTTTTGGCTTTTTGAATCAGCTCAAGTGCTTTAGGCCAATCTTCCAAATAGATATAAAGCAGTGCCATGTTAGACACTAACTTGCTGTTGTAGATGTGATGAGGGTACTTCTTGCCCAGATCTAAGCCTTTATGGAAAAAGTATTGAGCTTCAGGAAAGTCATTGCGGATATTGTTGATGACACCAGCCGTGTTATAGGCCTTAATCAACAACTCTTCATAGTGGAGCGATTCTGCGATATCTATCGCTGCTCTGATTTGGATTTCAGACTCCGCTAACTCACCCTTACTGATGTATTCGATCGCCAACTCAACTAGAGATTGGGCCTTTAGCCAACCCATATGTTCGTGTTGTGCGAGTGCTTTAATCTGTCTGACGTATTCGGAAACCGCTTCGGTATCCAGTTTGTGTTGGGCGAAGTTCGACAAAATCATCAATTCGTAAGCACGATAGATGGCTTTATCTTGGTTTGGGAACTTGACTTGCAGAGCTTCGAGTTGTTTGGAAGCTAGATTAGGATCACCACGGGATATATCGAGAATATCAATCAATGCAGATCCATATTGAGAGAGTAATAACTCTTTCTCTGGACTATAAACACTCGGGTTTGCAGGGCGAATATGCTTTAAATCGTCGTCATAAGTTGGATAGAGCAAATACAGCCCAAGCACAACACTCATCAGAATGACGAGAAGGAATGAACCTAACACATTGTTTCTATTCATTTATCTGTGCCATTATTGATTGTATTCCAATTTCATCGACGTTTTACAAAGCGGCTAAACATTATACCCGACAGATATACAGATTAAAATCCTGTGCACTGGTAGATCTGAGTAGTGTTTTTCTCATTAAATAGAATAATCAGGTAACTTTCTTGATTTAACTCAGACAATCATCTATCACATTGGCGTTATAGTAATTTTCCTGTTCCTACCTCCGCGGCTTCTTTAGAACAAGCGGAAGCATAATGAGAATTAACAATGACCCAAATTAATGAACAACGTCTTGTAGAACATTTCTGCGATCTAGTGAAAATTGATAGTGAATCTCGTAACGAAAAAGCGATTGCTGAAGCTTTAGCTGAGCAACTCGGTGAACTAGGTTTTAAAGTTCACAAACTGGCGGTTCCTGAAGAAGTGTCTAATGGTTTCAACATTTACGCTCGTCTTAATGGCACTCTTCCAGGCAGCACAGTGTTCAGCTGCCACATGGACACTGTAACGCCAGGCATCGGCATTGAGCCAATCATCGAAGACGGCATCATTCGTTCAAAAGGCAACACAATTCTAGGTGGTGATGATAAGTCTGGCATCGCAGCTATCATGGAAGCAGTTCGCGTAATTAAAGCTGAAGGCCTAGCACACAAAACCATTGAAATTGCATTCACAGTATTCGAAGAAGGTGGTCTATTTGGTTCTTTGAACTTCGATATGTCTTACATTCAATCTGAGCACGCTATTGTACTAGATACGGGCGGTCCGATCGGCACTATCGTAAATGCAGCACCTGGCCAACAGAAAATCGTTGCTAAGATTAAAGGTCGCCCTGCTCATGCTGGTCTAGCACCAGAAGAAGGCATCAGCGCGATTCAAGTGGCAGCAGACGCTATCACTAAGATGAACCTGCTTCGTATCGATGAAGAAACAACAGCAAACGTTGGTATTATTGAAGGCGGTCAAGCGACTAACATCGTAATGCCAGAGCTTAAAGTGGTTGCGGAAGCTCGTTCCCTAAACGGCGAAAAGCTAACAGCGCAAGTCGAACACATGATCTCGACATTCGAAGAGAGCGCAAAGCAGTTCGGCGCTGAAGTAGAAATCGAATCAACTCGTGCTTACGATGCATTCGTTATTGCAGACGATCACCCGCATATTCTTTCGATCAAATCAGCGTTCGAAAAGCTTGGCGTAACGGCAAACACCAAACGCACCGGTGGCGGTAGTGATGCAAACAACTTCAATGCGAAAGGTCTAACAACCGTTAACCTATCGACTGGTATGGCGAAAGTACACACCACTGAAGAGTACATCGCAGTGAAAGACATGGTTGCTATCACTGAGTTTGTTGTGGCTTACGTAACACAATAATCTTACTTGTGAGCTAGATGGAGACTACCATTTAGCTCATATCAAAAAGCCGAGTCGCCCCATGAGGTGCGACTCGGCTTTTTATTGTCTTGCGTTTAGCCTAAAACTAACGTTTACCAGAAATTTCGTCTAAAAACCTCGACGCTTCCAGAACTGGCTTTCGTCTTTTGCTACTAGGTCGAATGTCTTATCTGCGATGATGTTGCCTTTTAGCTCGACCGTCATACGCCATTTACCTAGCTTGTTCGAGACAGGCGCCCAAATAGTGTCACCTAAGTAAAAATCCCAGTCATTGTTGCCGACATACTCTTCGCCATCGAACGGTTCAAGTACCTCACCTTTATCAGTGATGATGTTCGGGTGATAAATGCAGTAACGAATCTTCTCGCCTTTGGCTTTTTTTATATTCAAGATATAGCCAAACTCCACGTCGATTTCAGCATCAACGATGGTGGTGAACTCTTGGATTTTTGGAAGGTCTTTAGATTTTGAATCCCATGTGGAGTAGATACCATAAGAGGTCATGTCGACCACAACAGAGCGCTTTGCCATTTCAATCTTTACCTTGGAGTTATTCTATTAACTTTATGTTATTTGCCATTCAGCCAATCAAGCTCAAGGCTATTCTTGCCAATCTTTCGCCATTCGCTTGATCACTGAAGGTTCAATATTGTGAATAGTGCCATAGTTCTCTCGGCAAACTTCAATCACCAAGTCAGCGTTGTATTTGAGTGCAAGTTGACGATAAGCCTTCATTTCCCATTGTTTGATGAAGGTATTTGAGACCACGACATCAAGGCCTTGCTTTAGACCATTTTCAGCCGTGTTCTGACACCACTCATGTGCTTGTTGCAGCTGCCTAGGGTCAAAATGGTACTCACCTTGCTCATTCACATAATACATATCGGCTTCGACATGTAATGCATCGTAGGTCTTTGCCTTTGTTGATTTACCCGAGCCAGGCAACCCTCGAATGAGTATTAACTTCATCTGTCACTTTATAGGCTAATTCGAAAACATGAGTTTATCGTAAATAGTAACGAGTTTCTCTGATAACTGCCTTTACTCTGCGTCCGAAAACCAAGTCCTTACACTAGAGTCAGGTAATCACTGAATACTACGAGACTCCCCTCGAAGCCCGTGGATTGCTTCTGATAGAAAACACAAATAATTTACATCTATCCATTTTGCATATCGACAAGCGTATCAAACTACTATAGATTTAGATGTATAGACGTCTACATATCTAGCTTAGGGAGAAAGCTGTGCCTATTCGCATTCCAGACCAATTGCCAGCATCTGATGTTCTTCGTGAAGAAAACATCTTCGTTATGCCGTTATCAAGAGCATCGACACAGGAAATTCGTCCACTTCGAGTCTTGATCCTCAACCTAATGCCGAAAAAGATTGAAACTGAAACTCAATTTTTACGCCTACTATCAAACAGCCCATTGCAAGTGGACGTAGAGCTGCTGCGCATTGATGACCGACCAAGTAAAAACACACCGACTGAACACCTTGATAACTTCTACCGCCAATTTGAAATGGTCAAAGGAAGAAACTTTGATGGATTGATCATCACTGGTGCGCCGCTTGGCTTGGTTCAATTTGAAGATGTTATCTACTGGGATCATTTAAAAACCATCATGGAGTGGGCAAACAAACACGTGACTTCAACTCTATACGTATGTTGGGCGGCTCAGGCTGGTTTGAAATTATTGTATGATTTGCCTAAACGTACTCGTAAAGAGAAGCTGTCTGGTGTTTATAACCACGAGATACATAACCCATACCACCCTATTTTACGTGGCTTCGACGATACATTCTTGGCACCGCACTCTCGCTATGCTGACTTCTCTCAGGAGTACTTAGCTGAGCATACTGACCTTGATGTTCTTGCGACTTCTGATGTTGCGGGTGTATATCTAGCGGCGACCAAAGATAAGCGAAACGTGTTTGTAACAGGTCACCCTGAATACGACTCCCATACACTTCACAATGAATACATTCGTGATTTAGGTGAAGGCATGGAGCCTGTTATACCGATCAACTACTACCCGAACAACAATCCAGACAACAAGCCTGTTGCAAGCTGGCGTAGTCATGGCCACTTGTTGTTCTCTAACTGGCTAAACTACTGCGTTTACCAACAAACGCCTTATGATTTGGATCATTTCAGCGAAGAAAATTTCACTAAAGACGATTAAGTTCTTTATTCCGATTCAAAAACACATAAAGCCGTGTTCAGTAGATTGTTGATAAAACGACGAATTGGACGCGGTTTTTTTATGGTGGTTGAGTCGCATTCCATAATAGATTTAACACTTCAATGGGTTTGATTTCATATGATGGGTTGGTGTTCATAAGGAGCTTCACATGCCTGCCAAGCCGTCATTCTCAAACCCGATTTCGTCATCCCGACCCCGTCCATTATCAAGCGTGGTTCTACTCGCCTTGATTTCGTTGGTCGGTTGCGTCTCTGTTACTGAGGGGCCACCAAAAATTGAAAGTGACCCTATTGCGATGTCTGAATCTCGAATCGAATTAGGTTTGGGCTATATGGGACAAGGCAATATGGTAAGAGCGCGTGAAAATCTTGAGCTCGCAATTAAACACGCACCTAGCTACTACCGTGCTCGGCTTTCAATGGCGCATTACTACGAACAAGTGGGCGAAGTAGACGAAGCGAGAACCACTTACCGCAAAGCGCTCAGTCTCGATTCAAGAAACGGCAATGTATTGAACAACTACGGTACATTCTTGTGTAAACAAGGCGAATACGAACAAGCCGATAAATACTTTAATCGTGCTATCGACCAGCCCTACTACTACTTGGTGTCTGCAAGTTATGAAAATGCCGCGTTTTGCGCATTTAAGGCTGGCAATACCGACCAAGCGAAGTACTACTTCAGCAGAGCGATTGACCACGATCCAAACCGCGTAAAATCGATACTACAGTTATCAAAAATTGAAGTGAGTGACGCCAATTACAATGACGCTCGACTCCGTTTATTCAAATTCCACCAGCGTTATGGCTATCAAATTCCATCGCTTAAAATCTTGGTCGATCTCGAAAACAAAGCAGGTAACAGAGCTCTAGAACAGAAATATCAGAGTAAGTTAGATGAGTTACTTTCTGCTTAGCGTATATGCAAAACACAAAAAACGGGCTTGTTGCATTAACAACAAGCCCGTTCGTAATTTCAGCTTAATATCTTAACTAAGTGTAGCGGCTATTTGAGCGCAATCCACTCTTGTCTTTGCTCGTCGTCCATAAAGGTCCATGCGATAAAGCGACTTACCTTCTGCCCTTGCGACATTTCTACCACTTTCACTTGTTTAGCTCGTAGCTTACCAAGCTCTGAACGAACCATATCGACGTTATCTTTCTTAGAAATCAATGTCGTAAACCACAAGACTTGAGTAGCAAAAAGTTGACTCTCTCTTGCCATCTTCATAATGAAAGCGGCTTCGCCACCCGGGCACCAAAGCTCGGCTTTTTGACCACCAAAGTTTAAGGTTGGTTTATCTTGCTTAGTTGATTTATCTAACTTAACTGGCTTCTTGTTCGTTTCTGGCTTGAATGACTGACCTGCTTTCTTAGCACGGTTTGCCGCTAGATTATCCAGTTTACGTTGTGACCCCTTTTCCGCTTCTTCAAGAGAGCTGTGGAATGGAGGGTTACAAATAGTGACATCGTAACGTTCATTATCTTTAATCACGCCCTTAAAGATAGATTCAGAGTCCGCTTGTAGGCGAGCCCGGATCTTACCTTTTAGATTAGGGTTACTTTCCGCAATGAAGTTCGCTGTTTTGATAGAGACTGAGTCGACATCAGTTCCCGTGCAGCGCCACTTATACTCTGTCGCACCAATGATTGGGTAAATACAGTTTGCACCAACACCAATATCTAGCGCTTTCACAGACGCGTGGTTATAAGGTTCGCCTTGGCCATCGCTATTAAGGATGTCAGCTACTCTGTGAATGTAGTCTGCACGACCAGGAATTGGCGGACACAAGTAACCTGCAGGAATATCCCAATGTTTAACGCCATAGTGATGCGCCAACAAAGCTTTGTTGAGTAGCTTAACGGCTAATGGATCAGAGAAATTAATGGTGTCTTCACCCACTGGGTTCTTGATCAGATGCTCTTTTAGCTCGGGCAAGGCTGCAACCAACAACTCAAAGTCATAACGGCCAGTGTGCTGGTTTCTTGGGTGTAACCCACCTTGAGGTTTTTCAGCCGAACGTCTTTTCTGGGCTGCGTTCTTGTTAAAAGCCGTTTGATTGAAAGAACCCTTGTTCGATGATCCTTTATTTGAACCCGGTTTGCCTTTGCTATCTTTTGCAAAAGGTCGCTTTGCTTTGTTATTGCCCGCACCTTTCGGTGCACTATTCTTGCGGCTTTTATCAGATGTGTTCTTTGTAGAAATACGCTTGTCGCTACCTTCTTTATTTTTATTGTCTTTTGTTTTTACTGATGAAGTGCTGTTTTTCGACAGGCTTAGCGTCGTTCTATTTTGTGATTGGCTCATTGGGCTACTTCTTTAAATCTAAATACATCATGAATAAACGGGCATCCAACTCAAGTTGATGATATTCCGGCTCCATGTGACAGCATAGTTGGTAAAAGGCTTTGTCGTGCTCTTTCTCTTTGATATGCGCCAGTTCGTGTACCACCAGCATTCTCAGCAAAGGTTCTGGTGCATTTTTAAAAACACTGGCGATACGAATCTCATTCTTTGATTTGATCTTTCCACCATGATTCTTGGCAACGTAAGAATGCAGACCCAACGCATTGTTGATTAGGTGTATCTTACCGTCGTAAATCACTTTGCTGATCGGTGGTGTTTTTTTCATGTAGCGATTTTTTATCTCAATCGCATAGTCAAACAGGGCTTTCTCGCTTTTTATTTCATGATTCTTTGGGTAGCGAGCTTCAAACCACGGCACTAATTTTCCCGACTCAACAAGTTGCGTCACAGGATCAAGTATGTGCTTTGGATAGCCTTGAATATAGCGTAAAGAAGGATGCATGCTGAAAGACCGTACAAGTTACACCACGACAATACGTTGTGGTCTTGAAAATTGAGCTGCATAGTGTAACTGATCACTCTTTTCTAATCACCTAGGATTCGTTACACTTTAGTGAGATTCACCAAGAGCTAGACTCAAAAAGAGATTGTAAAAATGAAACGTGTTGTATTGTACGTCGCAGACAAATGCCCGCACTGTAAAGATGCCCAAAGGTATTTAGACTCTAAGAAAATTGTTTACCGCCTAACGAATGCAAAGATGCAGCGTGGTCGTAAAGAATTGCAAGCGATGGGTGCTCGTTCTATCCCCGTGCTTAAGATCGGCGATCAAGTGATGGTCGGCTGGAATCAGAAAAACTTCGATAAGATGTATAACTCAAAGAACACTTAACGTGATTTAAGAGACTTATATTTCTACAAACAAAGCCCGAATGCCCAACCAAGGATATTCGGGCTTTGTTTTGTCTATTGCATTCTAAATCACACGTACCGCTTAACGAATTCGATAAAGGTTCGGTCTGCTTTTGACAGATACCCTTCCTTTCTCCACGCCAAAGATAGATTCAGCTTCACAGGGTCTTTAAATGGCACGCCTACTACGTCTTCCTCGTATTCTGTAACCAAACTGAGCAAAGCGGTGATGGCAAACTCTCGCTTCACGATAGAAAGAATCATCGGCAATAAATTGGTTTCGAACGCGATGGTCATATCGAGGTTGTACTTCTTGCAAGTAGCATCGATAAAATCACGGTGGAAGTAGCCTGATTTGAACATGATGAGTTCTTGAGCAAAAAACTCTTCAAAGGTGATGGATGGTTGCGTTGCCAGTGGGTGATCTTTGCCAACGACCGCTAGCATTTCTGAGCTTAACAGGTGGTCAGTTTCAAGATCATCAGGGACATTCTCATGGTTGATTACGCCGATATCGAGTTCGCCGTTTAACAACATTTCTCGAATCGATGCGGTGCCGGCATCAATCAAGGTCAACTTTAGGTTTGGGTATTGGCTTTTAAATGCCATCACAACTTGCGGGAAAAAATAACTCCCCATCATGCTTGGAGCGCCTAACCGCACCTCGCCTTTCTCCAACCCCTTTAACTCATTCATCGCAAGCTGCGCATCATCAAACTGCTGGGCGATTCGCTTTGCATGCTCAAACAGTACCTTTCCCTCTTCCGTTAAGGTGACGGATTTATCTCCACGACGAAACAGAATCAACTCAAGCATTTGTTCGAGTTTTTTTATGGAGATACTCAATGCGGGTTGAGCGATATGCAGCGCTTTGGCGGCCTGAGTGAAATTACCAAACTGCGCAACAGCCAGAAAATGTCGAAGTGGTTTTGATTCAAGCATGACGATATATTTAATATATAGAGGTGATATTTTTAATATATTTCTTTAATCACACTTGTGCTGATAACTTGTTCACAAATAGCTTACTAACTCGTGCAGGCACAACGTAAATGTTTGATAAAGGCAGTCCTCAATACAAACGCATCACCCAATCATTAGCGATTGGCTCGTTTATCATTTTCTGTAACCTTTACCTCTTTCAGCCAATCTTGCCGCACATGGCGGAGCACTTCCAAGTATCTGAAACTCAAATCAACTGGCTGTTTGCTGCAACAACACTTGGGCTTTCCATCAGCTTGGTGCCTTGGGCAATCGCTTCTGAAACCTTCGGTCGAAAACCCATCATTCTGTTCAGCTTATTTGCTATCCCGCTAATTGGGCTGAGTATGGTGTTCACAACCACCCTACTGCAACTTGTTATTGCTAGAGCACTCATGGGGATTGCTGTTGCGGCATTCGCTGGTGTGGCGGTTGCCTATATGGTCGAGGAGTTATCACCCAAAGCATTCGCAGTCGCGATAGGCGGCTATATTGCGGCTAACTCATTAGGTGGTATCTTCGGGCGTGTACTAGGTGGCTTGATTACGGATTATTTCGACTGGCATGCAACGGTGTTGTTTTTCGTTGTCGGCTCTTTGCTTGGCGCACTCTATATTACGTATAGTCTGCCTGATCAACAAAACTTCAAACCACAGAAAGGGTTGTTCTTTCATCATAACCGATCTGTAATGATGCACTTAAAAAACCGCACACTGTGGCTCGCTATGCTGATTGGTGGTGCTAACTTTGCTCTGTTCGTTAACCTGTATTCAGTAATGGGCTTTAAGCTAGTATCAGCACCTCACTCGGTGCCCGTTGGTTTAGCTTCGCTGATATTCTTATGTTACTTGGCCGGAACGGTAAGCTCTAAACTCTCCAACAAATGGACACTTCGTTATGATCCGTTAAACGGTATATTGATGGGCGTGTGTGTTAGCTTAATTGGAATGCTGGTTTCTGCGGTCGATAAAGTCCCGTTCATGTTAGCTGGCTTGTTATTGATTAGTGGCGGCGCGTTCTTTGCCCACACTCTAGCCTACTCTTGGGTGAGTCAAAAAGCGCCGAGCGCCAAAGCGACAGCAACGGCACTTTACTTAGTCCACTACTACATCGGCGGCAGTTTAGGTGGTTTCTTACTCTTATATTGCTGGCAACTGTTCGGTTGGAATGGCGTGATTGCAGGCGGCTCGATCTTCTATGTCGCGATATTTGCTTGGGTCAACCAGTTGAAACAGCTACAAGTATCGGCGTCCAAACTCGCACAAGCATAACTACGGCTGAGTTTGTAACTCAATTATTGCTTTTGATTAACGTCCGTTCTGATATCCTACGCAAAATTTCATTTCGGAACCTGTTATGTCGAACACTCAAAGCACAGATCTTCAAACCATCCACGACCAAGTAAAACAGTGGTTAGATGATGTCGTTATTGGTATAAACCTGTGTCCATTCGCAGCCAAGCCACAACGTAATAAACAGATTAAGATCTTTGTGAGTGAAGCGAATACGGAAGAAGCGTTGTTGGAAGACATCATGACGCATTTCGTAGAGTTAGATAACACGCCAGTCGCTGAGTTAGAAACAACGCTGGTTGTCGTGCCAAACATGCTGCAAGATTTCTTCGACTACAACATGTTCATTGATTGGATTGAAGCATTGATCAAGCAAGAAGATTGGGAAGGTGTTTACCAAGTGGCAACCTTCCACCCAGACTATTGCTTTGGTGGCGCGGATCCAGAAGACGATGAAAACCTAACGAACCGTTCTCCGTATCCGGTTTACCATTTGATTCGTGAAGCTAGCATGGAAAAGGTGTTAAAGCATTACCCTAACCCTGAAGCAATTCCAGATACTAACATCGCTCGAGTTGAATCTTTAACGCCAGAAGAACGTCGTAAACTGTTCCCTTACCTGTTCAGTTAATCGCTAACATGCTGGCTCATATTCCTGAGCGCTCTTGATGATATGGACGAGAAATGAACTGATCTCGTCCATTTTGTTTCGCAATATACAGACATTCATCGGCAACTTTGATTAGCTTATCTAACGCCGACATCCTTTCCCCTTTGGTATCCCCTGTGCTCAACTCAAAATGACACGCACCGATTGATATAGTGACAGGCTTTCTATCCAGTGTGATTTTCTTCATCTCTTGCAAAAGAATCATGAACTTATCTTCAACACAACTTGGTGTTTTATTTGGATACCAAAGAATGAACTCCTCACCACCAAAACGCGCCACAAACTCACCTTCTTGGGTATTATTGTTCAGTACGCTTGCCACTTTCTTTAATACAACATCACCCATTTGGTGACCATAAGTATCATTAACCTGTTTAAAGAAATCGATGTCTACAACTGCCAAGGTTCCCTTCCCTAAAGATCCTTTTAACTGCTCCACTTCTGCGTTCAACGTTTTGAACAAGCAACGTCTATTTGGCAAATGTGTCAGAGGATCATACAGTGCTTGGTACTCCAATTTCTCATTCAGTTCTTTTAGCTTTCGTTCTTGCTGTCTTCTAACCAGTTCCACTTCGATCCATGAAGCCATTAACCTCATAACGTCGATATCGAACTCTTTAAACTCACGGTGATAAGGGGCTGGGCTTGAGAAGTTTAAGGTGCCATAAAGCTCATCATTAACGAAGATCGGGATGCCAATGTAAGACTCTAAACCAAAAGATTGGTAGGCAGGGTGAGTCGCATACTTATCATGTTTACCGCAATGCTCAATGCAGATAGGACCAATCGATTTACAAGTAATTTCGCAATAGGTAGAACGATAATCGAAGGTATCTCCGCTATTGAGATCAACCTCTTCAGGTGTTACGCAGTGTTCAACCAAATAAGTATTACCATCGACTTTGGATAAGATTCCAATATCTAGATTGAAGCGTTCAAGCCCCATGATAAGCAGCTGAACGATCTGGCTATCGAAGCCCTTTCGATAATCATTGGTGATTTGATACAAGCGTCGTATCACAATTTCACTTTCACTGGCTTGGTTCATAACTGGGATCCCACTGCTGCCGAGTTTAATGACAACATCAATATTTGGTATATTTAGAAGAGTAAAGGGTAATAAAACATAATAATCAATTGGTTTGTATGCAAAATACCTCATTCGTCCAATGAATAAAAGTCGACTTCTTCGACTTTGCATTAGCACCCTATTCCCGCCTTTGTTAAAATGCCCCATTAACGAAACAGAATGGATAGGAATATGAACCTTTCTCAACTAAGCCAAGAAATCTACGATCACCTTTACCGCGACATTGAAGAGTTCCGCAGCACTTTTGATCTGCCTGTTGCTGCTCCTGAAACAATGGACGAAAAAGGCGATACGCTACACACCTCTCTAGCGATCGAAGAACTAACAGAACTTGCAGAAGCTGACTCTAAAATCGAACAAGCGGACGCTATTGTAGACAGCGTTTATGTTTTGATGGGACGTTTGGTTCACCTTGGTCAAGCTAAGGTAGAAGACAACCTAGCAATCAGCTACCTGATCGACCTACTGTTGAATGTTTCTAAAAACCGCTCAATCGATTTCCTACCTTGCTGGGATGAAGTGCACTCAAGCAACATGAGCAAAGTGTGCCGTAACGAAACAGAATACGCAGAAACTGAAGCTTTCTATGCTGAGCAGAACATCAAACTGATGGCGGTTCAAAAAGGCGAGTACATCATCGCGAAGTGCGCGGAAGATTTCGTATCTGAAGGCAAAACCGTTCGCCAAGGTAAAGTACTAAAATCTGTACATTACCGTCCTGCGAACCTTGAGCCTCTAACGGCTTAAGCCAGGTTAAGACTGGTTGTTTAATGCGACCAACGGACTAAAATAGCAAACGCCACGTTTAAATAACGTGGCGTTTTATTATCTATTAGGGAACTTTGGCTGTGTTAATTGTAGCCGTGTTTTAGAAGCCGAGCGCTATACCAGTCGCGCCATGTGGTAAGCCGCCACATATTCGCCATTTCTAAAGGCAAACCCAGCAGACTCCCCTTCAATGACAAAACCAAATTTCTTATACAGGCTGATCGCTCTTTCGTTATCGGTATACACCGTTAACTCCATTCGCTTGATGTTAATCCAGTTATCACACAAGTCGATTGCTGTTGCGAGCAGTTGGCTACCGACACCTTTGCCTAATGCATCGTCTTTAACACCCATACCAAATGAAGCAACATGACGCCTTCTCGGGTTTACACACACTTCCATTCCCAAGTTGCCAACAATCTCATCGTCGATCATCGCGACATACGAGTACACGTTGTCGGGGATATTAGAGATTCGTTTTTGCCAGCTTTCAAGAGACGGATTTGGGAGTTGCAGCGTACCGGTATAAGCATTAGTGCATTCGTAAACTTCTTTGATTCCCTTTGCATCTGACGGTTCAGACCGTCTCACTATAATACTCATCGCAACTCCTAATATTTCTTCGCTAAATATGAAACACATCCTTAATGTGCACCTAGACACACTATCAAATAGTAAATAATTAACAATAGGTTAGATGAAATTGTTTTTATTGGGGCTGATGTGGGGAATGTATGTGGATGATCTGAAGAAGTACATTTGAGGAATTAAGGTTAGTTAAACTGGAGGTAATTCGATATGGGCACCTCGGGTGTGCCCACACCGACAAATCTATGGTGTTAGTTAGCTTTGGTTCATCATGATCTAACTAATTCTGTTCTGGTTAATCACGCTCACATTGAACTTGAATGACTTTAAGGTCTGTTGCATTTAACTTCTTAGCTAACGCTGCACCTTCTTGGTTACACTCTTCAAGAGTCGTAAATTGGGTATTGATATCCATTTCAGCAGTGCTATCCGCACCACCGATCATTAGGCTTAGAAGTAGTGTTAGTTCGTACATAAGTCATTCCTCTTTCGGAGTTTCAAAGCATCCATTCGAATAAGATACAGTGACTAGAACCACTCCTAGTTCACTTGTTTCGTTTGAGATAATTCTACTCAGACACTTGATTTAAGGCTTACCATTTTACGCCAAGTGACGACAAACTAAGCCTAAAAAATAGCACTACATCATTGTAGTGCCATTTACATTTATATGAGTATTGACTAAGTCCTAACTAGACCGACGCCGTAACAGTTTATGAAAGTTAGTTGGTGTAGAGAACAACTTCACCACCTAGATAAATCGCAGATGTGCATGAACTGGAAGGAGGTTTATCTAACTGAAAAACATGAGGTTTACCCAGAAAAGAAATAAAGCAGTTACTGGTTGTTAAAAGGATTTTAGGCTTGTTTAATAGATGGGTTTTAACGAATAGAGAATGGATGAAAAGGAGCTTCTCGTTAAAATAACGATTTTAACGAGAACAATACCGGAAGAAATAAGTGGTATCAGGCTTTAATAGCGGCTATTCATGCCCATACGGTGTGACATGTCATCGTCCATGCGACCGCCCTTCCAGCCTCTGCCACCTAAAAGGTTTAGAACGTCGCGTGCGTTGTAGCCTTCACCACCAAAGAAATCGTTAGATACATCATTTCTCAACAATTGAATGGTGGATGCCAGCTCAGCATCGAGATTCTGTGGATCAGCAAACAACGCCAATGCAATTTGTTGTTGGCGGTTGCTCAGCTCTTTAGAACTCGTTTCGACTTGTCCGATAGAGAAGAAGTCACGGCTTCCGTAGCTCTTTACCATCTTTGCAGATAGCAGCTTAATCACCTTTTTGATTCTTCGTCTTTGGATGTATCTAAACATATTTGATCCCTTTACTAGCTCGTCTTTAACCCAATAATCAGCTGAACCAGATGACCTTTTTAGCAAATACTCTTTCTAGCCAAAAGCCCTCTCTAACCAAACAGCAGATAGGTTTGATTATCGACTGAGATACTTTTGACTTCGGTATTGAACACCGATTCTAGTTGTTCTGGAGTAAGCACTTGATCAGCTGTACCTGATGCTTGAAGTACGCCTTTATCGAGCAGCAACACCTGGTCGGCGTGTCTTAAGGTGCGATTCAGGTCGTGGTTGGCCATGATCACGGTAATACCCTTCTCCGCCACTCGTTCAATAAGCTTGTACAATAAGGCTTCTTGAGCAATATCCAGCGGAGCTGCGGGTTCATCGAGGATCAATAGCTTTGCGTAAGGATTAAGCGTCGGCCAAATTTGCAAGCACATTCCCGCCAAACGGACGCGTTGCCATTCACCACCAGACAGTGTCTGAATTGAGCGATGAAGTTTGTCTGTGATGTCCAACATCTGGCTTATCTCTTCCAAAGCTGCGTTGATTTCAGTATCAAGGCCGTGTGATGAACTTGGTAATGAGAGCGCGAGATATTGGAACACTTCTAAGTTGAAAGCAGGTCTTGCACTTTGACAAAGATAAGCACGATGCAGTGATAAATCTTGTAGAGACAGTTCCGACAAATCCTGCCCGTCGATCTTTATATCGCCTTTGTAACCATCACTAATGCCAGATATCGATTCGAGTAAGGTACTTTTACCGCTGCCATTCGGGCCGATAACGTGAGTCACCTGCCCTTGCTTGAGCTCAAATGATAGGGGTAATAAACGAGCGCCGACGCTCAGGCTCTTAATTTGAATCATGATTTTTAATTAACATCCAAATGAAGATAGGTGCACCGATACTTGTAGTCATCACACCCAAAGGCAGTTCTGCAGAATCGAGTAATGTACGCGCGCAAATATCAGCAAACACCAACAATGCAGCGCCAGCAACGGCAGATAAAGGAAGAAGGTATCGGTTATCGGTACCAATCGCTAAACGCAATAAGTGTGGCACAACCAAGCCAACAAAGCTGATTACGCCGCCTAATGCCACGGCGCAGCCGACTAAAATAGACACAGCGAAGATTAAGCGCCAACGCAGTTTAGGCACGTTCACACCCAGTTGCGCAGCATGAGTCTCGCCAATCATCAACTTATCCAACTTGCTACCTTGCAGGCACAGCCAAATAATCACGGGAATCATGACTAACGTGAGCGAGTGTTGATACCAAGTGACGCCACCCAAGCTGCCCATCAGCCAGTACATCAATAAACGTAGACTGAGGTCATCACTAAAATAGAACGCCCATGTCACCATCGCGCCAGAAAGAATGCCTAACGCTACCCCCACCAGCAGTAATTTAGCCGTGGTGAGTCGCATCGTTTTTACCATGCTCACCAGAATCACGGTGAAACAGAGCGAACCTAAAACGGCGGCAATCATGAACAGTTCTGGAGTCGGAGCAAACGGCAAGAAGAACAGTACAATCACCATCGCCAAGCTTGCGCCACCAGAAATGCCAAGCACACCCGGCTCTGCCAATACATTGCCTAATAAGACTTGTAAGCTTGCGCCAGATACAGCTAACCCTGCCCCGATGGCAATAGCCGCCAATAATCGAGGTAAGCGTAAATCAACCAGTAGTTTTTGTTCTAACGTGGACAAGGTGCCCAGAGGGGAAATGAAAAGATCGCCAACCATTAGGTAAATCGCACTCAGCGCGACAAGCAGTGCTGCCATCAGATAAATGGCTCGGGTCCATTTGCGCTGTTTTTGGTGAAGAAGTTGTTGGAAATCCATATCAAGCTACTTTGAAATTGTTCGCGTAACCTTACCTGTATCCCCAAATAAACTCAAGGCTCACACCGTAATGTGAACCTTGATATTTCAACCAGTTGAGAGGCTGTTTTGAACAAACGAAACAACGTCTAAGTATTAATCGTAAACCAACTGACCATGGTCGAATCGAGTTTCAACTTCGCACACCATTAAGGCAGCTCGTTGACCGATAGCAACGTTTCGATTCGGGAACACGACGGCTTCGTTTTCATTCTTCGCCATTAATGGCTTATCACCATCATGACCGAACACTTCACCGTGTTTGAACGCCGTAAAGTTCTCAACGGCATCAGAGAACATGAAATCAAAGTCATCGTGCAAACGAACTATGGTTCGGCTTACGCGATAAGTAATGGTTTTCTTTGGTAAATGCTCTGGTTCTATTTCAGCAATCAGATTGCGCATCGCCAAATCGAAAGCAGTAAGCTTATCAAGCTGGTTCTCACCAATTCTTGCTACCTGCCCTAACTCCATTGTCAGTGCTTGCGCTTCAAAGTTTTCAGCGCTGTACCAGCTGAAGGTGCTGGTTGGCGCATTCGACAACAACACAGCTTCAACGTGAGCACTGTTGATAAAATCGAACAAGGCCTTGCTACGTACTTCGTGGCGAACCTTAGGGCTCACGGCAAAAGAGTAATGCTTAGATAAACGGATTGCACAGTGCAGGTCTAAATGCCAGCGAGTGGCAGGTACCGTTTCTTTGTAAAACTCCGTAACCAAGTACTTTAGATTCTTCGCGATATCCACTTCTCGATTACTCTCGTGCTGCTTCTCATCAAACAGACGATTCATATTCACATCAAGAAAACGAGTATGCGCGTTGGTCGCTTCAGGGTGTGCGATGATGAACAAACATCTTGCTGTCACCACTTGGAAGCCAGTTTCAATATCCTCAATGAGCTTATCAATCAGCTCCATTGGTGAGGTTTCGTCGCCATGAACACCGGTTGAAAAGATGATGTTCTTGGTTTCGGAATTATACTCCGCGGGAATCACTTCCAATACACCGCGTTGATGAAGCTTAATTTGAACACCGTTACTCAGTACGGTCTGTCCTGCAACCACTTCTTGCTCAAGATCTAGGCTGTCAAAAAGAAATGATTGGCGAAAGAGGGTCTTCGTCATGCGCTACTCCTTAATTGCACGGCCGTATGTTAATAAATTGTACATAGAAATTGTGTTGCTAGGATCGCACTTATCAATAGAAACTCCGTTATCACTCACAAATACTACCCATATATTTTTATATTACCTGCTGACTTTACTAACCGACATCTGTTCCAAATAACTTTCTCTATTTAAAGCAACTTTTGGCTGTCTCAGCTTTTCTCAAGTCATGTCAGCAAGATAAGAGCCACGTAAGCTAACACAGCTCTTACCTGCCATGAACAGATTGAGATCAATTAATCTTCCTGATCGAGCAATCTTTCAAATTCATCGATTTGAACTTTGACCATGTCGATGCTTTGTTGCCAAAAATCAACTTGAGTCAGGTCCATTCCTAAGTGCTTTTGAACGACTTCTTCCGCCATCATGCTGCCCGTATCACGAAGCAACGAAACGTAATCGCTGTAGAACTGCTCACCTTTCGCATCGCGCTGAGCGTAAACACCTTTACTGAACAGATAACCGAACAGGTATGGATAGTTATAAAAGCTAACTTGAGAGATGCTGAAGTGCAGCTTGCTCGCCCAGAAGTAAGGGTCAGCTTCTGTCATTGCCTCGCCGTACCACTCTTTCCAAGTGGTTTCCATCAGGTCACACAGCTGCTGAGCCGTGAGCTCGCCTTTTTCACGCTGCTCGTAGAAGGCTTTTTCAAATTCGAAGCGAACGGGAATATTCACCATTAGTGCCAAAGAAGAAGAAAGCTCTTCCCACAGCATTTCAAGTTTCTCATTACGTGTTTGTGCTTGCTTCAATAGGTGGTCACGAACGATGTTCTCAGCAAAGATTGAAGCGGTTTCTGCTAACGTCATTGGGTAGCGTGTTTGACACAACGGCATGTCTTTCATCACCCAGTTGTGGAACGCGTGGCCTAGCTCGTGCGCTAATGTCATTAAGTCTGAGCGGCTACCACTCCATGTCATGAACACAAGCGGGGTGCGTGTCGCAGCAAATTTAGTGCAGTACGCACCTAGACGTTTATTGGCTGCTGGAGCGGCATCAATCCAACCGTTCTCAACCATTAATGCGACGAAATCAGCCATCTCTGGATTTACTTCAGCGAAGGCGGTTTTAATCACTTCGATCGCTTCATCAAATGGATAAACCTTAGATTCGCTGTCACCGAGTGGTGGCATCGCTGCTAAATGGTTCCAAGGCTTCATTTCATCGAGCCCGTGAACCTTTGCCATTAATAGACCCGCTTTTTGCCCAACCTCACGATTAGCTTTAGCGACAGACATCATGGTGTCTAACGTTTCAGGCACAATGCGGCTGCCGTGTAGGCTTGGATCAAGGAAATGCACATCGCTAATTTTCGAGCGCTTTTTGTTTTCTGTCAGTCGCCACCCAGCCAATGCGTTTAGGATCGAAGCAAAAGACTCTTGATGCGTCTTCATTGCGCCTTGAACGGCACGCCATGCCGGTTCTTGTTTGTCGAATTCGCTGCCATACAACAAGCTCGCCGCTTGAGAAAAGCCCAGAGCTTCCTCTTCACCGTCCAGCTTTAGTGACAGCTTTAAAGAACCGGTTAGGTTGTCGTATAAACGCCCCCACCCATCACGGCCATCAACCTTCATAGCCGCTAACAACTGCTCTTCAGCAACACTGAGTCGGCTGCTTGATAACTTACGAGAGCTTTCAATCGCAAAACGTTGCCCTGCTACGTCCGCACTCTCATGCTCTAATACTGCATCAATAAACTCCGGTTCTGCATGAATTAGTGTGTCTTCGTAAGGGCTAAATGCTTGAGACATTTCAGAGTTCAGTTTGGCAACTCGACCAAGCAGTGCTTTGGCTTCTGTGTGCGTCGCGTCTACCGATGCGTGGCAGTTAGCGAAGGTGTTGATCGTGCTTAGTAGCGTGCCAGCCGCTTCAGAAGTCTGAATCGCGTTTTGCATCGCTAGAATAATGTGACGCTTTTCAACGTGTAGGTTCAACAGCTCAATGCACTGCTGAATGAGCTCAATGTCCTGTTCGATTTTTGCATCATTAAGATCGCTATAAGCAATGCTTAGATCCCAACTTGGTGTTGTCATGACTAAATTCCTTTCACGTAGGTAGTAATACCAATCAGGTATAGCGGCTGTGAACGCCGCTTTATACTTCTATTTATATTTCTGTTTCTATTTCTATTTCTATTTACAGTTCTAATAGATTGTTAATTCTTAAAACTGTGTATTTTTAACACTCAGAGAACAGGCAGGCCTATCGCTTTGACGCTGATAAAGCTCTGTGCAAACTGAGTGACTTGAATATGGGTTATTGATGCATTCTCTATCGATAACTTCGAGTACAAACTCGGATTTTTCCAATCAATATCAAGGCAATGCGCCAATAACATTCGAATAACGCCACCATGAGTAACCAACAATAGATTGTCACTTGGATTGTTCAAAAGTTGCGACCAAGCTTGAGTTACTCTGTCGTGGAAGCCCTGTAAACTTTCTGCACCAGTTAATTGATGATTAGCAGGGTCTTTCCAAAAGGTTTCTAACATTCCCCACTTGTCTTCAAGTTTATCAAATGGGACACCATCCACTTCACCGAAGTTCATTTCCTGAAAGTCTGGTGCAACTGATAAAGGCACTGACATACGCTCTGCATACAGGGTTGCCAGGTCACTGCATCGTCTTAATGGTGAGGTAATAACACCATCGAAAGCGATATCATGTTCAGCCAACGCATCACAAATCTGTTGTTGAAGGTTTGGGTTAACCAACACATCAGATAAACCATTCAGTGCAGCTTTTCCTTCAACCTTGCCATGTCTTAGCATATAGATGTTTTTGGTTGTTCCATTGACCATGAGTGCGACCTAGCCTTGAGTATCAAGCAAGTGATTAGATGGTTTTAAGTGAAGCGGCAATCCGGCAGCGACCAGTGTGACGCGTTCAACGACGCAAGCTAGCGCTTGGTTCATTCTCCCTGCATTGTCCACAAACAAGCGCGACACTTTACCCAATGGCACAACACCTAAACCGACTTCGTTAGAGACCATGATAATTTGCGCAGGGCTTTGCTCGACGCTTTGCACCAATAGTTCCACAACGGCTTCAACCTGTTCATTGGTTGCGTCATCACCCAGTTCAAAGATGACGTTGTTCAGCCACAAGGTTAGGCAATCAATCAACACCACATCATCTTGGTTAAAACACTGCAGTTTTTCGGCTAACTCAACAGGAACTTCATGCTCAATCCAATGCTCGCCACGACGTTGTTGATGGTGCGCGATTCGTTCTCGCATTTCGTCGTCCAAGTAAGTGGCTGTCGCAATATAGTTGAGGCGTCCATTTGAACATGCTTCAAGCGCACATAATGCTTGTTGCTCTGCAAAACTCGACTTGCCAGAACGAGCCCCGCCTAATATCAGATGGCTGTTTCGCTGCCTTGTTTGATTAGTTTGATTCGTGTTCGTCATAGAAAGCCGTTATAGAAAGCCATTGTAAAATGCAGTAATGAATACAAGGTAAGTCAGCAACTCAATCAACTGTTGAGCTGCCCCCAAGCAGTCGCCAGTAAAGCCACCAATTCGAGCCGTTAACCACTTTTTGAAACCTGTTCTGAACAGATAGGCGACGACAGATAAAACCAAAGCGAATTCAAGACCAAACCATAAGCTAGGCAGCACGCCTACAAGCAATAAGAAGACAAGTTCGCCTTTGGTTTGCTTGTTAGCCAATGGCTTACTTTTACTGGTATCTAAATCGCTAACGTAAGGCATGTCGTAAATCAGCGATGCAGCAATCGCGCGACTAAAGGTATAACTGGTAACGATAACCATAAACAGAGCAGTCATGGTGACCAGTTCATTCAAAAGAATCCACTTACCAAGCAAAGCCATGATAAGCGCAGACGCGCCATATGTGCCGATACGGCTATCTTTCATGATGCTCAAACGGCGTTCGAGCGTCATTCCACCACCAATGCCATCCGCCATGTCGGTCAGACCATCTTCATGGAAAGCACCGGTGAGCATTAAGCTGAAACTCATCATTAAAAAGATGGCAACTGCACTTGGCAGTATGGCATCGAGCAACAAGAATACGCCGCCACAAAGAACACCAAGTAACAAACCAACAGCTGAAAAATAACGACCCGAACGATTCATTCGCTCTGATGAATAGGACGTGTTCTTTGGCATTGGCAAGCGAGAAAAGAAACCCATCGCCAGCGCAAACAACTCCCACTGATAAGTGACTCGATCTTTCAATGATCTTTCTGGTGCATCATTCATTAAACAGTGACTCCAGCGCTCTCGAAGCTCGCCATGTTGTTGTAAAACTCTGCAGCCGCTCGAATGATAGGCATGGCTAGTGCAGCCCCCGTGCCCTCGCCCAGTCTCAAGCCAAGATCGAGCAGTGGCTCTGCGTCCAGAAGCTCTAACAAGATTCTGTGTCCCGACTCTTCAGAGCGATGTGCAAAAATCATATAATCACGACAGTTCGGCTCGATTAAAGTCGCGGCATACGCAGCAACCGACACTATAAAGCCATCGACTAATACTGGCGTTTTGTTCTGGTAAGCACCAAGGAAACCACCGACCATTTGAACGATTTCATAGCCACCGACTTGTGCTAGTACCTCTTTAATATCTTTAACTTCTTTCGCAGCTAAACCTTTGCAACGAGCAACACCTTGCTCAACCACAGCCACTTTACGTGCAAGCTGTTCATTGTTGATGCCAGTGCCTAGGCCAACACACTCATCTGCAGACCGATTCGCTAACGCACTTAAGATCGCAGATGCGCTGCTGGTATTTCCGATGCCCATTTCACCAAACATGATGATATTGGTTCCATTTGAAATGGTTCTAGAAATAAGTTCTGTACCCAGTTCAATCCCACGCTCAACCGTTTCGAGGCTCATTGCCGCTTCATTGGCAAAGTTATTGGTTCGTGTACCTAAACGCTGAGAGATCAACATGCCACTGTCTGATTCCACAGGCAACAATATCCCCGTGTCGACTACCGTGATATCGATATCACTCACCGCACAGAAGCAATTTATCGCCGCGCCACCGCTTAAAAAGTTCAACACCATCTGTTGCGTCACGGCACTTGGAGCAATACTCACACCTTCATCGGCTATGCCATGGTCGCCAGCAAATATGATGATACTTGGCTTATTCAATTCGATGTGCTCAACCGCAGTTTCTTTGCCTTGGCTCTGAATCAATGCCAGTTTATGTGCGACTTTTTCTAGTAAGCCAAGCGCACCGAGCGGCTTGGTTTTTTGGTCAATTCGGTGTTGGATGTACTGCGAGTATTGGGTATCTAACATAGTTTTTAAAAACGCTTATTCTGGGTACGTTGATTTAGGAGCTACTACTTAGGGATTATTACTTAGGGCGTGCGACAGAGAACACATTGGAAAGCGTCGCGTATTCCCCCCACCAAGTCGAGATAAAGGATCCAGTGCTAGTGCATCAACCTTCAAGCGCTCACTCTCTTTATCGATCACATCTTCGGAAATGTACACGGTTTCAACTTGAGCAAAGATGAGACTTTGCGGTACTTCACCGACTTCTTTAACTTCATACAATGTGCAACCAAACGCCACAGCACACTCCTTCACTCTAGGTAAAGAAAAGCCTTCAAATTCAACCAACTCGATATTATTCGCGGTTACTTCAGACTCACCATGATCGAGCGTGGCTGCTGTCGCCGTCATCACCTCGGCAGAACTGGCTGACGCGATATGAATGACCAACTTACCCGTTTCAAGGGCATTACGGGTGGTATCTTTGATTTCGCCCGATGGCTTTTTCCCAACCGATAGCATCAGTAGCGGCGGGTTGCTGGAAACAGGCGTGAAATAAGAGAAAGGCGCTAGGTTGTACTCTTGGTCAGAAGATTCCGTCAATGCCCACGCTATCGGGCGAGGAACAACGGTTTGTGTCATCAGGTGATAGATCTGAGTGGGAGCGAGAGTATCAAGCTTGAGGTTCATAGCACGTCCTTGGTCTATGTGAATTACGACTCAGTTTACGTGTTAAGCAATGCTGTATCTATGCCTAATCAACCGAAATCGCAGAGAGTGTTCTTAATTTAATCAGTTCAAGAGCACTTTTTCTCAAATTGAGAATCAAAAAACACAACAGGGTTTCGTATCGAACACCACCAAAGCTAAAAATCAATAACTTATGTTTTGGCACCGTTTATGCTTTATTTAAAGTACTTGTTGATCTCTCCATTGATACGTATCCATACAGTGAACACCCACATTATTAGCTACAAAATGCAACACCAAGCAACACAACCGGTTGAAAGCAACAAAGTTCAGAAAAGTGATTTAGGAGGTGTAATGATTCCGAATTCAAGCAAAAGAAAACCAAATAAATCAGGTAAGAAAACTAGCAAGAAGGTAAGGAAAATCCCACTCTCCTTTACCTAGTAAGCAACAAAGTAAATAACAAGCCCGTCGCCCAGCGGGCTTTGTTATCTCTACTGACATCACTTCCTATCTCTTTGTGCAAAACTCAATCGAACAGCTACCAAGTCCAACTAATTAGACATTTAGTACAAAACGAAACCACTAAATAAGTAAATCAAATTGCTTTGGTACACTTATCACTCAATGTAAATTATCCCTTACATTTTATGTACTTACATAAATCTCAGATCCATTTACATATTAAATCTTGTTGCTAATATTTCCCTGTCAGTTATTAAGGGTACTTATGGAAAACAAAGGCTTCACGTTAATTGAAATGGTGGTGACTATCATCATTTTAGGCATTCTCTCAGTGACTGTAGCACCACGATTTTTGAACCTGAACTCTGATGCCAGGATAGCCACACTCGATGGATTCATTGGCGCTTTCAACGCAACAAACGAAATCGTGATGGGTAAAGCCACTATTGAAGGTTTAGAGAAGGAAAAACTAGCAAAGCTCTCAGATCAAAATATTTGGATACGATGGGGAACGATCGCTCTCGACTCTGACAATGTTGAAAACGCTATGGAAACGGAAAACTACCATCTATTGAGCTACGGACCTCAATTTAACCCTACGCTGATTGTCTACACAGGCAAAGAAAGGCAGTTTAGAGAACTGAAAGCTTACAACTGTTTCGTTCAACTCACTCGCTCCTACACATTAAATCAAGATCAGCTCGTCAACATTGGTGATCTTACGATCAATACATTCTATGACGGGTGCTAACTCAAGCGCCGTGAAGTCTTACTAAACCTAACACCTGCTTTTACAGTTAATTAAAACAGCTTGTATTCGTGAGCTGTTTTTCACCTTTTCTTCGGTTTGTTGTCAGCGACTTTGCCGACATGGAATTGACAATTTGTATGCACCTTCACATTACCGACGATGAAATCGCCAACATTCCTAAATAAGGTTTAAATTAAAAACAGTAACTTACATATACGTTAGGGATAACCATGAGCATTACTGGAGACAAAACATCGGTCGTGGTGGCTGGTGCAACAGGGCTAATTGGCCAACATGTGATGAAGCTGCTCACCGACGAACCTGCAGTTGATCATATTTATGCCTTGTCCCGAAGAGCATTAGACTCGCAGTTTCATTCCGATAAACTCCACACGCTCATTCACAGTGATCTTCAAGTCACGAGTTGGGACGATACCCAAGCCACACCTAATCTCGGTATTATCTGCTTAGGAACGACTAAGAAAAAGGCAGGTTCGAAAGAAGCATTGCGTAAAGTCGATGTAGAGTTGGTTAGCCATGTGGCTCAGTCGATGAAGTTTCTTGGGGTTCAACGCGTTGCGGTTGTGTCCAGTTACGGCGCGTCCGCCGATTCCTATTCGCACTACCTCAAGTGTAAAGGGCAAATGGAACAGAACTTAAAACGTATCGGCTTCAAGCAACTGTTCATTGCACGCCCTGGGCCATTGGTTGGTGAGCGAGAAGAACCAAGAGCCGACGAAAAACTGCTACAAAGCCTGTTTCCTCTCCTATCGCCCTTTATGTTTGGCAAATTCAAAAACCTGCGCCCAATTCAGTCAAAAGACGTTGCGCAAGCCATGTTGTTCCGATTGTTCGAAAATAATTTCCAAAATATCGAAATTTACTCGTCAAGCGACATGCTTAATTTATTGGCAAAATATCGCTAAAAAGCTCATCTATTCACCACAATGTTGGATATCCACTCATTCTATTCAGTGGATATTACCTATCGTTCTATTTAATTACTTTTCCTTATTTTACGTTTTGTTACAGGTCGCTACTGTAGCTAACAGTATTTGCGCCCATATATCTAAGCGCCCTATCGATTCAAAGAAATTCATAAGGAAAACAAATGTCATTTTCAGCTATCGCTGCCTTAGCGGTATTCACTGGTATCCTCTTCTTTCTCTACGGACAGCAGAAAAAAGAAAACACGTTATCGCGCTTAGTTCTATTAGGTTTAGTTTTTGGTAGTGCTTTCGGCCTAGGTCTTCAGCTGCTATTTGGTGAAGGCAACCCTGTTATTAAAGAAACGCTAGACTGGGTAAACATTGTTGGTCGTGGTTACGTTGGCCTACTGAAAATGGTGATCATGCCATTAGTATTGGTTTCAATGATTGCTGCAGTAGTGAAGCTTGAAAAAGGCGGTTCACTGGGCAAAATCTCTGGCATCACAATCTCTGTGTTGCTCGCAACCACAGCGATTTCTGCGATTGTCGGTATTGTTGTGACTCAAGCATTCGGCCTATCTGCTGAAGGTTTGACAGAAGGTGCTCGTGAAACAGCACGTATCGCAACGCTAGAAAGCCGCATTGGTACTGTTTCTGACTTAACGATTCCTCAAATGCTGGTTAGCTTCATTCCAACCAACCCATTTGCAGACCTAACGGGCGCTCGCTCTACGTCTATCATCGCGGTTGTTATCTTTGGTGTGCTAACGGGTATTGCTGCACGTAAAGTAATGGCAGAGAAAGAAGAGCTAGAATCTCCAATTCGTACGTTCGTTGAAGCGGCTCAATCTATCGTGATGCGCTTAGTTAAGATGATCATGGCACTAACGCCATACGGCATCGCAGCATTAATGGCGAAAGTAGTAGCAACATCAAGCGCTTCTGACATCTTAAGCCTACTAGGTTTCATCGTCGCTTCTTACGTAGCAATTCTATTGATGTTCGTTGTTCACGGTATGTTGGTTTCTTTTGTTGGTGTAAACCCGAAAGAGTACTTCCAAAAAATCTGGCCTGTTCTAACGTTCGCTTTCACTTCGCGTAGTTCTGCAGCAACGATTCCACTGAACGTTGAAGCTCAAATCACGAAGCTAAACGTGCCACCAGCAATTGCTAACCTATCTGCATCTTTTGGCGCAACAATTGGTCAAAACGGTTGTGCGGGTATCTACCCTGCAATGCTAGCAGTTATGGTTGCACCTACAGTTGGCATCGACCCTATGGACATCAACTTCATTCTGTCTCTGATTGCAATTATCACAGTAAGCTCTTTCGGTATCGCAGGTGTGGGTGGCGGTGCAACGTTCGCAGCACTTATCGTACTTCCAGCTATGGGCCTTCCTGTAACGATTGCAGCACTGCTTATCTCTATCGAACCACTTATCGATATGGCTCGTACGGCGCTTAACGTATCTGGTGCAATGACAGCCGGCACTATTACAAGTCGCCTATTAGGTAAGAAAGACAAGCAACAAGATCTGGAACAAGCGAACGCTTAATTCTGAATCAAACAGCTCGACCAACAAAAAAACCGATGTTCATGCATCGGTTTTTTATTTTCTGTCTTATGTCAGAGCCACTTTCTGAACAGTAGAGCTTAAAGCACTAATCGAATCACTTTCTCAGCTAATGCTCCATCGCCCCCTTCACTCAACCCACTGATACCAACCGCCCCAAGCACCTGCCCTTGATGTTGAATAAAATGTTCATCAAGTTTTCTCAGAATTACTTTGATAGCTTGAGTTGAGTTGAGTTGAGTTGAGTTGATGAATTTAAAAGATGAGAAGTTGATAAACAAATAAACTAAATAACACGAAATAAGGTTTAAATGACACAAAATAAGATTTAAATAATCCTCCTGATTTATATGCCTATATTTTAAGAGGGATAAATCGAACAATAATGAAGCATTTTAGTTACTACTATCGCGAACATTAATCGTTAATAGAGAGAAATCGTGCATTTGTTCAATAATACAATGAGTTAGCTATGAAGAATCATCATGATTGATATATGATGCAACGCTTCAACATGCTACACCACCTTGGCATCAGTTCGACAACGGGATCCTCATGAGCTTTATTATATTATTACTTCTTCTGCTATTCGTAGGCTTTACACGTTTACTTCAGTGGCGAAAAACCTCTCTGTTTTTATCTCTTGTTCTTATATCGTCATTTGTGTTGATTGGTTCAGGTTTGATCCCTCGTTATTTATTAGACGACCTACAAGCGAATTATGAAAATAAGCCTGATATCCAATGGTCTGACAATAACGCCATTGTTCTTCTAGGCGCAGGCACACAGTTAATTAAAAGCACGCAAGAGTTCGAGCCAGCCTTTTTCTCTTTTGGTCGAATCAGCGAAACCGCAAGCCAATATAAAGATTGTGCAAAAGCGCAAACCACATGCAAAGTGATCATCAGTGGTGGTGATGCTCAGAATAACGGCGTTACAGAGGCTGAAGTTTATCAACAGCAACTGCTTAGGCTTGGCGTCCCAATGGCCGACATAATTCAAGAACCGAACAGCGTGAACACGTGGAAAAATGCACAGCTGACCAGCGACCTGATGAAGCATCATAAATTCGACAACATTGTGCTGGTTTCATCTGGCCTGCACATTCGCCGTAGTGAACTCTATTTCAACCACTTCGGGTTGGACGTGATTCCGGTTAGAGCTGATTACATGGCGGCTCAAATCTCATGGCTGCCACTGTGGTACAACTTTGCGGTAACAGACTTTGCTCTGCACGAACAAGTCGGCTTTGCTCGATACAACATCTATAATTTTATGGGCTGGAACAGCAAACGGGAAAAGCCTGGGGATGCTTAATCGCGTTCAATCAAGTTAATTCGAGCGATACAAACAAAAATGCAGCAACAATCGAAAGGTTGTTCGCTGCATTTTTTGATCCTACCTATCACAACATCATTTCTTATTCTGGCTTACGTTCTTACTCACCATCCAGTCAACAATATATCTTTCTAATCAATCTTGCTGACTTATTTTTCCAAACCCATGCCCTAGATAACGAAGTTACAGAAACACAAACGTTCAACAATTAACCGTCCATTAATTGGATGGTTGAAAGTAATTGAAATCAATCAAGATAAGTCTTTATCAAACGACAAGTTGATCAGTACAAGCCTCTGATATTTATGAGTATTTATTTTCAATTCATTTCAGTACTTTTGGCTTTGTTTTATATGACAGAGTACACCCCGCTAGAGACCCTCGGCTAGAAAATACTTATAAAAACACATATAAATCGCATCTAAAAATAATAGCCAAATATTGGCACCTAGGAATTTATTCATGCTCAACGTCAGTAAAACCATGCTATTTAGCACTGCCCTATCATTAATACCTTTGACGGCTCATTCAAAAATATACTCAGACCAAATTGTCTTAGACAAGCTTGGGGAAGATGTTTGTCGCTCGGACTATCGCCCACTTACTCATACCGAAGCACAAGAACACAAAACAGCGCTAATCTCTCGCATGAACGTGTGGGACATAGCAGGCCTTCAAAATGACTGGGGGATCATGGGGTCTGGCTACCACGGGCTCATCAAACAAGGACAACCAAGCGACAATACCTGGTGTTACCCCAATACCCCAGACGCAGGCCTCCCTTACTACGAAGCGCAAGCCATCGAAACGAACAATAACCTTGATGTTCAACGCGCGTTAGTCAGCGACAACACGAACTTTATCAGACCACTGAGTTACTTGGCCCATAACCTGGGTTACGCTTGGGTTGGAGGCGACAACGGGCGTTATGTCGGTCAAGATATGGCAATAAAACCGCTTAACAATGGTTGGGAGATTAAAGGGAATAGCGATAGAAGCTGCACCGGTGATCGCTGTGACGAAAAAACAAAAATCACAATCGACAACTTCTCTTACACGCTCGATAGCAATGCATTTTCTCATGGTAACGTTAGCGAACCAGAACAAACGCTTATCAATACAGTGTCGGCTTACGCTATTAATGACAGCGACGAACCGAAGCAGATTATCGTTGACCTTCATTTTGAGCAATCCACCCAGTGGCGCAAAACCAACAGCTTTGACCTCTCAGACTCAGTAATGCTCAAAGAGAACTTTACTTGGCCTCTGGTTGGGAAAACAGATGTAACAGTGGTGCTTGAGCAAGACCAACGTTTCTCTGATACCAACAATGGTTCTCGCTCAGAACCTACAGAGCTACAAGCGATCATCACCGTACCGGCTAATTCTGTTTTGCCCTTTAGAGTCGAGTTTTATCGCTCAAGTATCTCTTACCCGTACCGCATCAAAACGAACATCGGCTACGACGTCAATTTCACAGGCTTCTTACGCTTTAGCGGCAATGCACTCAGTAATCACCCGACAAATCGTCCAACTGTTTCCCACACCTTCACCATGGGAACCAACAGTGAAAAACAAGCGAACATCCGCTACCAATGGGATCACCGCTATATTCCTGGAGAAATGAAATGGTGGGATTGGAGCTGGGCTATCAACACCAATGGATTGAGCAACATGCAATATGCAGCAGGAGCAAGTTTGCGTCCGTTCTACACTCATGTATCAGGTCAATTCAGTGCTGAATCTCAATATTCAGGCCTGATCGATATCGGTGAAGAACACTCTGTCGACTCATTCGATGCGATGAGCGCACTGAACAATCATAAAATCTACTATGTCGGCGATGTTCAGGTGATAACTGACTTTGATTCTGAAATCCTCGCGCAGCTGGGATATGAAGATGCTCAACTTATGATTAACCCTATACAGCGATAAACAAGCTCACATTTCCCCCTATCTAAGCTCATCACACTGGTGATGAGCTTTTTTGTTGATGACAAACCCAAAGAAAGCCAAAGCACCTATTCGCCACTTATGCCCACACTGATCTCCTTTTTGTCAGTAAAAAGCTAATCGAAAAGTGCTATCCACCTAACCGCGATAAAAAACTAGTATTTGAATATGACCAAAAAAAACGATCTATGGTGGCTCACAGCTATCGTATATAGTCCTTTATCAGCCGCACTTTGCTTAAGTGACGGAGTTCAAGATACACAATCACTACACACAATAAACAATAATCGGGCCGCTTTATGGTCTCAAAATGAGCTTTATGCAGAGCCAGATTTTGGTACTGCGTTAGGCGAACTTGAACTCAGTGCGCACGCGCAATCTTTCGCATCAGCATGGCCACAAACAGAGAAAGCGTTGGCTAATGTCCCGCAGACATTCGAAAGCTCGTTAAGCCAGGAAAGCCTAATAAACCGACTAGGTCAGGCTGGTTCTTCGACGTTGGAAGTATTAGGACCAATCGGAGATGCAGTCGCAGTCGGCTTTTGGGTCGACAACATGGTCCAAACATTCTCTCAGGAATCCTCAACTCGGCTCGATAAAGCGGCCTCTATCTTTTCCTTAGTTCCTCTAGTTGGTGATGAGCTAAACCTATTATCGAATGACATTAAGTACTTCGCAGCCAAAGAAAAAATCACCGAATTTGAAAACCAATCACATTACGTGTTTACCAACCACTCCTCAGAATTTTCTCGTTTCCACCACAAAAAAGAGGACGCAATTTCTCTACTTAACAAATACGACAATCACGTATTACACAGTGCCTCAATGTACGTCGACCACCTGCTTCTTGAAGCAGACACCGAATACCGACGACTCACCTCTGCATACGATAGGCAACTTTCTAAGCAAATGGCTCGAATTGATTTAGAACTGTTGAAGTCAATCGGACACCTTTCCCCTGATTCAAATCTAAACCAACCTCTATGCCAAAACGGTCGATCCTCTTTAACAGAGATCGAACGCTGCATTCGCACTGAAGGACCAGCACGCATTGATGATCTGATTAACAACCTGAACGCAGATAACTATCACGCGCTCGCTTTAAATATACATAGCAAAAAAAGAGAACTTGTTGAAATCGCTTTGCGCCGACTATCCACACACAGAGAGAACATAGTTAAACGACTCATAGAAAGGCCAAAGCCTCACGTAGCATCGATCATTACACAAAGCAAAATCAACCGAAGTATATTGAAATTTCAAGTAAGGCAAAGTGGATTGAGAGAGTATGCGAAAGAAATGTGGGATATCGATTACCTGAGCGAGGAACAACTCAGTACAGCAACTATAGAAGTCCGTCCCGCAAGAACTTGCTGGGGTGTTCCTTCCATTGCCCCAGGCGGTATTCAAGCTTCTCTAGATGCATGTAAAGACTCTGGCCCATTGTATGATACTTACCATCCTAAAAAAGACGCTGAGTTATCCGAGTTGTTGCTAAAAAAGGTAGAATTTAATGTCGAAAATCATATTGCATCAAGGATTATTAATGGTTGGCCCACTGGCTTATTTAGAACTCAGCTAATCAACACCGCTAGCGCTTACATATCAGGCCAGTCATCGAATAAACTATTTGAAGAGCTAGTGTCCGAGTTAGCGAACATCCAGATTCTTAGCTACCAAACGCCTTTCAGCGAATACTTAGATAGCAAAGGAATTGACAGCTCTGATCCAAATGTTCGTAAAAGTTGGTATCAGATTAGCCGTTGGTATGAACTACTGCTAACAGAGCGACCGAGCGGCGGAGTGTTAGATCAAATCAAACAATATGAAATTTTTAAACATTTTATTCAACCTCAATTCAAGCTCGCGATTTCAATGTCTTACATCCGCTCTCTCAACTACTCGTTACCGTATCCAAGTGTATACTCTGCAGCAAACCTTAGGTTTTATGCCCCTAAAATGGCAGACATACTCGATGACGTGATGTCGCAGCCAAGCGCTCACTTTGAACGAAACTTTCAAAGCGCTATTGAAAGCATCATTGAAAAGGCAATGAAGACGACGAATGCCAACCAACTTCAATATTTATTAGGCGACCTTTCGCTCTATCTACAAATCGCACAACATCAGCAGTCAGAAGTCAATGTATCACCTAACAGCAAGCATCAGCTGTTTAACAGTACGCTTTCAACTCCTCACCTAAACTACCTTTCCAATGAGTATCAAGATGAAATGGAACAGCAGGTAGCTTATGTAGCTTCGCATGCGCTATGGAGCCAGCTAGCGGACATAAAAATAGCGTTGAACGAAGGAAACCTTGAGTCTGCAATTGACCAACTTGGGCAAATCATTAAACAAGAAGAGCTGACTCTGCTTCCACATATCACCCATTTTCTTCTTGTAGAACTCGAAGATTGGATTGAATTACAAATAGCGTTAGAGGAGTCAGTTTATGAAAAATAGTATTATCCTAGCCCTATCAGGGTTTTTAATGCTTGTTAACTCAATAAATACATACGCAGGAAAAGGGTCAGAATTTGGTCTTTTTTACGATGCTCCGGATGGCGTAAAAGTCATTGCTGGCTACAATTCAGACACCTACGGAAAACTCTATCGCATGTCGAGAAACCTCTATGTACAAACAAAGAGTGACGCCTACCTCTCCGATATGAGCGTATTGATCCGCAAACTGCAGCTATCGCAAACTGGACGAGAAATCTTACGACAAATAGCAACTTACACACCGGTCAATGCGCCGAATGATGGTGTTGCCCCATTAATTGAACACACGATAGGGGTCGATCAGTCTAAAGCTACTATTGTCACTGTGATAAGAGAACCAGAAGGACCAGGAAGACTCTTTGAGACGATACCCTCTATATTTGAAGATCAACAAAAGGCCTCGCTTGCTTGGCAGCGACAATTTAATGGTAAGGGGGTCTCGAATACGGTTTACTTCTCCACCACGGAGATAGTCAATATTCCAGGAACAGAGACACCGTTTGATCAAACCGTCGCATTAGGGCATGAACTCATACACGCGAGAGACTTCTCTTCTGGTGCCGTCCCTCAAGGTAATGCGCCTCTGTCTCACCGACACCCAGACACCAATAAAGCGACAGAGTATGTGATTCCAAATTATGAATATCAGACCACAGGAATTACTCACTACAACAATGCTGAACACGGTCGAGATCCCGTTGCGGAAATCAGTAATGCCAGGCAGTCAATCATCAACCTTCGTGAAGAGATGTACTTCCAATGGAAAGCGCTAGGACAAGAAAAACCTAAGGCGTATTTAAAAAATGAAAAGCTCGTGAGTGAATTTCATTTGGCTGACGATTTGGGAAAAGTAAAAAGAAACACCTATTGGCCGAAAGAGCACTACGACTACAAGCCATATACGCTTGAAACAAGACCATCCGCAACACCTCAGCATGCACCGAACTGGGATACTGTAGAAGGGAAAATGGCACATATCGAAGTTAGACAAGCACTAAAGAAATCGTTAAGTGAAGGTAACAAACCTGCGATTGTCATCGTTGATGCTACCGAACAACGCTTATCTCAAAGCTTGCAAAACTCGCCAGCGCTGACACGCAGAGGACTCGGAAACCAAAGTTCAATTCTGAAATACGCTGCTCAAAACGATATTAAAGTGGTCAATATTTATAGCAAGCAGAATGAGACCCCACTTAGCTCCTTAAAGAAACGTAAAAAGAGCCTTCTTTATCGTTCAATTTCAGGCAAACAGACAGACGCAGACCAAGGTTACAGTGATGTTCAATACAGCAAAGACAATCAAAGCACGTTAGTCTCAGCGCTTGAAGAAAATGATGAAGTTTTGGTCATGGCCTACTCCGATGGAAAAGTGACAACTAATGTAATCGATAGCCTATCTGGTGGCATGGATAAACAAGTGGTTGTATCCAGATACGCTAACTTAGATTACCAACCTTCAAACCTTAGTGCGGAAGAAAGTACTGCATGGAAGGCACTTAGCAACAAAGAGAATGTGAAAATGTTAGGTGGAGGTAGCCGCTCTCGCTTCAATATATGTAGCATCCAATAAACAGCATTGTCGAACTCGAAGCACCTTATATCGCTGCTCCTTTCTGTGGCCAAGCACAGCAACAAGTAGCGAGTTTATGGCCAATAAACCCGCTACTTGACTTAAAAATGAAATCACAACGAAACAAAAGTTTGAGTTAATGGGGCCGTTTATACACTGGTATTCCATCAGGAGGATCTATGAAACACTGCCCATCTTGTTCAACTGAACTGGTCGCAAGAGACGATGTAAAAATTTGCCCGCGCAATGAAATCGGCGACTGCTATTTTGATGGCTATGAGCAATATCAGCTTGAATATCATCAACTTAAAAACAACCAACAAGACTCAACTTTCGACATCGCAGACATTGTTGCCGATTAGCTGGCCAAAGCCTTAGTCGGTAACCTACTTGCTTACCTACTTACCAGTAAAGCGGTCGTAAGTGAGACACTGGCAATGAATTATTTCTCGAACATAGAGACACGACCGGTTCAGATGAGCCCGTAAATAATTCTATGCAGTTGCCAACATTGAAAAAGCCCCGATGTAAAACACATCGGGGCTTTTAATACTTCTTCAACGCCACAAGTAATTGACGAATTAGATAGTGGTTTAGTCGAGGGCTACCACATTAGATCATCTGGGATCACGAAGTCTTTGTACGGGTCATCTTCGTCTACTTCATCAGAGCTTGAAGCTTGAGTATCAACGATAGATTCTTCGTCACGCATCGCGATCTTGTTCGCTACCGCAGTAGGGATAACAACATAGCTTTCGCCTTGACGCGCGATACTTAGGATACCTTTACTTAGTTGCTTTTGAGTCAGCTCTTCTACGTAAAGGTATTTAACTAACGTACCGTCGGTAAAGTTGTATTTAATCTCACCGTTCTTCTGTTCGAGCTTGTTCATCTCGATCAATTGCTTCACTTGAGCTTTAATTTCTTTGCTCAACTGTTGTTCTTTCAACTGTTGGTTTAGCTCTTTGTCTTTCGCTTGCTGCGCCAGTTTAGTTTCTTCAGCTGCCGCTTTTGCTTCACGAGACTGAACGCGAGACTTTTTAGAGCCTTTCTTCGCCTTCTTTAATTTTTTCTCATTTACCAAGCCAGCTTTAAGCATTTGCTCTTGGAGTGTTAACTTTGCCATGACTTTCCCAGTTCAGGATTAAAAACGACACTATCATACCTGTTTTTGAGGAATCTGTTTACTGAACAATGGCAAAATTTATGCTGATAGAGCAAGGCCGCTAGCGTTATCCCTTATCGTGATTCAGAGCATCCATTTCTGGTTATTTACCGACCTATGATTTCCACAAAAACACACCACTAGTGACTTACCCTCAAATCCAAATCGTTCCTCTGTTTGTTAGCGTGCGCGCGTATCACTTATCATTCCGATAAAGCAATATGTTAATTATCAATGAGTAATCAAATTTATAAAACCATGGCATATATCTAATATTTGGATAATTCTGATAGAGTTATAACTCCAATGTCACAACTCTTTACTACGTTATTCTTTAAACCAATCAGTAAGGATAACGTGAAAATGAAAACTCAATGGACTTGCCTGAGTGCATTACTTGCATCAGCTTCATTCATTTCAACCTCGGCTATTGCAGATACCGATGTGTATCTAACCAACAACACCAACCAAGTGATGACGATTCAAACCAATCATACCGGTACCGACTTACTGCAACTTGGCGATGAGTGGCAACAACACGTTGAGCAGATTGGACCGTGGGAGACCAAAAAACTGATCAGTTTCAATCGCTGGACAGGCGTAAAGTCCGGTAAGACATACGAGTTTGACACAGTGGTATCAAACTCTATTGGAGAAAGTGTCACGCTCAATCAAACCATGGAAGGACATTGGTATAATTCGACACTGCAACATGGTTTGAGTGCCGCAGACGTCAACCTAACTTTGCATGACGATCGTAATATTCATCGCAGCACAACCGATGCATTCGGGGTCAATGCAGAGCTAGCCCTCAAAGCCGATTCTACAGCGCGCTATGATGATATTTATTACACCATCACCCCACCAAAAGTAGATGAGCAACCCGAGCCGGATGCCAAGTCACTAAAAGTCATGACCTATAACATCTGGGCACTGCCTGCCATCGCTTCGCATATTGGTGACCGCTACGATCTTCTCCCTCAATACGTAAAAGGCTACGACGTGTTGGCGCTTCAAGAGGTGTTTGCCAACGGACGAGATGAGTTCCTACGTGAACTTGCGAAAGAGTACCCTTACCAAACCAAGATGCTCAATAAGGATGGCATCAACATCTATGACGGCGGCGTGATCATTGTGAGCCGTTACCCTATCGTCAACGAAGCGCAATACGTGTTTCCTGATTGTACAGGCACAGATTGCTTTGCTGATAAAGGTGTTAACTACGCGGAAGTCATCAAAAATGGTCAGGCTTACCACGTGTTTGGCACTCACACCGCCTCATTCGATACGGACACAGCTCGTGACTACCGACAGCGTCAATTTAAACAGATGCGTCAGCTTGCTCAATCACTGGAAATACCAACTTCAGAGACGGTTATTTACAGCGGTGACTTTAACGTGAACAAGCTTAAGTTCCCAGGCGACTACCAAGAGATGTTCGCTAACTTGCAGGCCGAAGAGCCACAATATTCAGGTTACACCGCGTCTACTTTTGACCCTCGCATCAACAACTTTGCAGGCGAACCTATATCGGGTGGCGAGAATGTTGAGTATCTCGATTATGTAGTGGTGAGTTCAGAGTATGCTGCTAAAGCTCATAACGACAATCGTGTGGATGTCCCAAGATCAACAAGCAGTGAGTTATGGAAGCACTACAACCTTTCAGACCACTTCCCTGTTAGCGCCCTCATTAAGTAACTCGGTGAACCCATAATGCATCGAGTCATCTTAATCCTAATGCTCGTCTTAACGACGGGCATTATTGGCTATTCTTGGTCATCAAAATCCACTGAAACACCGCTATCTTCTGCTCAACACACAGAAGCAAAACAGCGGGTTTCTACGACAACTGCTGACGACAATTCCACGCCAACTGCAACCGCCAGTTCGGAAAATGCAGCATCGCAGAACAAACAAGCCGAAGCAGAATCATCGGGCGGAGAAACGCATGTTAAAAACTTAAGCGAACTTGAAGGTAAAGCTCTATTCGATGAACTCGATGGGTTCTGGGCGCTTTGCAAACAACGCGATGACTGCACTGAACAACTCGTACGATTGAAATCAGAATTACCGAGCATATGGTTTGAGTTACTGAGCGACTATCCGCAGCTATTCGTCGATTGGCAATTAACCCAAAGCACTATCCCACTAGAATCCATAGAAACTCTTGAAGAGCGTGTTGCCCTATTCAAACAATCTGCACAGCAAGTATGGGGAGAGTTGGCCCACCAGCTATTCGCAGACCAATTTGCTCATCTAGATTTTACGCTTGACGCCAATACCCTTGAAGAGAACGAAGCGAGCCAGTTTTTGGCCAACTATCAAGATTTGCTTAGTGAATGGCAAAACAATACAGCGACATTAAACGCCGAAACACAGCTTCAAAAATATGAACTGGCAGTCTCTTTGATACCCAGCAGCTATAGCCCTGCTGAAATCGCATCAGTCAAAGCCGACCTTCAAGAAACCTACTTAGATGAAACGCAGGCCAACAACATTGCCGCAAGAGAACAACAAGTCGCACAACAGCAACAAACCGTGATGACTTATCATGAGCAACTGGATCAGCTCAAAGCGACCTTGGACTCTCAGCGAAGCTCAAGTTATGCCACTTGGACTCAACAAGATTGGGACAGTTACTATCAGCAGCAAGTATCCGATTTCAGGGAGCAGTTTTTTAGCAAGTAACGCTTTAACTTAAACCGTTACGGAACTGAGCAGGCGTTTTATTGAGCCACCCTTTAAACGCCCTTCTGAAATTTGCAGGGTCGCTATAACCAAGCCTTTCACCAATATCATCAATGCTCATGGATGTGCCAAGTAATAGCTCTTTGGCTAGTTCCACTCGAACTTCGGTAAGCAATACTTGATAACTGGAATCATGAGTAACCAGCTCTCTCCTGAGCGTGCGAGAGCTACAACCAAATTCGTCTGCGAGCTGTTCTATATTCGGGAAACAGCCTGCGGTTTGATAAAAGATCGTTTTGATCTGGTTAGTCAGCAAATGTTCCGAGTCCAATGTCTCAACTATCGACTGGCAAGACGCAAGGTAGCGCTTCAGTGTCGCTGCATCATGAGTCAATAAGGTTTGTGACAAAACCGAGGCATCAAAACGCAGTTCACAATGGCTCTGCCCAAAAACTACAGGGCACTGGAAACGCTCGTCATAGAGCTTGGCGTAATTAGTGCGAGCATAAGGCAAAGCCAAAGTATGAATATCCAACTCATGACCAGTCAGTTCTTTGAACAAAGAGACGATTGAACTCAAGAAATATTCACTGCAGAAAGGAAGGAGATCACCCACTTCCAAGGTGTTCTCAATCTGAATCACTGCTTGCTCGGAATCTAGAAACAATTTAACCGAGAAAATAGGACCGTTCAGGCGCAGATATTTAAAGCCCGACTTGATGGCCTCCCCGACATTTTGACTGGTCGATAGCGCATAACCCAACACACCAAAGTGGCTCAAGCTAGCGTGTTCGCCCAACCAAAGCCCTAGACCATCGTGAGGAAAACTCTGATTAGCCGCGCTAAATAACGCAAGCTTGTCAGCGTAAGTCAGCTTTCCATTCGGGTCTCGCCAATCCATGTTCGGCAAACCCACATCATTGAGTAACCTTTCAATATCGATACCTCGTTGCTCTAACGTATTCAACAGCAGCGCGATATCTAATGTCCCCAACTGATGCCGATGTCCGGTCGGCTTATACTCCGCGATAATCTCCAATCGTCTCTCCTTATATCGAGCCCATTCCCATCAACATGACTACTCAGCTTCAACAACACTACTGACAAAATCGTGATTGGTAACGCGCTCTTGTCCGAATATGACCTCCCAATTCTACGCTACTCATCGCACAATGGCTTTAATTGTTAAATTTATGTGAACCATCGCAATGATAAAAACGAACCCTGCCCCACACAGTTTGATTGATTCTAATGGTCAGCCGATCATTGGACATTTCGATGGCATCCCAAAACAACTGAACATCGAGAACTTTGACTACCGAAACTCGATGGATTCAAAAGCAGGTCCTTGGCAGAAGCACTTCCACTACAAGCAATTTCAATTTGTCAGCATCGTCACCGAAACGCACGTTATCGGCGTGGCAATCGCGGATATTCGCTACTTGGGCTCGGCATTTTGTTATCTGTACGATATTGAAAACAACCATCTAGAAGAGTCATCTTGGTTGAGGCCATTAGGGTTTGATAAACAAGTTACCGCTTCGCCATTTGACGGCACGACAAACATTGCAGGCCAAAGCATCACCTTTAATATTGAAGGCGGGCAATGGCAAGTTCGCTTGAATACCAAACTCATCAAGGCCGATATCGCTTTAGAACCTGAAGCCGACAGCTTGCCCTTGGCGATGTGCAGCCCAACGGGTTATTCAGGTTGGACTTACACCCAAAAGCACAATGCTTTGCGCATCAGCGGTGAAATCCAAATCAAGGGAGAATCACTCGTTCTCGAACAAGCTCGTGCCGGTTATGACTTTTCAGCGGGCTACATGAGACGTGAAACCAGTTGGCGCTGGGCAAGCATCAACACGCAATCCAATGGCACAGATATTGGCCTAAACCTCGCGGCGGGCGTGAATGAAACCGGAGGCTGCGAAAACGTATTATGGGTCAATGGAACCAGACACTTGCTTAACCCGGTACAGTTTACGTTCAGTCGCCAAGACACGAACTTGCCTTGGCAGATAACATCACAAGATGGACGTATAAACCTGGCCTTTATGCCCCTTAATAACCGCAGCGAAAAGCTCAATTTATGGCTGTTAAAGAGTAACTTTCGTCAGTTCATTGGTCATTTTTCTGGCTCGATTGAAGACAACAATGGAGTGACACATCAACTCGATGGTGTTCTTGGCCTAACAGAAGATCACTTTGCTCGCTGGTAACGTAATTCTGCTGATTGAATCTCAGACGATCAAGTCTAAGTAAACTTGATACTAAGAACGCGTATGGCGTCTCAACAAGGATAAAACATGAATATCGACGCATTAATCAATCACCCAGAATGGCTACTGCTGGTATTAGCGCCCTTGTTCGTGGTGTGTATGTTAGCTGAGTATTTTATCGGTCAGAAACAAGGTCGACTACCAGATAACTCCAGCTATAAACTTTCAGAGGTGATGTGTAACTTCACGCTTGCGGGAATGCATCAACTCTCCGATTTACTCACCGGGTTATTGGTCGTGCAGCTGTATCTTGGGATGTTCGGTTGGCACTTAATGGACATCGACATGGGCGTGCTGAGTTTTGTCGTATTGATGGTGTTACAAGACTTTTGCTATTACTGGTTCCATAGAGCAAGCCATCGTATTCGCTGGATGTGGGCCGCGCACGTCGCGCACCACAGTTCAGAACAGATGAACTTCAGTACGGCTTTCCGTCAGAGTTTGATGTACCCATTCGCAGGCATGTGGTTATTTTGGGTACCGCTAGTCATCATAGGCTTCGACCCTAAATGGGTCATCTTTGTGGTGCTTCTCAACCTTGGTTTGCAATTCTTTGTCCATACACAATGGATACGAAGCTTGGGACCACTTGAATACATCTTTAACACCCCATCACACCACCGTGTGCATCACGGCAAAAACCCGCAATACATAGATAAGAACTACGCCGGTGTTTTGATCATTTGGGATAAGTTGTTTGGTACGTTCGAACCGGAAGTTGAAACCGTACGTTACGGCGTCACCAAGCCAGTAAACAGTTTTAACCCGATAGTGGTCACCTTTCAAGAATGGAAGGCCATATTCAAAGATTTGAAGAACCGAGAGCTAACCATGAAACAAAAAGTGCGATTGATACTGTCGCCTCCTTCAGACTAATCAAAACGATCGGATTTAGTACACCTTATGAAAATCAATGAGGTTGAATGTGAGGTCGCTTACCCAGAAATCGCCGTCCAAGTCGGCACCTTGCACGTATCGCTTGTCGCCCATTTCTAAAGTCACAATGTATTTACCCGCGATGAGCCCTTCAACCATATAGAAGCCATCGCTTTCGATTTCACTCGAATACTCGGTGCCTTTCTGTATGTGCTTAAAGTGCAAATAGGCATTGTCTTCTAATGTGCCTTCAAGCGTACCATCGACACCAAATGACACCACCATTTCGATGTGAGCATCAGTTAACCCGACTTGCTTAGTGTTTACAAACACAGGGTTTTGAATCGGCGTGAGGTTAAGGTCGAGTGCCCCTTCATCAATATAGATAGGTAGATTATCTCGAGCCGGAACACTTGAGAATTCAAATCGGCCTTTTGCATCACTGACCGCTCGTTGGTCCAAGATTTGTAGGCTTACGCCTGGTATGGGTTGTTTGTGGTGATCGTAGACAACGCCCGTCAACTTAGAATGGTTGTATCGATTCCACTCAACAAACTCACCAATGCTTTCATCAAAGTAAGTTTTAGCACCGAATTCGGTCGTCATCTCGACACCGTATCGGTCTTCAGTTCCTTCTATCTTAAAGAGTAAATAAGGGTTCACTCGAGCTTCTAAAGAGGCGGAAAACGAAACTTCCTGTTTCTGATAGCGAGCCGATACGTTCGTCGTGAGCTCTTGAAAAACCTCTAGAGGATCTAGCAGGCACTCTTTACAGGCATTCCTTAGGGATAATTCTGTTCGTTCATGATGACCAGAGCCATCAACAGTTCCAGAAATATTCCACGACGTATCCGAAAAACCACTTTTAGCCAAGCCAATCGTATGGAGGTAATCGTCTTGATGAGAAGCTTTGATGTATCGATAGTCACCAGCGTATGAGACAAACAGATTACGAGCCACTTTCGAGTTCAACTTAGGTTCAACGCTCAACTCATCTTCATCATCCCTTACCGTCAAAAAGGCCGTTAGATTGGCAAGCGACAGGTTGTATTTGAACACATCGTACTCCATCGACTCTAAGTCCAATTCATCGGTTTTATTAAGCTCTATCGATGCCGACTGATCACCATTGATCAAAATATCAAATTCCATTGGAAAGCGATTGAACTCAGGTAACCAACCGATATGACCCGCGAACCAATGCGCCGGTAAGTATCGTCCTTGAACACCAATCAAGTCTTTACCATTTTGCCTCATAAAGGCACTACCCACGGTGAAGTAATCGGCAAGCCCATATTCGAGCGACACAGCGCCAGCTCGGTCTGCACCTTCATTGCCCACCACTTGCACACCCCACTCGTTGCTTGGCAGAAATGCATCTTCTAAACCGGCGACGGTGATCTCTTCTTCCTGCCAGACACCTTTCGATAAGTAGTAGCGAAACTTGATGGTGTCACCTGGGGAAATGTTATCTTCTTCAACCACGAAGCGTCCAAACTCATCAGAGCGATAAGTGGTTTGATAAATGCCATTGACTAAAACATCGATGCTGATATTAGGTTGAGTAGTTCGTTCGAGTTGAAGGTTGCCGAACTCTGTCTGTCGCTTTCGGTTGGTGTAATAGAGCCCATCTTCGAGGGTTTGATTCACGGTAAAGACGCTGCCATCTAATAACACATGGCCGACTTCCAAAGAGCCTTCACCGTCATGAGCTTCTACCGCAATGTTGTAATAAACGATGGGGTTATCTTCTCGTGAATCAATCGACAAGCGAGACAAAGAGTGTTCAGTGCTTAATATGGTGTCTGAGATTGCGTAAACATCACCACCAGTTTCACTGTCGTGATAAACCGAAGTCGCTAAGCGAGTCGCCAAACCCACGGCGGCAACAGGTTCGAAAGCTGGCGTGCTTTCAGCTCGCTTGAGATCCTCGGCCTTCTTACGTGATTCATTTTTCATCTTAGAAATAGCGGCTTCCAGTTCAGTCAATGAACTGAATTCTGGAGTAACGGTGAGCCGATAATCATCAATATCCCAACGCACTTTTGCCGGGATACAAGCTTGTAAGCTGTACCAGTGGATGTAAGTTTCTGAGTCGATGACTTGATATTTGATCGACTGGATATTGTTGTCATCGCGATAACAAATGGCTTGTTCGGTATCTAGAATGTACGGAGGAGATTCTCTTCCCACATCTTGAGGCAAATACAGTTCGCAATATCCGCTTTCATCACACTGACCATTCATTTCGAGCAGATAAAAAGAGGCATTGGATATCGAAATGAAGGGTTCTTCGTAGTCATCCATCATGACACGATAAAAGCTATCCCCCACTTTCCCGACTCGAACTTCAACATGGGCTGGATAGAGTTCACTCGCCTCACTTTCTGCTTTAGATTGCGAATACGCACCAAAAGGAAACAGTGAGGCGAGCAACAAAAGTCGCCAAACCATGCAATTGAACACTGGCTTTTACAGAGTCAGCGACAATGAAACGAGCACTACAGAACACATTCGTACAGAGGCTGTTCGTTCTGAACCAGTGAGATCTTTGAGCCTTTTGGGAAAGGCTTGGTTAATTCAGCATTACGAAGTAGCACCACTTTTTCGCTATGCTCATCAACATTCAATTTCGCAGTAAATTGAAAGTTACCATCGTTGCGAATCTTGATGCTTTGGTTGTCACACGCAAACTTAACATCTTGCACCTGCTCACCTTTCTGAACATAAACGGGTACATAACTGTTGATGTGAAAGTTCAGTTGAAAGGCTGAACCATCACTGTTGGTTTTACTTGAAGACAACGCAATGTCTGATAGCTCTGCAGCTTTTGCTATTGGAGAAAACCACAAGTAAGCACGATATTCACCATCAGCCATGTCAGCAGGTAAAGCATTCATACGTAAGCGAACCGTGCGTCTTTGATTGGGTTTAAGTTCACGAATTATTGGTGGTGACACTTTAATCCAACTCGCGATATCTTCTGATTGCGCGATATTAGCGTCAGTTCGAACTAAGCCACTCGCCTTTACCGGGCGATAAATCGGTTTTATCTCCAAGCGAATCGGTTGATCTGAATTGTTTTCGACGACGATTTTTTCAGTCACCGAAGTGTCGGCATCCAGCACAAAACGAGTCGGTGCGATGAGTAACTGAGCATAGGCTTGTGTTGTGAAGATTAAGCCGAGAACACATGAGATAAACAACTTCATTTATAATTAACCTCAAAAGGGATTGTACTGGTGTAAAGGCCTGCTGGGTGGTTAGCACCGATTTTCACTTTGGCACCAATACACAATAATTTGCTTCTCCCGTTCCCTTTGATTATGGCTCTACCACGCTTTGATAAGCCACAACCAAAATAGAACTTTCTAATACGCAGGCGTTTGGATTTACGAGAATGGTTTAGATATTGCTTGGAAGGGAGAGAAACCACGATTTTTTTACCAGGCTCACCTTCAACATAAAAACGAACCACATAAACCTGACTATTGGATGGGTTTGAATCCGCATTCTGACCCGACCCAGAGATATACATACCCGGAAATTTCACTTCCATATTCTCAGGAATAATTTCTAGCGCATGAAAAGGGCTAGAATAAAAAATCAGACCGATATAAATCGCGTATTTGAATAGAAGACTCATAGTAAAGACGGCTGCTTTGCAACAGCCGTAATATTATACTGGTTTCATTTATTTATTGGTAAGTAACATCTACTGCAACGTTAGCAGTATATGTACCAGCAACTAATGTCGCACTTGAAGTACGTGCAGTACCACCAATATTAAGATCCGCAGTACCACCGGTAAGGGTAATAGCATTATTAAAGTCAAATTCAGCTGCAATCGTATTTACACCATTCACCAAGTTAGTATCAGAAATACTTACTGTTACTGCATCACCAGATTCTCCAGAAAGAGTAAATGCCGCAGCTCCAGCATCACCTTGAGCGATAACAACGTCCGTTGTGTTGTCTGAAGTGATGATACCGAAGTCAAGATCACTTGTTTTTGTCATTGTAATCGCTTGTTTTACTTCTAGTGTTGCATCAAAAGTGTCACTCACAGCGAAAACGTTCGCTGAAGAGATAGAAAGTGCAGATACAGCAACAACCTTAAATACTTTGTTCATTTCTTTAATCCTTTATATAAAATCGGCTTTATTATTAGGGTTACCTAATAGTCAATCAAAGTTAACAATTAAGTAACAACAATCCTATTTAGAAAATATATATATTGACACTTATTTATAAAAAAATGAGGCGCAGTGAGAATAAGATCACGCAAATTGACATAAATAACACTAACAATAATAATGGTATTGGTTCATTTTCACCAATTATATATAAAACTGGTTTTACACTTAACTCCTTTATTTTTGTACGTAATTATTTCTATAAAAAGACCTTAATTAAAGTAACCCTAAAATAAAGGACAAGAATAAGCCCTTATTATATTCAGGTTAATTACTATATAGATCACCGTGTTGCAATACAGTCTCAAAAATGAAACATACTGACAATTAAAATAAATTGTAATGAAAATGAAATATTAGAGCTTTATTTATATCCAATTCAAACACGGATTATAGAAAGTATTAAAAATGAGACAAACATAACACTCCAGTAAAATTAACCCCGACAATCATAAATACAGAAAAATTAATTAAATCTAAGAGGATTGTATTGCGAAATACACCTTAATTGGACAGATCCAAGACAGGCAAGTGAAGCAGTTTAAACATCTGCGCTGCGGTTTAGACATAAGCACAGCGGATTAGCCTCAGGTACAGGTACAGCCGATTAGCCACCAGTCAAAAAACAACGAGGTGTTTCTAATCACACGGCTTTAGAGTAAAAGACAAACAAACTCATTCGCGGTAAACCTGAAACCCGACTCATCGCCTTACAACAGCTAAGGTGAAAAGATAGGTAAAAAAGAGGTACACAGGCAGAATTGTGACCATAGAAAAGCCACAATTGGATTCAAAACCTTCCCCACCGACTCGATTGAATAGTAAAGCACCGTTTTCCGGCAATTTATTTGTGATCTGGGTTGCACGCGTACCGCATACTATCAGATACTGAACAAAACTAACCTTCAGCCACAGTAAACGTTCCGCGCTTGCTGTTCAGGAAATTCAATGAGTTCAGATAATCAGCCGACCTACTTCTTTTTTGATTACGAAACGTGGGGCGTTAGCCCAGCAAAAGACCGTCCGAGTCAGTTTGCGGGTGTTCGTACCGACCAAGATTTCAATGTTATTGGAGAGCCTCTGGTTATCTATTGCCAACCTCCTGCTGATTACCTCCCTGCGCCTGAAGCTGCGTTGATCACCCGTATCACACCACAGAAAGCGGCTTCACAAGGTCTTCCTGAACCAGAGTTTATCGCTAAGATCCATGCTGAGTTAGCGAAACCAAACACCACAAGCCTTGGCTACAACAGTATTCGATTCGATGATGAGGTAACGCGTTACACTTGTTACCGAAACTTCATCGACCCGTATGCGTGGAGCTGGCAGAACGGTAACTCACGTTGGGATCTACTCGATGTAATGCGCGCTGTTCACGCACTGCGCCCTGATGGTATCAACTGGCCACCAAATGAAGAAGGTTACCCAAGTTTCAAACTGGAACATCTATCGGTGGCAAACGGTATTGAACATGAGAACGCGCACGATGCGATGGCAGATGTTATTGCGACCATCGAACTGGCTAAGAAGTTAAAGGCCGCACAACCTAAGATGTTTGATTACCTCTACAACATGCGTCATAAGCGTAAGCTGAATGACCTGGTTGATATTGTAAACATGACACCATTGATGCACGTTTCGGGCATGTTTGGCCGTGACTGCAACTACACAAGTTGGATTGTGCCTATGGCTTGGCACCCAACCAATCAAAATGCCGTTATCGTGGTTGATTTAGCCAAAGATCCAAGCCCACTGTTAGAACTGGACGCTGATGAACTCAGAGACAGACTCTACACCAAACGCAGTGAACTGGGTGAAGACGAGCTACCCGTACCAATCAAATTGGTTCAACTGAACAAGTGCCCTATTCTTGCGCCAGCCAAAACACTGACGGCTGAAAATGCCGAAACCATCGGTATCGATCGCCAACAATGCTTAAAGAACCTAGCACTGCTTCGTGAACACCCAGAGATCCGCGAAAAACTGATCGGCCTCTACTCGCAAGAGCGTGAGTACGAGAAGAGTGATGATGTTGATACACACCTTTACGACGGTTTCTTTTCACCTGCTGATAAAACAGCAATGAACATCATTCGCGAAACTGACCCAAATAACTTAGCAGCTTTGGATATCACCTTCAGTGACGAACGTATTAAACCGCTACTGTTCCGTTACCGTGCTCGAAATTTCCCATGGACGCTCGACGAAGCTGAACAATTGAAATGGGCGAACCATTGTCGTGAATTTTATGAGAGCCGTTTAGAAGAGTACATGCTCAACCTTGAAAACCTCGCGCACGAACATGAAAGCGACGAGAAGAAAATGGCTATCTTGAAAGCGGTTTATCAATACGTAGAAAAGTTAGCTAGCTAATTCCATTATCAAGAGACGTAACACTTTGAAAGAAAGATTGATCCAACTGGTTTACTGCTTAATCTCCTTCACCTTAATCATAGGTGCTCTTACAGCAGGTAATGCGTTACAGCACTTTTTGGATACCTCAATCCCAGGCAGTATTTTTGGCATGTTGATTCTGTTTGCCGCCATGGTGATTGGTATTGTTCCTTCGCACTGGGTACAGCCCGGTGCAAGCTTGATTATCCGCCTAATGATCTTACTATTTGTTCCGATCAGTGTCGGGTTGATGGATCACTTCGACATGCTCATCGCGAACGCATTGCCAATTATGGCGAGCGCCGTTGGTGGCACATTACTGGTGTTGGTGTCCTTATCATGGTTCTTAGACCGCTTGCTTTCGAGAGGTAATTGATCATGTGGATTCTACTCACCATCGTGGTATTCCTGTTTGCTCGCTGGGTAAGCCAAAAAGTAAACTCGCCGCTGTGTAACCCGCTGCTTATCAGCATTGGTATAATCATTCCGATTCTCACGTTCTTCAAAGTACCGTTTGAGACTTACTATGCTGATAACACCTGGATTACCTACATGCTTCAGCCTGCGGTTGTTGCACTTGCCTACCCGCTTTATGAACAGCTACCTCAAATCAGAGCCAACTGGCGCATCATTACCTTTGCTTGCACGCTAGGCAGTGTAATGTCGATGACAACAACGGCATTAATCGCAGTGGCTTTTAAAGCGGACTTAACTTTGATCGCGAGTTTGTTAGGCAAATCAGTCACCACGCCAATTGCGATGGAAGTATCAAGCCATTTAGGTGGTGAAGCAGCGATTGCGGCAATACTGGTATTGATTGTTGGTCTGTTTGGGGCAATTTTTGCTTATCCAATCTACAATCTCATTGGCATTAAGAGCCCTATCGCGCGTGGTTTAACCATGGGTACCGTGTCTCACGCTTTAGGTACTGCGACCTGTGCTGAAAAGAATCAGGAAGATGCTGCATTCAGTTCGTTGGCATTGGTTCTTTGTGGGGTTATCACCTCAATCATTGCACCGAGTATATTTTCGCTCGTGGTTTGGTTCTATTCTTAACCACTTTGATTGCAGTTTATACGTGCTCTAATAGATGAGTTGGTAAATAGCTAAACTCACTGGTTCGCGACTTTTAAGCGTTACAGATATCAATAAGCCCAAGCATAACCTGATTATTTCAGTGATAGCTTGGGCTTTTTTCTCTCATTTATTCATCAATACGTGACAAACCAAACTCAATTTCAAGCAATAAGTGCGATATCAATGGTAGTTTTTACTCTTGCAATCGATTTCATCTGTGACCTCACTCTAATTATGCAAACCAATGTAACAACAACAACGCAGTAGTGATCAAAGTCACAGAAAATTCCTGAGCATTGCATAGAATTAAAGCCTAAGGTCAATTAAGGATTCAACATGAACAGTCGTATTACCCTGGCGCTGGAAAGTGCTCCAACAGCAATCAAAGCACTTTTGAGTGACATCGTATTAGCAGACAACTTTGACGCGACATTGTCTCCAGAACAATTTGCTAGCTTACTGCAAGCAAGTGGTTTAGCGGATGACGAGCTACGTATTGCGCTACTTCCTTTTGCCGCAGCCTATTCTTACGCTCCGCTATCTGACTTTTATGTTGGTGCAATCGTGCGTGGTTTGTCTGGCACTCTGTATTTTGGTGCAAACCTTGAAATCGCTGGTGCTCAACTTGGCCAAACAGTACACGCCGAGCAATCTGCAATCAGCCACGCTTGGATGAAAGGCGAACAAGGTATCTCTGATATCACAATCAATTTCAGCCCTTGTGGTCACTGTCGTCAATTCATGAACGAACTGACCACAGCGAAAGAGCTTAAGGTTCAGCTTCCACAACGTGATGAAATGTCTCTGCAAGAATACCTGCCAGACTCATTCGGCCCTGCTGATTTAGGTGTGACAACTGGCCTAATGACGAAGCTTGATCATAAATACACGACCGAAGAAACAACGCCTATTGTTGTGGAAGCGCTAGCAGCACTAAACCGCAGCCATGCTCCTTACACCAAAAACCTAAGTGGTGTTTCACTACAACTGACGTCAGGTGAGATCTTCACGGGTGCTTATGCAGAAAATGCCGCGTTTAACCCGAGCCTACCCCCTCTGCAAGTGGCGTTGATTCAACTTAAACTGGCTGGCTTCGATTTTGAACAAATTGAAAGTGCTGCTTTGGTTGAAATCGCAGAAGGTAGCATCAGCCACCTTGCGGATACGCAATCTACATTAGAAGCGATTAATCCAGACATTCCAGTGACTTACTTAGCAATCTAAGCACATCTAATTAACAAAAATTTAAATAAGCAGCCCCATTTAACGGGGCTGCTTTTTTTATCCTTGCAATTAACGAAACAGCTCGCGCAAACGTTTGCTTTTATCGTTAAAATAAGTATGATCTCCCCGTTTTCAATCAATCGTTCAAAAGATCGGAAGGAATTTCTATGTTTGGTACTGCTACTCGTGAAAATGCTACTCGTGTACTTCTATTAGGTTCAGGTGAACTCGGCAAAGAAGTTGCTATCGAGTGCCAACGTTTAGGTTTGGAAGTTATTGCTTGTGACCGTTATGCAGACGCACCAGCGATGCAAGTTGCGCATCGTAGCCATGTATTAGACATGTTAGACGGCGATGCACTTCAAGCCATCATTGAACTAGAAAAGCCAGATTATGTGGTTCCTGAAATTGAAGCTATTGCCACCAGCAAATTGGTAGAGCTAGAAGCGCAAGGCTTGAATGTCGTTCCAACAGCTAACGCAACTAAGCTAACGATGAACCGAGAAGGTATCCGTCGCCTAGCCGCAGAAGAGCTAAAACTGAGCACTTCTCCTTACCGCTTTGCAGACACCTTTGAAGACTTCGCTGCCGCGGTTGAATTTGTCGGCATGCCTTGTGTTGTTAAACCAGTAATGAGTTCTTCAGGCAAAGGCCAGAGCGTTATCAAAACCGAAGAAGACATCCAAAAGTCGTGGGACTATGCACAAGAAGGCGGTCGCACTGGCGCTGGGCGTGTAATCGTTGAAGGCTTCATCGACTTTGATTACGAGATCACTCTTCTCACTGTTCGTGCAGTCGACGGTGTTCATTTCTGTGCACCTATCGGCCACCGCCAAGAAGACGGAGACTACCGCGAATCATGGCAGCCTCAGGTTATGTCAGACAACGCGCTTAAAGCCGCACAATACACGGCTGAACAAGTGGTTAATGCTCTAGGTGGTCATGGTATCTTTGGTGTTGAGTTGTTTGTTAAAGGCGACCATGTGATCTTCAACGAAGTATCCCCTCGCCCACACGATACTGGTTTAGTGACATTGATGTCTCAAGACTCATCGGAATTCGCACTGCACGTACGTGCCTTTACTGGTATGCCGATCAAATCAATCACGCAATACGGCCCTTGTGCATCAGCGGTTATTCTAGGCCAAGGCACTTCAACTAACATTCGTTTTGAAGGTCTTACAGAGGCGCTAGACGCACCACAAACGCAAATTCGCTTGTTTGGTAAGCCTGATATCGATGGTCGCCGCCGCCTAGGTGTGGCGCTTACTCGTCGCAACAGCACTGAGACAGCGATTGAAGATGCAATTGAGAGCGCGTCAAAAGTAAAAGTGATTTACTAACCTGCCATTCAATTCTGAACAATCACGAGTTCAAATCTGAACAATAAAAAAAGACGGGCTATCGAGCCCGTCTTTTTTATTGGTGTTATCTGTTGGCTTAACTAAGCAGACTGAACTTAAGCGTCTGACTCAATCAAATACACTTCTTCACAGAAGCGAGACAAACCTTTCTTAACAATCTTCGGATGTTCATCGTCCGCAATATCTTGATTCAACAATGTGATTTTGTACCCAGAGAACAACTGATCGATCTCTAGTTTAGGTACGCTAAACGGAGGCCCTGCCATCTCACTTTGGTCATAATCCAGAGTGACCAGAAGGATCTTTCCACCCGGTTTCAGCAGTTGTTTTAAACGCTCTACGTACTGCACTCGCATCTCTTCAGGCAGTGCGACCAAAGACGCGCGATCATAAATGGTATCAACAGGCTGGATAGGTGCAGTGAAGTAATCGCCTGTATAGATGTTCAGTTCATCAAATTGATACAGCTCGTGCTGACCGCTAATTTGAGTCACAGTCGGCGTGTAAAGGTGCTCTGCAAAAAATGCGCGAACCGCAATCTGGCTTAACTCGACACCTTGAACATCTTCATGCTTTGAAGCTAGCCAAATCAGATCTTCACTTTTGCCACAAAGTGGAACAAACACACTCTTCTCGTAGCTAGTCTCAGTCTTTTCCCAAAATTTAATCAGAAGTGGGTTTACATCTTCGAGGTGGAAACCAATTTGGTTGGCTGCCCATTTATTGTGCCAAAATTCAGGATTATTCATCTTTCGTTCATGTTAAACAGTCATAATGCAAGGGTACAGTATAGAGAGGTAAGAGCAACCTTAGCTTGGTTTAAAGTACCAAATTGGTTTCGGCAGAATCAGAAACTGGCTAAGTTCAAAGTTCTTAAAATTGCGGAACCAACACTTGAATTATTTGTCTATATGTTCACATTTTAAAGCAATATTAAACGTTAGAGTTGGTTTCTGCCTTAGCTAGCCCCATTTAATATGTAGTGAGTTTAGTTAAGCTGTTTTTACTCTTATGCGTTACTGGTTACCCCTTTTGACTACCCGTTTTTGTAACCTTGTATTTTGGAGTTTGAATGAGTGTATTTCTCCGTACGACGGCCCTAATGCTTCTAGTATTGAGCCGAGCGCCTGCATTCGCAGCAGCACCTGTTTCAACGAGTTCAACTGATCAATCGCGCACTCCAGCGCAAAACCAAGTTTCATCAAATGTATTCCGCCATAGCCTAAGCGGTCTATATGGCATTAAAGCCTTTGACTCACGTCCGACTCAGCCTTATACCGATTTCGACATCCTTTACAGCAAAGCTCACCAAGCACAAGCTGAGCTAGAAACTATCTGTAAAAGTACTGCCCTACTTACCAACTCAGAAGCCTTGTTCGCAGGTGTTAAATCTCAAGCTCGTGCAGAAGAGAAAATTGACCTTGAGCTTGATGGCGATGTAACAAGAATTACCGACCTAGCTCGTGCAACGATTATCGCAAACGACGTAGAGAGCTTGGTTGAAGTGTACGAATCACTAAGCCGTGAAGCGGACGTTGTGAAATTGAAAAACAAGTTTAAGTCACCTGCTGATTCTGGCTACCGTGACCTTAACCTGTTAGTTCGTTTGCCGAAAACCAACATCATTGCTGAAGTTCAACTTCACTTGAAAGCGATTGCTGATGTGAAAAGTGGCCCTGAGCACGAACTATATGAAATCATCCAAGGCATTGAGCGCCACGCAATTGCAGAAAAACGCCCAATCAACGACATCGAAGCAGCGCAAATCAATAGCCTAAGACGCCAATCTCTAGAGCTATACCAACAAGCATGGCAGCCGTACATTACTACGCACATTAAAGCGGCTTAACGCAAACAGCGTAATACCGATAGACACCAAAAGGGCTGCACCCGCAGCCCTTTTAGATTCTGTTTGATAAGCAAACCCTTCACTTGTAAGTCCCAACTCACCGTTTCAAACTATTGGTGGTAATACTCTTTAGAGCGGTTGTATAGAGCCGTTTCAAAATACGATCGAAGGCCATCGCAATGATTAAACTTGTAACCACACAATTGATTATTCAAATTAAACCGCTCTCACTACACTGACGCAACCACGTTCCCACGAACGATAACTATGGATAGCAACCCAACCGCGCCGAATGCAGGGCTTTTGTTAAGGGTGGGAGCTGACATAGGAATAGATAACAACGATTTGAAGAGATATATACATATCGTCCGGAATTGGCGCTTTTAGCGGACTAAATCTGCCCTTGGCAAATGCCTACCTAGCATACGTCTACTTTAATGGTAAATAAGAATGCATAATTCACAGTAATAAAACAGTGTTTTATTGGATATAGTTTGAGGAGTAGACAGAATTTACTAGTAGGAAATAAAAATGAACAGCATCAAAAAAATTGGCTTTACCGCAATCGCGCTTTCACTAATCACCCTGACTGGCTGTACTAGTTTAAAGGTAAAAACTGCGAACTGGTTAGTAAGCAAACCCATCGTCACCCATGCCGACCATGACCAACTTGCCGAAGCATCGAGTAAAATTAATGGCATCAGATATGAATCGATGACTACAACGATCGTGACTGAAAAAGCGGCAGCGAAGACCAACAGCGAACCAAGGGTCGATATACTAGCATCCGGACATGAGATACAAGGAACGCCTTGGACTGGTGAACAGCAAGTTTGTGCTATGTACAACAAGCGTATGCATGATTCAAAAACTGAAGGTTTGGACGACATTATTGAAAATGGCCTAGCTCTGAACTACATCATCGAATTAAACGCATTGGATGGTACAGAGTACACTTGCCGTGGGCATGTACCTGCGAAAGGTTAAAGATTAGATTCCCTGAAATGACTTAGAGATTTCTACTAAGACAGCAATACAGTTACAAGCTGTTTCGAAGTGTTCATAAGTAGGCTTTAGTGTGACTAATTTATTTCGACGTATACATCGATTCTTTTAGATACAAAAAGACCACGCTAGGCGTGGTCTATTGCTTGGCTACTTCTCGATTTTAATATTCTCGACACGGGCCTTTAGTTTTTGTCCCGGTCTAAAAGTAACAACACGTCGAGCAGAAATTGGAATGTCTTCACCAGTTTTCGGGTTACGACCAGGTCGCTCGTTTTTCTCGCGAAGATCAAAATTACCAAAACCAGACAGTTTTACCTGTTCGCCATTTTCAAGTGCCTTACGAACCTCTTCGAAAAACACTTCAACCGTTTCCTTGGCATCCCGCTTGCTGTATCCGAGTGTCTCAAACAGGTTCTCAGCCAAATCGGCCTTCGTGAGTGCCATAAAACTTTCCTCAAAGCTATGTTAAACATTGCTACCATCGCCAGTAGCGCCAAAGCATTTACCCTATTCAATCAATGAGATAAGGTCATTTACAAGGAAAGTGTATGCCAAGCTTCTGATTTTCGCCAACTTTTTTATCTGAACTATTGAATTATTCTTTCAAATCAGAAAGATAACTCGCTCCTAAATTCACACATATAGCTAAAAAACCTCTACTTCACAGCCATCAAACAGAGTTATATCCCAACAAAACCAGCTTAACCAATATTTAAAACTTTAGTTTTCTAAATATTAATTTCTGAGACTTTTCTCCGATACCCAATAAAATCAGCCACTTGATTTGATATCGAACTCAACAGAGGTTACTAAATAAGCGTTATTAAATATGAGATTCGTATCATTTCAGCATTTAATTCGAATTAGCCTGAATAAAACCTTACTGAGTTACGCTTCCCACGGAGTTACTTGTTTAGAAGTTAACATAATAAAGCTCACCTTTGCATAAACAACCTAGCCGATACAGCTAGTATTGAACATGGCTGGTCGATGCTCCATCTACGTACCAGTTTGCCCCAGAAACAAAACTCGCAGCAGGACTAGAAATAAAGGTCACCACGTTGGCTACTTCTTCAGGGGTAGCTAAGCGACCCATTGGATTTCTATCGATAACTTTCTGGAAAGTGTCCGGATCTTCACGCTTACACCGCCCCCATAAACCATCAGCAATATATGTGTCTCCAGGCGAAACAGTATTGACTCTCACCTTATGAACGTAGGTCAAAGACAAGGATTTCATATAATGGGCTAGCGCGGCCTTCCCTGCTCCATAAGCATTGGCGTTACAAACAGTATAGCCACTCGCTTTTGAGCCAATATAGGTTATTGCAGCACAACGCGATTCAAGTAACTTAGGTAAGACTAACGTGATGGCCTGCTGCGTAGCGGCAATATCTTTCAGTAGAACATCCTCCCACTCATCAGAAAGCGTACTGACATTAGGAACGAAGATATCGATATTAGGAATAGACCCAATCCAAGTTTTCATTTGCGCCAAATCATGAACATTGACTACTTTACCAACAACTTGCTTTGACGCTTTTCCAAGTTGTTTAAGCAGCTTATCTATCCGATGTTGAGAACGGCCACAGAACCAAACATTCGCCCCTTCGTTAGCAAAGCCTTCAACTATTTTCGCCCCAATTCCACTAGAACCTCCAGTGACAACAACATTGATATTCCCTAACCTTAAATTCATCGTAACCTCTCAAATAGTATTGACTACCGAAAGGAAGTATCAAAAAAGATCGCTTACATTTCAAAGATAATAATAAAAGTGACACTTTATGCTACCTTAGGTGTATGAAATAGCGATGGTATAGAGTAATGGACGCACTTGACGACGAAATTTGCACAACAATCAAACGCCATTTAAAAAAGGCGGGTATCTCTTATAAAGAAGTTTCAGAATTCACAGAAGTTTCCGAAATAAGCATTAAACGATTGCTGAACGGCCATCAATCGCTCTCTATTTTGAAGTTACAGAAGATATGTAAATTAATTCAGCTTCCTTTATCAGCCATTATCACAGAAGCAGAAGAAGCATTAGCTTCAGCTTCGGTGTCATTATTTACGGATGAGCAAGACACAGCCTTCTGTAAAGAGCCACCGTTGTTTACGATTTTCCACGAGATTGTCAATGAAGGAGCAAACGCCCAGCAGTTAATGGCCAGTTTTGACTTAAACGAGCCATCACTGTATATCTACCTAAGGAAACTTGAACAGTTAAAACTAATAACAATGTTATTAGGCTTAAAATTCCATGTCATTGTACCTGCCAATATAGCTTTCTCTGAACAAGCGCGATTTAGCGTCATGTTCAAAAACCAAGTCATAGATGCTCTAAAACAGGCCGTGCAATATATCGATGTAAGTAACAAACAAGCTTACTTTATTACGACCAAACTTAGGCTGACCGAAGGCGAATTTAAAGAATATAACACCAAGCTTGAGGAGTTAATGTTCGAAACCCTAAAGATCAGTCAGTCGCATAGCCGAATGACTGAAGGAGTCAACGACTATGCAGTTGTCGACATGGGCGCCAAAGGTATCTTCCACCCAAAACTCAAAGTACCAGTAAACTTAGTTTAGGTATGCCTTAACAGTGCCCATTGTTCTAACAACATTGTGCAATTACTGTTTTACGAGTTTAGTTGCCTTATCGGTTAGAGCCGCACTCGCAGGTTTCACTATCAAACCAATCCCGACAAGAAACAGTATTGATGCAACAACCTGAGCCACAGACAGCACCTCGTCATACATAAAGTAACCACTGATCAATGCGAAGATTGGCACGAGCAAGGTTAACGGTGCGGTAGTGCTTAAAGGGTATTGGATTAGTAATTTGTTCCAAACCCAATAACCAAACAGCGTAGTTGGGTAAGCCTGAAAAAGCACTGCAATCGTCGTGTTCGAATCCCATTGTTCTATGCCCTGCCAGATAATTTGGTCACCGTGTAACATGACGGCAAACAACACTAATGGAACTGGCGCAAACAACATTCCCCACACGTTAAACGCAAAAGCTTGAGTGGTTTTTGAAGCTTTAACAATTACACCCATCAGCGTCCAGCTACATGCCGCAATCATAATCAATATCACGCCGTTAAAGGTGACATTACCTGTTGCCGCTGATACCAATACTGCTAAGGCACACATGGCTAACATCGCTCCCATTAATTTGCGCATAGAAGCACTCTCCTTGAACACCCATACGCCAACTGCCATGCCGATTAATACGTTGGTTGACAGTAATACCGATGAAAGCCCAGAAGATAACCCAGCGGTGATCGACCATGAAGCCATACCCCAAATACCCACACCGAACACAAAGCCGTAACTGACTAAGTAACGCCAAGCGACATTCGGTCTTGCCACAAAAAATATCACCGGAATAACCGCTAACGAGAAACGCGCGGCGGTTGCCAACAACGGATGAACGTTGGTCACACCCATTTTTATCATCGAGAAATTGAATCCCCAAATTGCCATCACAAATACCGCTAACAACAAATCATTTCTTTTCATACTGACCCCTCCTTTGTTTTAAAAGAGTATCCCTTGAACAATAAAACCAGTACAGATACAATTTTTACAATAAAAACCAGTACAGTTAATAACGGTCGTGATAATGAGCATCTATAGAAAGCTAGCCAATCAGTTTATCGATGAGATAGAAACAGGTAAAAGACCGGAAGGCGGACGCATGCCTTCACTTCGTCAATTGGCTAAGCAGCAGGCCATCAGCATGTCGACCGTGGTGAGCTGTTACCAAGAATTAGAATCGCAGGGTTGGATACACTCGCGACCGCAAGCTGGGTATTTTGTCTCGCCTCACAAGCCTATTCATTCAACGCCTGAGTGGGCACAGTTTGAGAGTAAGGTTTCCAGAGTTAAAGAAACGTCATCGGCTCACAACTCAATCAATGGGCCTTTAGGGGTTTCGAGCACCACCAATGATGAACAATCGATTGTTGAGCTAGAACGCAGTTTCCGCCGTTCAATCAAACGGATGGGAAGCAGACTCAACCATTACCCAGATACACAAGGTGAGCCGATGTTGCGACAAGCATTATCCACTCACTTTGCCAAGCTCGATGTGCACTTTTCACCTGAAGAGATGGTGATCACGGCTGGTTGTATGTCGGCGATTAAGGCTGCACTTGAATCGTGTACCAAAGAAGGCGACACCATTGCGATTAGCTCACCTTGTTTCAACGGCATTCTGGAGTTGCTCGGAAAGATGTCACGCCAAATCATCGAGATCCCATCTCTCAATGACGGTGTCGACTTACAACAACTGGAAACTCATTTGAAGAACAAACGAGTGGACGCCGCGATCTTCTGTACCTCTCATATGAACCCTCAGGGGATCAATATGTCAGCTAATCAAAAACAAAAACTTGCCGAGTTAGCTAATGATTACCAAGTGCCGTTCATTGAGGATGATGTGTATCTAGAGCTCTCTTACACATCACACACACCACTGCCAGCGAAATACTATGATAAAGGCGGCTATGTACTGTGGTGCGGTTCGGTATCGAAAAGCCTATCACCGAGCTACCGTTTAGGTTGGTGTTTACCGGGAAGGTATATTAATGAATACAAAGCGCAGTTTTCTGCCGCGAGCTATGGCGTTGCCTTACCGACTCAACTCGCGGTTGCTGACTTTATCGAATCTGGCCAATACGCAAAACACGTTCGAAGAAGACGCTCTCAAATCCTTTCGTTGCGCCAGCAATACCTTAATTATTTAGCCCAACACCTCCCTCAAGACGTGAAGATAAGTAACCCACAAGGTGGCATGGTACTTTGGCTGCAAATCCCAAATTTGAACCAACCACTTTTCGCTCAAGCCGTAGCTGAACAGAATCTTGATATCAGGCTCGGACATCTCTTCAGCACGCTCGATCTCTACAGCAACTGCTTACGCATCAATATTGGGTATTCGTTAGACGGTGAAGCTAAGCAACAATTGGATGCTTTAATTGAGCTTATCCACATTCACAGCTAACAGACCGTAACTTTTCAGAATAGACTTTTCATAGCCATTCGAACGCCGAATTTCCATAGCCTTTTGTCATAAAAAAGAAGGCTATTATTCCTATCTTGATTCGGTTAAAGCCCCGAACCGTAAGGAAACCCACTTACCTCAAAACCCTTAAATGCTGAGTTTGCAAGCACCTACAAAAATATGCAACTTGGCTAATGACACATCACTTTTTATTGTCAATATACAGCCGTCAGCGCTGGCGTTTTCCTGTATTTGAAGAGAACTATTATGAGTGATAAAACAAAAAACAAACCACTACCTTCCTTTATCGAAGAGCGCTTGAACTTCTACATTCAAGACCTGATTACCCAGAACCAAAGCCAAAAGCACTTAGTATTGGGTAAACGCCCCCAGCGCAATGCCGTTGTGATGCAGAGCAATGATTACTTAGCCCTGTCACACAACAAACAGATCCAACACGCCCATCAAGCGGCGATCTGTGAGCACGATGACAATGTGGTGATGTCTGCCATTTTCTTACAAGATGATCAGTCTAAACCCGCATTTGAAACCAAACTCGCTAACTATGTCGGAATGGAGAGCTGTTTGCTTTCTCAATCAGGCTGGGCGGCCAATATTGGGTTACTTCAAACTATCTGTCCGCCAGATACGCCGGTGTATATCGACTTTTTTGCACACATGTCGCTATGGGAAGGTATTCGCGCTGCTGGTGCAACCGCCTATCCATTTATGCATAACAATATGAGTCACTTACGTAAGCAACTAGAACGTCATGGCTCTGGTGTGATTGTAGTCGACTCGGTCTACAGCACGATTGGCACCATTGCTCCGTTACGCGACATCTACGAAATGGCGCAAGAGTTTGATTGTGCCGTCATCGTTGATGAATCGCATTCACTGGGAACACATGGGGAAAATGGTGCAGGCTTAGTTCAAGCGTTAGGGCTCACCAACCAAGTCGACTTCATCACCGTTAGCTTGGCAAAAACCTTTGCTTATCGTGCAGGTGCAATCCTTGGCCCTAAACAACTATCTAGAACCTTGCCGTTTGTCGCATACCCTGCGATTTTTAGCTCAACCGTGTTGCCGCAAGAAGTGATTCGTTTAGAGAAAACCTTGGAGGTAATTAAAGGTGCAGAAGATAAACGAAAAGCATTATTTGAACGCGCTAAATCGCTCACCACAGGCCTCAAGCGGATTGGCTTTAACATCCGTAGCGAATCTCAAATCGTTGCGTTAGAGTGCGGCAATGAGAGAAATACAGAGCGAGTGCGCGACTTCCTTGAGCAGCGTGATGTGTTCGGTGCTGTGTTCTGCCGCCCCGCTACGGGCAAGAATAAGAACATCATCCGATTTTCAGTGAATGCCGACATGACACCACGAGACATTGACCATGTGCTCACGGTTTGTCACGAAGCGTACCATCATTCGGAATTAGAGTTCGTATAACTCTGTTCACACCCATTCTATAAACAACAAACGGCAGGACGGAATGGACGCTATCATGTCGCTAAACAAAAAGAGCCCAGCATTTTGCTGAGCTCTTTCTTGTGTTTGTGTTCGCTGACAAAATGGCCGTGCGCTTCAACCTATAGCATTCACTAAATCCAGTGAGCAATCTTATCGAACAGTCGGTTTTTATCTGCCGGTTTGACGATAAAGTCTGACATGCCTGACGATTCCATTTTCTCCAAAGTGACGGGGGAACTATCACCTGTGTGAGCAATGATTGGCACCGAAGAGTACGCTTTATTAGCACCTCGAATTCGGCGAGAAGCTTCCACACCATCCATGATGGGCATTTCGATATCCATGAGAATCAAGTCGATCTCGTCGCTATCCAACGCGTCTAATGCTTGTTGGCCATCTTCTTTCTGCACAACATCAAAACCCTGCTTTTCCAGTAACATCGCAGTAAAGCGGCGCAAAGATTCGTTGTCATCCACCACCATAATCGTCCGCTTATTCGCGGCCTCTAGCGGTTTTGTAGGCGCTGCTGGCATCACGTAATTGGAATCGAAAAGTAAGCGGTCGATGGTCGCTTTAGTATTCAGCAGCCAAACTTGCGTTTCCACCCAAATAGGCTCGAAAGAAACGTTACGTACACGCTTAATAGGATGATGCTCATACAAGTAGATGATTCGCGCTTCAGTGAACGAAAGCAGTGACTCAATCCTTTCTAGGCAACTGGCTCGTAAGTCCAAGCTCTCCATATCAACAAAAATCAGATCGAATTCGAACTGGTATTCCTTATTTTTTAGGGCGGATGCGACATCTAAGATGGCGAGGTCGAAGCCCATAAAACGCGATATCTCGGTCATTTTACTGGTCAGAATCTTCTGGTCGCTTACCATCAACACAGTCTTTAGCTTAGTGAGATCACTCTTAATCTCTTTCACTGTATTTGAAGCCAAAGATGGGAACGTCATCGTAAACTGAGTCCATTGTTCCACTTCCGACTGACATTTAATCTCACCACCAAACGAGCGCATGACCTTCTGACAAAATGGCAAACCTAAACCGTAATTTCCCGATTGGCCCGTGGTATAAAAATCTTGGAAAATGCGTCGAATCACATCACTTGAGATACCCGAACCGTTATCAGTAACCATAATTTGATTGGTCACTTCATCACTGCACATTGTGACATGAATATGAAAATCTTCGGGGCTGCGATGATGGAACGCGTTCTTAAACAAGTTATACATTACGTACTTCAGCAAGGTATCACTACCTAAGAACTCAAAGTTACTCTGTACGTCTAAAGATATCGCTAATTTATCTGTCGCGCGTTTGTAATTAAAGCTGCCTATCGAGTCCTCAACCACTGCTTGAGCTGAATGCTTCTTAAACGTAGAACGAGATACTCGGTTTTCATCGATTGAAGTCAGCAACAGATCAATCGTTTCGTTACCGGAGTGAATGATCTCCATCGCTTCATCACCCACTTCACGCAACTGTATAACTTCTTCACTGCTTAAAACATATTGCCCTTTGTGATCACCACTTTTAGGGTTCGGTAATATGGATTGCATAACATCAATAGAGGTCAGTAAACCACTTAGAGGGTTTCGCATCTCATGGGCAATGCCAGCCCCAAAAGATTTCGCCAATGATACCTTGTTCTCATGTTCCACCTGATTGCGGAAGTAGAACAAGTTGCCGAATAAGTAGATAAACAAAAAGATTGGCACGTGCGTCCAATCCATTGTGAGTTCGAGGTAGAAGCCTTGTGCAATCCAAGCGCACAAGGTCGCAATCCCAATACCGGCAAAGGTTTGTGCAAACATCACTCTGGTGACGTGCACCAATAAAATGTGGAGGAAAATGGCCGACATGAATGACATAACCCAAACGTTAGACCAATTATTCATTAGCAGCATGTAGAAAAAGAAACCTGGCAAACAGATAGTTACAGCGACTTGATAATAAGCCGGGAGGTACTTGCGCCATTCAAATGGGACACGATTGCGAAATATAATGCCAAAGAACAATACCGAGCAAAACAAGCGAAGCGCTAAGTTTTCGTAGGGTTGTGGAAACAAAAACTCCCACACAATGTAGTAAATTGGAAAGCCGACAAAGCCCATCCAACCCACGAGGGTTAGATTCGGTTCTGCGTATTGGTAAACTTTACGAATCGCGTTCATACGAAATACTTTGTTCTCTAAGCCCTGACGTTTATTAATTCTATGATTTAGTTTTTATACTTATATTTTGGCGCCAATTATATTACACATCACCTCCGAGCAGTGAGGTTTCAATCAAATATGTACCAACGCATTTGTTTTTATTTTTAAGCGTAGATAAATAATGCACCCTGCCGACACTTAAATTTAAGTACGAGAGTTTGGTTCAAGGGATGGGCATGCACGGTGTTCCTTTGATAACTGTGTTCAGCTTACCGTTATGTCACTGTTACTCGATGCATTTTCCGTGGTGTATCGCCGTAATCAATCACAGCATAATGTTGAGTGACTCTGTTGTCCCATATCGCCATTGAGCCCTTGTTCCATTTGAAACGCACTTGATATTCTGGTTGTCGTGCAATTTCAAACAGCTGGCTAAGTAGTGAATTACTATCTTCAAGTTTGAGTTCATTAATATAACGGGTAAATTGCTCGTTGATGTATAACGTCTCTTTGCCTGTTTCCGGATGAACTTGTACTAAGGGATGTACCACTGGCGGATTTTCTTGCGCGGTTTTCAGCAGTGACTTATGCCAATCTAACTCGATTTGATCCGATTCAATACCTTCAAACGCGACTAATGAATGCGTTGCCGATAAGCCTCTTAGCTTATCTTTCATGCTTTCATCTAATGAATCAAACACTGCGGTCATCGAACACCAAATCGTGTCGCCACCGACATCCGGTATATATTGAGCATGTAATAGAGAGGCTTTCGATGGCAATTTGCGCCAGGTTAAATCGGTATGCCAATAACTCTCCATTGGCGCATTGCCTCGAGTGGTTTCTATCACACTGACTTGCGGTACTTGTTCTACACGTGGGAAGAAAGGATGAGCGGGTTCAAGCTCACCAAAACGCTTTGCAAGCACCAAGTGTTGTTCCGGCGAAAGGCTTTGCTCATCTAGGAAAATGACTTGATAAGTAACAAGTGCCTTATACACATCATCAAGTTCGCTTTCACTGCAATCCGCTAGGTTTAATCCATGAATACGAGCGCCAATGTGAGGTGTAATGGGTTCAATTTTCAACATACTTTCGCTTATCGGTGAGGTGATATTAAGGAGGTTCATTTAGCTACTCGTTATTAAACCGGACAGAACCGGTTTTTATTTCCTTACTACTCAACATAAGATGAGGTTATTCGAAAAGCAAAAGAAAAGAGCCCCTACACTGGAGCTCTTTTTGTTTGTTGATACTTCCTGTATCCGTAGACAAGTCCAATCTGTAGTACTTTCACCGAAAGCCAGATCATCGATATCTCCAGTTGTGTATCACTAATAAATCTAGCATACAAACTTCAGGTTTTTCTGAGACGTAGTCGAAAGTTCGTTTAAGTAGCGTGAATTCCTGCTTATCAATCTAAGAAAACAACGTCATATCCTTTTGTTGCCTGCTACAAACCCAAAAAGCCCACAACGAGGTGGGCTTTGGCTATCTGGCTTCTAAACTTACCAAACTAGTGAGTAACTTTTGAAACCATCATTAAAACCTAAACTTAAAAGTTTGCTTGGAGCGTCAAACCACTGTAAGCCGAGTATGCATTCAACATAACGTGGTATCTGCCGCTTTGGGTGACATTCACCGTGCACGTCTCGCTGTTGCCCGATCGGTAAGGTCGGCAGTCCCACGTACTAAGCGTTGGTTTATCCCCGAAACGTAGATACAGATCCGCATCGCCTGTGCCACCAATGGTGACCACTGTCAGCTGTTGGCCCTGTTCTAAGTCTATGTAGAAGTAGTCCTTTTGTCCTCGGCTGCCACTCAGTCCATTAACCGGCACGCCAGAAACTAGTTTTCCATCTGGATCTGGTCCAGGTGTTGGACCACCGCAATCCGGTTCACAACCACTATCAGTCAAACTATACAGCAGTTTATTGGTGGTTCCTCTTGTGTCAGAAACCTTATTCTCCGAGGCTCTTGAGTTCAGTAACCCTGCAAGCTGAAGCGGTGTTAAGCCGTTGTTTTCTTGTAAATACAAGGCAGCAACGCCGGCAACATGTGGTGTCGCCATGGAAGTTCCGCTAATCGTTTTATAGCCGCCATCATACCAAGCAGACTTGATTTGAGATCCCGGTGCGAATAGATCAACACAGCTGCCCCAGTTCGAGAAACTTGAACGCGAATCAGAGCTGGTTGTTGAGCCCACCGTCACACCACTTGGTACACGAGCCGGCGATGAATTACACGCATCGGCATTTGAGTTACCCGCCGCCAACATAAAGCTCACTCCGGATTGAATTGCACCTTGTACCGCGCTATCCAATGCAGTTGAACGCCCGCCACCTAAACTCATATTGGCGACTGAAGGCCCTGATGCATTTTGCGCTACCCAATCCACACCAGATATCACGCCAGATGTAGTTCCTGAACCCGAACAGCTAAGTACTCTTACCCCAACAATGTTAACGTTTTTAGCCACACCGTACTGGCTGCCGCCAATCGTTCCTGCAACGTGGGTACCATGCCCATTACAGTCACTCGAATCAGCATCGTTATCTACGAAATCATAGCCAGAAACCGAGCGACCGCCGAATTCCTCATGATTATTATTAACGCCCGTATCAATCACGTAAGCCGTTACGCCAGAACCATCAAAATTGGCATTATAGTTTCGATCCAAAGGAAGACTTCTCTGGTCTATTCGGTCCAAACCCCAAATCGCGTTACTTTGGACGGCTTCATTTGAAACAACAGGATCGATACTGAGTATTTGGTCTTGTTCAATGTATTCAACGCGAGAGTCACGTCTGAGTTGCTTTAATTGAAGTGCGTCTAGATTTGCCACAAAGCCAATAATGGAACTATCAAAAACATCGTCTGTTTTGATTGAAAACGAATTGGCCATCTGACCCACCGTTTGTTGAGTGAACTGCTGTAATCCAACCGCATCATTCATTAGCATCTGCGGTTGTTTCAATACAACAATATAGCGATCGGTGATCGCATCATCTGATGAAGCCAACATCAGTGGAGCAATAGGTTGTTGTGAGTTTTCAGTCGAATTTAAAACCGAACCTTGAGCCAAACTTGATGCGAAATAAATACCAAATGTGGCTGTAATACAACAACTTAATACTTTCTTTAACATAGCTTGTTCCTTGATATTTTAGGTTTGTTGGTTGTTACCTACGACAAACACGAAAATGCAGACAGCTAGCGTTATACGCTCAATACGTGAAGCAACAGTGTTACAAATTCAACCTAAGACAGTACGAATGAGATTGCTTATTAATTTACATTCCTCACACTAAGAACTTCGAGTTGGAACAAACTATTTTGAAAAGCTTATGCAATCACATTTTATATAATTTGATCAAAAGCTCTAATTTTAACAAAAGTCGAATGGTTGGTTAAAAATGGTGTATGTAAGAGAAATGATCTTCTTTATTGACATATCACACACCAAAAATCCCGAAAAAACTAAAAAATGCAGCATCAAAATCACATACGATTAGTCGTACTTATAGTGAATAAATATTATTAATTGTACTCGCCGACAGCTTATCTCTATCTTGGCTACATTACCCAACACCCTAAACAAACGCGATTAAGCAGGGAAAATGATGACCGCCATTACCGATTTAGACATTCTGTTGAAGTCCATGTCACCTGAGCTCATTGAAGGTGATTATGTTTTTTGTACAGTAGAGGGAGGACTAGCCGACTATGTCCATCTCAATCCTATGGCGACCTTTCGAGAAAGAGAAGGGTTAACTTTGGTGCTGACAGAAAAAGTGGCGACTCAAGCGCAGTTAAGTTTCGACGGTGTGTTTAGCATGATCACTTTATCGGTACACTCGAGCCTAGAAGCCGTGGGGCTAACAGCCGCCTTTGCGACTAAACTAGGCTCGTACGGCATCAGTGCCAATGTGATTGCAGGTTATTATCACGATCATATCTTCGTCCAGAAGCACAAAGCTGATGCAGCAATAAGTGCGCTGAAAGAGTTCTCAGAAACAGATTGATAAAGAGTTCTATTACTAACAAATACAAAAAAAGCGACGTAATGTACGTCGCTTTGGCTTATTGCTTAACGCAAGCAGACTGATCAGGCATCAGTCCATTAGACGCTTAAGCAAGCTTAAAAGTAGCCACTTTGTCACTTAAACCAGCGGCTTGGCTTTTAAGTTCGTTTGACTCAGTTAAGCTGTCCTGTGCGCCCACAACCAAGTGGTCAGTGACATCTTTAATGGTCGTAATGTTTTGGGTAATTTCACCCGTCACGTGTGTTTGCTCTTCTGCTGCAGTCGCAATTTGAGTCGCCATGTCGCTAATCAAGGCAACAGACGTATTGATCTCTTCTAGCGCGAGAGAAGCTCGGTCTGCATCTTCTACAGAATGTAGTGCTAGCTTAGAGCTTGTTTCCATCAGTTCAACGGCTTGTGCTGTTGTGCGCTGTAGAACATCGATCGTTGCCTTGATCTCTTCCGTTGAAGAGTGAGTGCGTTGAGAAAGCACACGAACTTCATCAGCTACTACGGCAAAACCACGACCTTGTTCACCAGCACGAGCGGCTTCAATAGCGGCATTCAAAGCAAGCAAGTTCGTTTGCTCCGCAATGCCTTGAATAGTGGCTAATACGGTCGAGATTTCTTGAGCGTGTTTATTCAGATCGCTAATTACACTACCCGCTTCGTTCACTTCATTCGCTAGGTTGTTAATGGAACCTTTAGTGTCGACAACCAGTGCATGACCGCTGTTGGTGCTCGCCGCTGAGTCTTGCGCTGCTTTTGCCGTTTGCTCTGCATGCGATGCGATCTCTTGCGTTGCACTCGCCATTTCAGTGACTGCCGTTGCAACCATAGTGATTTCTTGCTGTTGGTGGTTAAGCTCATCCACAGAACGGTTCGCACGTTGAGCACTTTGCTCTGACTGGCTATTTAACTGCTCTGACTGCCCACGAATATGACCAATCAACAGCTGTAAGCTGCCCACAAAGGTATTAAAGTTATGAGCCAACTCGCCTACTTCGTCTTGATTTTCAACATGAATACGTTGAGTTAAATCACCACTACCGTTAGCGATTTGCGCCAGAGCTTGAGACACATGATTTAGTGGACGGAATAGAATGGTACAAAGTAAGTTAAATAGTACCGTACAAACCACAACCACTAGCAATGTCACCAACACTTGCCCGATAACAGCGTCAAAGAGTGGCGCCACTAAAGAGTCATGATTCACCACGCTAATCGTAATTAGATTGGTTCCATCAATTGCGCGCGCATATAGCACATAGTCGGTACCTTTCAACTCAATAGAGATGTCCTTACCGCTTACCAATGCCTTTTGCACATCTGAAAAATTCAAACCAAGTGAACTGATATCCTTGTTCAACAACTTAGTGTCAGCATGCGTGTAGACCGTACCTTTATTGGTCGCGATGAACATGTAACCTTCACCCGGAAGGATTACTTTTTCAAGGCTATTTAGAATGTCGGTAATTTCAACATCCGCGCCCAATACTACCTGTTGGCCATGCAGTTGCATTGCAGTGCCCAGAGACACTACATTCGCTCCCGTTGCCGCTGCAACCGTAGGGTTATCCATGAAAACCTTACTTGGATTGGCAACCGCATTGGTATACCAGCCCCACAAACGAGGATCATCATTGCCCGGCGGCAGTACTACTCCGTTCGCGTTCTTTTGCGAACCATCAGGAAATGCCAAGAAGACATTATCAAAAGAGGCAGAATCACGAACCTGTTTTAGGTGAGTCACCAAGCTTTCTTGCTTAGACTCATGCGACAAAGAGGTCAGCGCACGTTCTTTGGATAAGATCCAATCCGATACATATTGATTGTAAGAAGCCGATGCGCCCTCTAAACGCTGTTCAACTTCAATATCTAGTCGTTGCAATGAAGCACGAAAAGACAGTGCCTCAACCAAAATCCCCCCAGGATAATGGCCATACTGGCTGAAATCGCCAGCTTATTTTTAAGCGAGAGTTTCTTGAACATAGGAAACCTATAATTTGGAAATAAAAGTCCGTGGCAACAAGTTTGTTGCCAAAACGGCTTGCAAGCGCGATATATTTTACGCCTTAAAATAAATTAAGAAACCGGCTAACGAATTGAATTATTGATATATGTGAACGAGGGCACGTATAGGGGCACATTCATCGAGTAAATATCACCCCCCTCTACGCCAAATGAGATCAGGCAACCTTTTGGCTGCAGCACTTATTGATTGCGCTCTATTTTCTCGGCATGCTGTAAACCTCAAAATAAAAAGGACTAAACGTATGACGTTCAGTTCTTTTTATTTATCTCAAATCTAACTAAATAGAATCTTCACTTCCTCTCAAGTCAATATTTATACTCGAATACTTAGATTGCTGAAATTCTTTAAATTACTGGCCTATAAAAACAGATATTTTTAATGAGTGGACTATTGAACCATCGATTATTTATACAGCACGCTTTATATTTATCAGCCTGTTTTTTGGGGTGTTACCTACGAGAAAAGCCAATCGCTAATAAGGCTTAGACGAATAAATGTGTTTGGTTAGCTTAATTCGATTAAGTTAATTGAGCGGTTTAACCTGTGTTACCAACGTGAGCGGTATGAGCGATGACAGCTCTTGCAAGTATCTTGTGCTGCTTCTAATCCTGATTCCGCAAGCGATACATCACCTTGTTGACTGCCTTGGAAAAGCTCCTGAAACCCCTGGTCCATTTGTGTTAACAGACGATGGAATTTTTCAGGTTGCCTCCAAACACTCTCTTTTGCTTTACTCCCCTCGTGACTGCCTTCCGGAAATAACGTCAGCAATGATTGGCTGTGACTCGTTAGCTCTAAGCTCGTTTCTTCTAGTGTCTGCCAATTCGTATCATTGCCATCTAAAGTGTCGCTGGCTTTCTCTACTAAGGTTTCGATTTGCGTAAATGCGTGTTGACGCTGTTCAATTTGGTTTGAGTAATCGGGTAAATCATCGCCTTGTTCAGCGGTAGCATAGGTACTGAGTAGAACTGTTGTAGTACACAGTAGGCCCGTCATTATCTTGTTCATATCTCTCTCCGCTACGTTTAGCTTTTGTTGTCTAGTTTCAATAGTTCGTTTCTATGTAGTGTCTTGCTTTGATGAACCTAATTTACACAACAATAGTTGCACGTGCAACTATTGTTGTGTAAATTAGTGCAGGTCAAATTGATGCTAAGTAAATAAATACAACAGAGAGAATGACGTTATGAAAATTTGGGATCTATCAACTCGCCTATACCACTGGGCTCAAGCAGCGCTTTTCATCGGGTTAATGGCGTCTGGCATTTCAGGCAATGGTCCCCACGTTCAACTAGGGCTAGCACTGATTACCTTAATTATCTGGCGATTAATTTGGGGATGGGTTGGTAGCGAAACGAGCCGATTCAGACAATTTTTGCGATCCCCAAAATCAGTGGTTCGCTATTTACTAGGAAAAGAAAGTGCTAAACCTGGTCACAACCCTGCTGGGGGTTGGATGGTTGTGACGCTACTATCAGCTTTATTCTTTCAATGTGTTTCTGGCTTAGCCTTAGCTGGCCTTCTTGATCACTTACCCTATGCAAGTATCTGGTTGAATGATTCAGTTTTTACCTTGCTAGAAAACATCCACCTAGCCATGGTAAAAGTGCTCCCGGCTCTGGTTGCTATACACATCTTTGCCGTTCTATTCTACAAATTACGTTCAAAGCCATTAACTTGGGCAATGATCACTGGTTTTCAAACACGAATGCAATTTGATGGCCGCGTAGCATTTGTTTCGCAATGGCGAGCGTTGTCCGTACTTACTTTAGCTGCAATGCTTACCGTTACTCTGGTTGCATTAGCGTAAATAAAAATAGGTGTAATTTGGTACACCGGAATGAATCAATGACTAAAATACTTGATAGCGAGCACACCGCTTGTTGGTTGATCCATGTAATCGCAAACAGCACAGCAAAGAGATTTGACTTTGAGCTTAAAAAACATGGATTAACTGTCGCGCTTTGCCCCACCTTGATGTGTTTATGGGAACAGGAAGGAATAACTCAACGAGCAATAGCTCAGAAATCCAAGGTAGAAAACTCGACTACAACTCGAGCCTTGAATAAGCTCGAACGTCTTGGTTTGATTGAACGACGACCCGCCCAAAGTAGCCGTCGTTCTTTCAATATTTATTTAACATACTAGAGCCGGATGAACGAAAAGAGATGATCCATCTGCTTAAAAAAATAGTATCTCGAATATAGCGCAATTAACCAAAACGCTGCGACACCATGATATTAAGCTGCTAAGAGGCTGATAAATAGGACAAGTAAAGCCCTGAATCGAACGTGAAATAGGCTCATAGATGTCGTTGATGTCACATGTCGTTACACTGCATGATACCTTAAGGCTTTACATCTTGGGCGAGGTAAACAACAATCCCTGAGAATAAATCCATAACATAATGTATTTAGAAATTATGAGTAGTACAGAAAATAAAAAATCGAGTCCTCTTTTCGAAGTCGTCTTTAACGTCCTTCTTCCTTCATTCATCTTAATGAAATTCAGCGGAGATGAGCACCTAGGAACGGGCTTAGCTTTGCTTGTTGCCCTTGCCTTCCCTATTGCTTATGGTGGCATGGAGTTAATCCGCAATAAGAAGTTCAACTTCATCGCTGCGCTCGGCTTTGTCAGCGTGCTATTAACCGGCGGTATTGGTTTCTTCGAACTAGACACTCGTTGGTTAGCACTAAAAGAAGCATTAATTCCTGGTCTAATTGGTTTAGCGGTACTTGGCTCAACGTTCACTCGCTATCCGTTTATCCAAAAAGTTATCTTCACGCCAGCTCTGTTAAATATCTCTCTTATAGAAGAGCGCTTGAAGCAGTTTGGTAAGCAGGCTCAGTTTGATCGTTGCCTAATGACATCCAACTACCTATTCGCGAGTACTTTCGCATTTTCTTCAGCTATGAACTACTTCCTAGCGACTTGGATTGTGACAAGCCCTGCTGGCACCGCTGCCTTTAATGAAGAACTTGGCAAGCTGACACTTTACAGCTACCCAGCAATCGCTATCCCAAGCATGCTGATGATGTTAGGTATTTTCTACTACATTTGGCGTCAAGTTCGCACGATGACATCACTAGAAACAGAACAAATTTTTATTACTAAATAGTTCTGAATGAACAAATCGCTCTGACTGCACAACAAAGAAGCCCAGCAATTAAGCTGGGCTTCTTTGTTGTGCAGTTTCGTTTGTCAACGTGATAGATGACAGCCTCAATTTGGATTATGAATCGATCGGGCAACCCTAATGCTCTTTTCTCACGTAAATTTGGGCAACATGTCTATAAACCAATAATAATCAATGAATTGCATTGATTGAACCGGCAGATGCTTTTATAGTCAATTCTGTTGGTTACTTTACAAAGCTCTACCCAATCACTGACATTATTTCAGTTGCTGTTGATAAGATCGCATAAGCTAGGTGCTAAAGGTAGACGCCAGCCGTACTCAATAAGGAATATAGATTATGAACAAATCTCAATTAGTTGAACACATCGCGACTTCTGCAGACATCTCAAAAGACCAAGCAGGCACAGCACTAAATGCGCTAGTTGAAGGTATCTCTACTTCGCTTGCTAACGGTGATGACGTATCGATCCTTGGATTTGGTAGCTTTAAAGTTAACTCTCGAGCAGCTCGCACTGGTCGTAACCCGCGAACCGGAGAAGAGATTCAGATTGCTGCATCAAAGACGCCAGCATTTAAAGCGGGCAAGGCACTAAAAGAGACGTGCAACCTGTAACACAGAAAACACAAGGAAGGTTACGATGACGACTAAGGAAAAAGCGAAAACGAGCCGAAGCAAAAAAGCAGGTAAGTCGACTAAAGCGCAAGCCGAAACGCCTAAGACTCGTCAACGCATTGAAGAGCTTCTCGAAGAGCGTGAACTGGCCAAACTGTTAGAACTTTAGTTTATGTAAGTACTATAGTTTATATAAGAACTAAAGTTTAGGTTTAAGCAAAGTGATAGTTTGTTATCGTTCTAATGCCACTGCATATTTGTAGTGGCATTTTTGATTTAGGAGCAAGCGCCTCCAATAAATAACATTGATACCCATACCCCTTCCCACTAAAGCGACAAACACATCTGCCCAAAATCTGAACGCTAAGTAACTGATTGAGTTACATAGCTATACATATCCATACTTACCCAAATCACCTTTTTCACTATCATCATTTTCTTGTTATTGGTGAGATTATTGGGAGGGTTCATGACACGACTGTGTTCGAGCAATCCTTCTTCTTTGAGGTGATTATGAATGTCGTTCGCATGGGGATTGAAGCAAATACCCATAAAAATAAGGGTAAGTACAAAGCGATAGTTAAGTTTACTATTCGAGCCCTGTTTTATTATTCAGCTACTCGAAAAATGAGTGATAATTTCAACTCTGAAGAGAGAAAGTTGTTATTTATCAAGCAACCCAACTTCCTTTCTAAATTTGTCACTCCCTACTTATGTACTGGCTTTAGCAATAAAGAAAAGATCGATATCTTATCCAAACACTACGACTGGTTTGAAAACACCTTCGCAACAGAAGCTAGACACCAAATCTATAACGAAAGGCTCAATCTTTTAAAACTTGAGATAGATGACAACGTTTATCTAGTTAATCTCAGCTTTGAAAGAAACGCGAGAAAAGAAGGTGAACTCACAGTTTCATTGACCAATTCTCAACTCGAAAAAATGTATACCATTTCGTTTACTGTTTTCGACAACAACATCTACATCGGCGGTATACAGGGTGGCGCCAATGACAATGGATTTAGCCGCACATTCACCAAAGCTTTTTACGGTTTAAGGCCTAAATCCTTCATGGTAGAAACACTACGACTGCTCGCTATTAACTTGGGTATCGACAATATCTATGCGGTAAAAGAATCTGGTCATGTGTCGAACTCATTACGCTACGGTAAGAAAAACAAAGACATCAGCCTTAAATACAACAGTCTGTGGGAAGAGCACGATGGACAGCTGCATGATGACTATTTTTATAGTATCCCGACAAACCCGAACAGGAAAGATCTTGAAGCTCTAAAACGTCAAAAGCGTAAGTTGTATCGCGAACGTTATGCCTGGCTAGATCAGTATGAACAAGATCTGAAGAACGAAATGAGCCGTCACGCCCAACCCTTCATATGTAGTACCAACAATTGAACTAGCGACGGCCAGTTAATTTAGCGCAGTGACTTAACCCGGCATCTGATCTGGCTGTTAAGATGCCCCATCCAAGTAAGCTCAACCGAACAAAAATAAAAAACCTCGCAATTGCGAGGTTTTATATTTGCGAGCAAAGCTAAAACTAGTTCAAATCTGAATTCACAGTTTAGCCTCTCATCAAAGTAGCGAGTCACTCACTCTATGAGTTTAAAATCGAGCCACTCCTTTTCTTAACTCATTCAAGCTAAGTACACTTTGTTCATACTGCTTTTTACTGTCTTCCATTAGTTCGTGTGAAGCTTCAGCTTTACTATGGATGGAAAGAATATTCTGGTTAATCTCTTCTGAGACATTCACTTGCTCTTCAATAGCGACGGCGATCTGGTTATTCCTATCAACCACTCCCTGTACCTTTTCACTCAACAAAGTGAGGCTTTCTAGAGTCGCAAAGTCTGTTGATTTCAACACTGGTGAAGTTGGTATAATGTATACCAACCTTGATCATAACCTCATTTTTTGTATGGACTTATCTATTGTGGAAAAAATATATTCGACGAGATAAATTCCGAATAATCATGAACTCATGAGCAATGTTATCTTTGAAGTTAATAATTTCAAATAAGTTGTATACTTCAAAGATAATAACTTTTTCGTCAATCAATCCCTGCTTTCAATTCGCTGGCAATCTAAGAGACACTGACATAAATATTTTAAACCCATTTCCACTCATATACGCTTCGCTTTATAGCTGTATCCGGCAGAACAAACCTCTTCCAAAAACGAAACTTTAGCTTACTGGTTTTAAGCGGATATTGCATTGACGACTATTCTTGAGAAGCGCATGCTTTTGTTTCCGAGCAGAACCGTTATTGGTCGCATTGATAGTGTCAAATGCCCAAAGCTTGTTCTGTGTAACGCACCTAATAGAATGGCAAGTCACATGAATAAAATTGTAATGTTAGTAATGGGGTTGCTTTTCACAAGTCGATTGTTTGCCAGTATTGTGCCGCATGTAGGCCAACTTGAGCATGATGCTCCTATCTTAATTCGTTCGGCACTTATTGTCGGTGTTGCGGCTTATCTGGTTTGGACAGTATTCAAGTACTTCAAGAAAAATAAAGCCGCTGGTTCTGAGCAACTCTAGCAGAAAGAGCTTAGAAGCCCTGGTGTATCTAATTTACTTAAACTACTTATCCGCAAAGTATTCGACCAGTATTTTGCGCCACTTCCGTGACTCACGAATTTTCAATAGTGCTCGGTTTATCTCTTCTTCGTACTGGTTGTTTTCAGTGATGATAAAGCCATAATTTTGCTTTTCTAACTGATAAGGCAGCACCTCTAAATCCTCAAATTGCCCGCCTACCCTACCATTACCAATCATGTATTTGAGCACCACATCATCAGCGACAATCGCTTCAACCTCGCCATCCTCTAAAGCTGCTAATAGCCTTGGCATATCAATGTAACTCTTGTGTCGAATACCGAAACTTGTGAGCATCAGAGAAGACGTCGTGGCAATTTTGGCACCCACCTCCACACCCGCAAGATCATTCACACCTTTGATATGGGAAGAGCCTTGGCTTAGAGTCAGTTTACTGGCTAACACAGCAGTAATACTGGCGATAAAAAGCATACTAAATACGCCAATAAACACCGTGGCAATTCGTCCAGTTAGGCTCTTAAACTCAAAGTAATTGAATGGACCTCGAGTGATGAAAAGTAAACCCAGTATGAAGCTTTCTAGCCAACGGCCAGTCCGGCTTTTCATCGAGTAAAGCTTTTCGTTCTCTCCATGCTCCAATAAGTAGAAAAACGCTCCAATCACTCCTGAGATCATCACGATGACTCCAATGATAATCCACAGTGCAGGGTTCAAGAATATAGCGTGTAAGGTATGAAGATAACCCTGCTTCTTCACTGCAATGGCAAGGTGAGTTTCGTAAAAGGAATGGGAAAAATCAGCAAAAATCTCTCGCTCTGGCGTGATTGAAATGCAAGACACGCCGATGTCGATTTGCTCGGTTTCAATCGCATTGAGTAAGTCATCCAAGCGGTGGTTTTCTATCGTGTACTCAACGTCCATTTCTTTTGCAATTCTCTCCCAAAGTTCAATACTCAGGCCGTTCCATTCATTTTCCATCGAACTAATCACAAATGGAGGACACGGATAGACACCAACTTTCAGAGGAGAAGCCGACGATAAAGCGCTGAACAAAGGACAAAGAAATATGACTAAAGTTACACAATAACGAAGTGACGATTTGAAGACCAAAAGCATCAGCAATCCTCCAGAAAGAGGCAGCGATGAATTAGATCAAGTAAGAAGCCTAGCCTAACAAATGAACGTCAGTGGCTCAGAAGTGGAAAAAATTTATGATGAATTCAGTACTGCCCTAGTATTATTCTTTACTGCTTTAACTATAGAAAACCTCTACTTGTTGTTCAAAAAAATAGAGCAGCAGTTTTAACAATTGAGGAATCAGCCAGAATTAAGTGCAATAGATGACACACAAACTCCACCGCGACCTGGTCGCTATGTGTTTTTGCCTGAAGTCTCGCTACAGGCTTTTTCATTAGCTCTAAACAAAACGACTTCAATCACTGCTTTGCTAATTCAGTATCGCCTTTATGAACATCATTTAGTACCTGTTTAAGCAGCAAGTTAGCGATGGCGAAAGTACATCCATTGGTATTATCGATTTACAAAAGATAACCAAAATAGCTAAAGATAAGCCATGAGAAGCGATACAATACTAACGTTGCAAGAACGCAGCTTAGTAAACCCATTCACAGAAAACATTAAAGTAGCCAGACATGTCTAAAGATCCCGGTTTCACCACAGAATACACCCTCGACAAAACGTTTTTCGCAGAGTGTTATGATCAAACTAGCCTTCCGACTCAATTTCCCAAAGCCTATTTGAAAGGCATACTGTTTCTAATTTTTGGTGTGGTTCTGCTGGAGTTTGAACTATTACCTAACGGTTACGTTGGCTGGTTCTTTATTGTTTTGAGTGTCATTGAAGCGTTCAGTGTGTACTGTAAAAGAACATGGTGGTTATGGCGACAAAGAATCAGCTCTGGCGCTGGCAGCAAAATAGTCTTTCAAGGTGACACGAACGGTGTGAGTTATAAAAACCATAAAGCGACCAACACTATCGCTTGGAGTGACATCGACCAGCTTGAGCAGACCGATCTCGGCTTTATCCTTCATGTCGGCAAACAGCGCCAATACGTCAGTAAATCTTGCTTAAGCGATGAAGCCATTGCCTTCATGATTGAACACCACACCGCATCAAAAGCTAACTAACACCAATGAATGCCTGCCAATTTGCAGGCATTTTTAATTCACCGTAAACGGTGTGTATGGAATGACCGGACTATAACAATGAACACCGTATACCAAATCAGTGATTGTCACCTTTCAGATAAATCCAGCTATGAGAACCTGCGTCGAGCACTGGAATACGTCAATGAAGACACAAAATGTAAGACCATCTTTCTGACTGGTGACATATGTTGTAATCCAAAACACGGCGACTACGTTCGATTAGAAGCGTTCATTAGGCGACACATTAGCGATAAATCTATTTACGCCATTGCCGGCAACCATGATGACTCTTCACTAATGCGTACAGAGTTAAAAGGATCGACAATTTTCGTCACTGATAAAGCCACTATCTGTGGACGAGAAGTTTTGTTCCTAGACTCAAGCTTCAAGCCGCTCGATGACCAGCATCCACTCGGGTCTGGGCGTATTGATAACCGTGGTATGGCTCAGCTAAAACAACAGCTAAAAAAGGCCAACAACCCTATCGTAGTTGTTCACCACCCTCTCATTCCAGTCGGTGCAGATTGGATGAAAGCCATCCGTCTAGAAAACGATGCCGATGTGATGAACGTGCTGAGAAAATATCGCGTACGTGAGGTTATCTGTGGTCACGGCCATGATGGGATAACGGCTACACAACAGGGCATAACTCAATATATGGCCCCTTCAACAGCCTATGGATTTAACCACTCTATCAATGAATACAATCGCAGTGAGAAGGTCGGGTTAAATAGAATTTCATTCTCGGCGCATTCTATCGACTGCCAAGCTATCTACTTTTAAAATTATCTCGCTTTAATCTTGTTGCTACTTTTACCCTTGTGTTCCCCATGCTTTTTAGAAAACAAATACCTAGCGGCATAAAGCTTCAAAATTTACTTTTTAAAGTTTCTTACCACCTGAAGACACAATAACAAAGTTTAAACCTCTACTTCATAATAAAAATTAGGCAGCTCAATTGTGTATGCTCTTAAAATGGCAAGAATAACTTTTAATCAGGTCTATAGTTAAATCAAAGGGAGATCGACGCTAAAATCAAACGGGAAGTTTATATGTTTCTACAATCGATAAGTAATTTTAGAGGAATTACAATAGTTCTAATCGTCATGGGACATTCGTATACTTACGGACTATCGAGCACCGATGAGATTGGAAATATTCTAAAAAACATAATAACTGGAGGTACATCGCTCTTCGTTTTTATATCAGGTTATATGTTTTACCACGTCTTCTACAGCCGCTATGGCTACAGTAAATTCGTTCTTGGGAAATTTAAAAATGTTGGTGTGCCTTACTTAATTCTCGGAAGTATCGCCACCCTCGCTTTCTATTACCTTAATTGGGGTTACTTTAATCCTATTGAGAACATGGTTGACCCGGAAAGTGCATACCGCAATGGTGTATTGTTCGAACAGTCAGATCCAGACATCATCACCGCAATAAAGTATTTGTTTACAGGGCACTTCCTCACTGCCTATTGGTATATCCCCTTTGTTCTTTTGTGCTTCTTATCTGCTCCTATGCACATGCGTTTTATCAAATTAGCGCCTAAGTCACAGCTTATGGTTATTTGTTTCCTTTCGATACTGTCTCTGTTCGTTCATCGAGCGGTTGAAGGGACTAACCCACTCCAGTCTCTGGTGTATTTTACGCCAATATATTTGATAGGGATTAGCGTGTGTATGAATAAAGATAAGGTCACTGAGTGCTTAAATAGTAAGACACTACTTCTGTTGCTATTTATCGTTGTCATGCTGTCTATTTATCAAAATCACACTGGTATCAATGGTAATTCACACAAGCCATTTTTTGAATACGATGGGATAGATGTTGTTTTTATTCAAAAGGTTGCCCTCATCTTTTTACTGTATGGAGCTCTTGAAAAATTGAGTTTTAAATCTAAATATTTAGACACCATTTCAGATACAAGCTTTGCGATTTTTTTCATCCACCCGTGGTTGCTACTGATCCTCGAAATCGCAGACGCTAAATATTTTGGTGGCACCTTAAAAAGCGATTTTAACATTACTCTCTACATAGGAATCTGCAGTGGAATTGTAGTCACATCCGTTTTCTGTGCGAAAATAATGAAGATGGTATTTCGAGGCAGCAAAAAAACAAGATACTTAATCGGCTATTAGACTAAAACGCTCTCTATAGCTCAACCTACACTGCCCTTTTAAAGGTCGCATTCCTTTGAATTACTGTATTTACACTAGCTTCTTATGGTTAAAATGCCGTATGGTACAAAACATAGAATTCTGAAGACTTGCGGCCTTTGCCACAGAGACTCTCCATTTTAAACGAAAAGACTTACTATGAATTTTGATATCAATGCATTAAAACACCACCAACTGGTCGAAGATGGTCAACTCGAGGGGTGTTACATTCATCAGCCAGTACAGGGCAGTCAGCCAGATGATAAAGCTGTTTTAGCAGAGCGCCAAGCGCTGGAAAATCTGGGGTATAAGGTGGTACAGGTTAAAGCTAAAGGCGGGACAACAACGTTTGCCGAGGCTATGCAAGAGCTTGCGAAGAAGACTGGCCACCAGCCTAAATAGTAAACGAGTGAGCAGAGAGAGTTACAACGCTCTCTAACGACTGCTTTTTGAGTCTCTCTGCCGAGTAATCTCAACATGAGCCATTTCATGCTGACAACCAATGGAGCAGATACTTTTTGCGTCAATGAGTTAGCTCCTGCTCTCACCGTTTTCCCCAAAATGAGTCACCTTTATATTTGCTCCCCAACACAAAAATGGGTTGGTACAGCAGAAATTCAGTCTATTACCTAATAATCTAGCTTTATTAGAGAACGTGACTGTTTACTGAATTAATGTTGGACGGTTATAGCACTTAGCTATGTGTCATGAGCTATGAGCTATGAGCTATGAGCAAGAATACAAAGTAAATACATGTTCTCTATTTGTCATAGTTCTAAAACTTTAAAGGAGCCACAATGAGCTCCTTTGAAGTTTAAGTTATCGCTTCAGTTACTACTGCATTTACTCGATTTAGCTACCAATTGTAATTCTATCAACTTCAATTGTGGCCTCTTCCCAGTTATCTTTTTCAACGTTGCCAACAATCGTTATCTTGTCATTTGGAGCAATCGTCAAACCAGCCCAAGCTTCATCCTCTACTTCGATCACAATTGTGTTTTTGCCATCAGTAAACTTGTACTCGTCATCTCCCAAAGAGTGCACAATGTTACCCGTCACCTGAACTTGGGTATCATCTCTTGCTTCTAGGACTTGAGCAACCGTAACAGGAGCGCTAGCCGTCGGGCCATTAAATCCGCCCGTTGCTGGTAAAGTGTTTGCTGTTGCTAAGCCTGAAGCCAGAACCAGTGTAGTAGCAATAAGTACGTTTTTCATAAGAACCTCTAAAGAGTCATAGTTTGTTTTGATGGGTTTACTATGCAGGAGGTGGTATTAATCGCGGATGAAAGTAGCGTTCATAATTCATTCATGTTGAAAATACGTAGAATGACAATACCCAAAAAAACCATAACCACATGATCTTAATGGTGATATTAAACGCTATCTTAATCGAATAATTTTACGTTTTACGAAAATCATTCCTTTTCTAGAGCTCTTGCTCTTTGTTATTCAGTATTAGCCCAGTAATAAGTCATCAACAGAGTCGCTTTCCAAGCACCAATTGAATAGCACTCGATGAAGCTACACAGTGAGAGCTTTCTAAAACTAAAGCCTCGCTCAAGCGCGGCCTTAGTTTTTCTATTTAGCGGTTATGACTGTCCTATAACGGTTACAGCTACCCGACTTCACTGACTTTTCTTGCTAACCCTTTATTGCAGCTTTCATTACTGACCTAAGTCACTGAGTGAGCTGACTGAACTTCGGCAAACTCTTCACAAACCTCTGGTGTACATCCATATAGGTTTGCATATAGATCTCGTCAATACGGTCGTTACTCGGGAAGCTCGATGAGAAGTCGGCGTGCTTACGGTCAATCGACAATTTGGCGGCCTCGATAATATGAGCAATGAACATGCGAGGATCTTCCAACCCAATCGAGATACGCATAGTCGTCGGCTTGATACCCGCTTCATTAAGCGCCTCGTCGCTCAGCTCTGAGTGCGTGGTCAGTGCCGGACACAGCGCCACCGTATTGGTTTGCCCAAGGCTCACTTGCATGCCGATTGCTGGCTCAAGCATATCGAAGAACTGTTTGAACCCATCACGATTGATTGGTGCACGATCGCCGTTACCTTCCATGTCGATAGTAAACAGCGCGGCTGGTAGCCCCAAGTACATGTTGTTCTGGCAATGTTCATAGTTATCGCTGTCTGGTAAAGCGGGACACGACACATTGATGTCTGGGTGAGCATCGAAGATCTTCGCCAGAGTCAGTGTATTAATGGTTTTTTGCACCACTCGCATCTCATACGTCTTCATGCCATTGAGCACTTCAAACGCTTTGTCTGCATCTAAGAATGCGCCTTTGATGTAATACACATTCCAAAACAACGTTTCGTTCCATGGAATAGTGACCTCATCACCGTTGGGTTTGGTACAGGCGACCTCTTCTCCTTTAGGAACAAACATGGTTTCGTTACGGCCAATCACGACTCCAGCGGTTGTGGTGCCTGAACCCGCCAGTTCTTTGGTGTAGGAATGAATCACATAATCAGGCCTTTCCATCACATCATCACGTTTGAGTACAGGGTGAAGCAATGGTGTACCCACTGTTGAGTCAACAATCACATCCCAACCACGAGAGTGACCAGCCTTACTGATGTTGGCTACATCTAACACGTACCCGTGTGGGTTACACGGTGACTCTAGGTAAACGTAGATTTTCTTACCTGCAGCCAGGCGGTCTGCGTACTTATCAGCAATCTCATCAAGGCGAGCCGCAAAATCATCACCAGAGTAACCATCCACCCACTCTACCGCGACATTCAGATTCGACGGCTTGCCAAACCAATCTTCCAACAGCTGATAAGAACCGCCGTAGATATTGCGCGAGGCCAAGACAATATCTTCATGTCCAAGTAAATGGCTCAGCAACCCATCAATGGCCGCCATCCCAGAGTTAAAGTTCCATGCTAGATATTCGTTAGCTCTAGAACCTGCCTCAAGGTCAACCATGTGATTCGCGAGTGAGATTGATGTTGGGTTTAGCAGTCGAGAGTAAATATCGTGCAGCGGCTCTTTACCGTTGAATGCATCTTCAATCCACTCGGTACAGGCAAACAAATAAGTCGCAGTGCGCGTAATAACAGGACTTGCAGAGAAGATAGCAGCAACATTATCGAAGATAGGATACGCGCCTTTAGACGCAAAGTTACCATTGTTAGTCGCGATAGATTGGTAAGTGGCACGCATTGGGTTCTGCAGGTTATCGAGGATCTTAGCGATCTGGAATGACAAGAAACGTTTAGCGTTAAACCAAGCGATCCGGTCGCTCTTGTCGAGATCTGATAAGCCATCAACCGTCAATGCCCAAAGATCGTGTGTCTTGGTATTAGCTTTGTACAGGGTCGTCGCCAGTTCAATCAGCGTGACGCCGTAATCACTATTTGGGTCGATACCAAAGTGTTTTGCTTGCTCAATGGCAAGAGCTTCTGCTTGTTCGTGTTTGGTGGTTTTACGCAGCGGGCTAAGTTGAGTTGAAGTATTCATAATTCCTAAGTCATTCCATGCTTGTTGTTCCTCCTTTAATTTTAGTTTTGCGCAGATGTTAAAAATTGCTATTTGCGAAGTAAGACATACACTTTGAGCAATAATATTGCCAAATAAACTTCAATATTGATGGAATATGCCAATGGATGAGATCGATAAAAGAATACTGGCTGAACTGCAAAGCAACGCTCGGCTTACTAATCAAGAGTTGGCTGATCGCGTGGCACTATCGCCCTCTCCTTGTTTACGCCGAGTTCGAGCATTAGAGAAGCAAGGAATTATTCGTGGCTATCACGCCAGTGTTGACCAAGAAGCGTGTGGCTTGCCTGTGAATGTGTTTGTATTGGTAAAACTTGAAAAGCCAACTGAAGAGAACATGCGAGACTTTGAGCAACACATTGAAGTGATTGATGAAGTGTTAGAGTGCTTTTTGATGACAGGTAATCACGACTACCTATTGCATGTAGTGAGCGAGTCACTCAAAAGCTACGAGCAGTTTATCCGCAAGCAATTAACTCGCCTACCCAATATTGCTTCTATCGAATCCAGCTTCGCCTTCGGTCAGGTAAAAACAAAGACCAAATTGCCAGTGAGATAGATGAAGTTCGCTTTTGTTCGGGGTTTATGGGGGTCTCTAGAGGCTGCTCTTCATCATCCCTGAACTGCACCAACAAATATTTCGCCCCAAAGTGAGCCAGAGAGGGATTGAACTCAGTTTCAAACCCTGCAACTTGCCTTACTTTTCCTCAGGCCTAGAGTTCCAACAATGTAGCTAAATGTTTTAATCCAAAACAAACCAACCTTTAATCACACTTACGCACAAACATATTGCCCCCTAAGCCATTGAACAATATCTAAATAAAAGGAAGTTCTTGATTAATAACGAGCCTTGAGTCGGAAGCAATATGTGCTTGCACGATCTTAAACTAGAAATCAGAACCAAACTGAATTGTGCGCATAATTTTCAGTTGGTTAGGTAAGGGCTGGATCGAACTTTAGTAGAGGTTACATTTACTATAGGCAGGGCTTGCGGATAAGTGCTTATTTTGGGTTCATCGCAGCTTTCCCCTGAAAGCCAAGATGAACCTTTTTTCAATAATCTAGCGTGTGAAAGCATTAGACAGGTCGATATCACATTGCTTTACATCACATATATTAATAAAAGTAATGTTACTTACATTTATAAATGTGATGTTTATCTCCATTCGCCTTTTTATTACTTTCTAAGCTTAGTTGATTTTTATCCAATTAAACAGAAGGTTATATGATAAATAGAATAATAACGCTAAGTGGCGTTGCATTACTTTGTTCAGCGAATGCGCATGCACAAATCCAAAATGGAAGTTTCGAAAACTGGGAAGGAAACGTACCATCTGGATGGAGTGTAATTGATTCCGGCATTGCGGCATCACCCTCTACCGACCCTGTAAATAACGGCAGTTTCTCTGCGCAAGTAACCGTGAATACAGGCACTCAAAGTAATACTGATTTTCTGCAAACGATACGTGTTGAACAAGGGAAAACTTATGATTTCTCTGTCGATGTTTATCACACTGAAGGTAACGTGAAAGCTCGCCTTTTTGTTGATGGCTATTTAGGCTACTCGAATAATGGTTTAACGAATCAGTGGCAAGCATTGACTCACTCGTACAGCGCTACGAGCACTAAAGATATCGTTGTGGGCGTACGATTTTATGATGATGCAGGTTTTGATGGCTCGGAAGTGGTGTATTTAGATAACTTTCAGCCTACGGAGACTCCACCAACACAAAGCTGCAATGACACAAGTGCCGCACTCACGCTAGTGACGGATAACTATGGTTCTGAAACCAGTTGGTCTCTCAAAAACTCAGTTTCTCAAACTCTTTATTTTGGTTCAGACTATCAAAGTAACACCATCAATGAAGTGGAAATGTGTTTAGCGGATGGTAGCTACACCCTAGAAGTCTCAGACTCTTATGGAGATGGAATGTGCTGCAGTGTGGGGAATGGTTCATACAGTTTGTCGGTAAACGGGACCGTTGTGGCATCTGGTGGTGATTTCCAAGCAAGTCAGAGTACAGAATTTACGATTGGTGGCTCAACTACACCACCAACTGAACCACCAGTGTTAGGTGAGTATTACAAAGACGCTGAAGGCAAAGTGGGCTTTGCGTTAAAAACAGCCTTATATCAAATTATTGATAATCATAGTAGTCAGGGTTACACCGCTATTTGGACGTTAGTGTCTGAGGCTGACCTAGACGCATACTATGACACTGATGGGTCGATTCTCGATATGTATTCGGAGAAACCTTCAGGCTCAGATTCAATCCAATTTACTAAGGTGGCCGACCAATGTGGTCAATACAGCAAAGAAGGTGATTGCTACAACCGTGAGCACTCATTCCCGAAAAGCTGGTTTGGTGGGAAAGTCGAGCCAATGAACTCTGACGGTCACCATTTATTTGCCACTGACGGCTACGTTAACTCGAAACGTAGTAATTGGCCATTTGGTGAGGTGAGTAGCGCGACATACACATCAAGCAATGGTTCTAAGTTAGGCAGTGCAGCGAACTCTATTGGTTATGTAGGTACGGTGTTTGAGCCAATTGATGAGTTTAAAGGTGATTTCGCAAGAGCATATTTCTACATGGCAACACGCTATGAAAATGAAATCGCTAATTGGGAAGGGAACTCTACAAGCTCTGATGCCGTTCTGGATGGAACCAATACAACCGTTTTTGAACCTTGGCTACTTACCATGCTAAAGCGTTGGCATTCTGAAGATCCAGTAAGCCAAAAAGAAATCGACCGAAATAATGCGGTACATGATTTCCAAGGGAATCGTAATCCGTTTATTGACCATCCAGAGTTTGTAAGTCAAATCTGGGGAAATTAATCGGAATATAATCACCATGACAATGGTTTCATGATGATTGAATTGAGCCCAATCCTTTGTTTGGGCTTTTTCATTTACCTTTAGCTTTCTAGTAAATGCTAATTTAGGGGGAAGCTGTAGTTCATTTATGCCCGGAACCTTCATAGGCCGAGCTTTGACTCGTGGCACTTTCTAGCTCACTGGTGCCCTTTTGTCGGGCTCAAAACGGGCAAAACTTGTAACAGAACCGTATTTTCTTTTGCCGTCCTGCCATTAAAAGGACGCATAGCTGATCTTCATAGCAAGTCGGACGTATAGTTCCTTAAAAGGAAGGAAAACTATGGCCACCGTCTATGTCAGCATCGGAAGCAACATTAACCGCGAACATCACGTCACAGAATCTCTCAAAGCATTGCATGACCGCTTTGCACCGCTGCACATTTCTAATTTCTACGATTGCGAGCCTGTCGGTTTTAAAGGGGATAACTTCTTAAACCTAGTCATTGGGTTCGAATGTGACCTCCCAGTCGCAGAGCTGGTTAAGGTTCTGCATCAAATCGAATCAGAGAACGATCGCAAGCGCCAAACCAAAGCCTATGCTTCACGGACGATGGACATCGACATCCTCCTTTATGGTAATCAAGTGGGCGTTATCGATGGCGTAGAGCTGCCTAGAGGCGAAATCACCGAGTACGCTTTTGTGCTCAGGCCATTAGTCGATATTGCCGCACAAGAACGTCACCCCACTCTAGACATCTCATATCAGCAGCTCTGGGAAAACTTCGATCAGTTAAGTCAGAAAACCGAAACCATCCCTTTCGATATCAGTTTCACCTAGCCTCTACATGACTGAAAAAAGAACGGCTAAAGGAACGACTGAACTCTTAATCGCGTGAGCTTTACTGATCTTTTCTTAAAACAAGCACGTACCTGACTTCACTCTCTAAGGATTGGACACTGTTATGAATCACAACGCCATTATCACCATTACAAATCTCAGACTAAGAACCTTCATCGGTTTCAACGAAGAAGAAAAGTCTAAGCAGCAAGACATCGTTATCAATGCAGAGATCCACTACCCTGCTAACAACCTTTGTCTCTCTGATGACGTGGACAACGCACTCAACTACAAAAACATCTGCAAGAAGATCATTCAACATGTCGAATCCGGAAGATTTCTGCTTTTAGAAAAGTTAACCAGCGACGTACTCGGCATTTGTATCGATCATCCATGGGTTCGATACGCTCAAGTGAGAATTGACAAGCCTCATGCCCTACGTTTTGCCGACTCCGTTTCACTCACGCTTAGCTATGAAGCAGAGCTCGAAAATTAACTCATAAGGAGCGAGTCAATGCTAACCACAGAAGCTGAAAAAGTAAGAGAAGCTTTGCTCGAAAAGGGACTAGAAACCCCGATGACACCGAGCGAAATGAACCCAAGCCAGAAGTACAACCGCATCAAAGGTCTTTTAACGGAAGTGGTCAGTACGCTTGGACTGGATTTGACTGATGATAGCCTAGCTGAAACACCCCATCGCATTGCAAAGATGTACGTCCATGAGATATTTTCAGGGCTAGATTACAATAACTTTCCAAAAATCAGTGTGATAGACAACAAAATGTCGGTTGATGAAATGGTCAAGGTGTCGAACATAGATTTAACGTCGACGTGCGAACATCACTTCATTACCATCGATGGTTTAGCAGAAGTGGCCTATATCCCTGAAAACAAGATTCTTGGGCTGTCTAAAATCAACCGTATCGTTCGATTCTTTGCTCAGCGCCCTCAGGTACAAGAACGCCTTACTCAGCAAATCCTAGTCGCGATACAGACTCTAGTGGAAACAGAAAACGTAGCCGTGACAATTAAAGCCACTCACTATTGCGTTAAATCCAGAGGTGTCATGGATGCAAACTCTGAAACCTCAACAACCGCGCTCGGTGGCATTTTCAAAACTAACCCTCAAACCAGAGCTGAGTTTTTACGATGAGTGAAACGATACTAATAACCGGCGTGGGAAAGCGACTCGGCTTCGCACTGGCGCAGCAACTTTTAGCGGATGGATACAAAGTAGTTGGCACCTACCGCAGCGACTACCCTCAACTGCAACTGTTGCGCGATGGTGGAGCCGACTTGCAGCAAGTAGACTTTTATCAACAAAGTAGCCTAGAGGGCTTTCTTCATTACGTTGGTCAAGAATATAAGACACTTCGAGCCATCATACATAACGCTTCCGACTGGAAACCTGAGAACAAGAACAATCCCAGTGAAAATGCATCACAAATCATGCACCAGATGATGACGATTCACGCCACCGTGCCTTATCTGTTCAATTTAACGCTCAAAGACCAATTGATGTCTGGCGATAAAACCTCAGACATCATCCATATCAGTGATTACGTTGCGGAAAAAGGCAGTAAAAAACACATCGCTTACGCGGCCAGTAAAGCTGCACTCAACAACCTAACATTGTCTTTTTCAGCGATGCTGGCTCCCAAGGTGAAAGTAAATACCCTCTCTCCAGCCATGATTAAGTTTAATGAACATGACGATGAGGCATACAAAACCAAAGCGCTGCAGAAAGCTCTGATCCCCACAGAAGCGGGCTTTGAGGAAATAATAGATGGCATCAAGTATGTTTTGTCCAGTCATTACATGACAGGAAGAACTTTACACCTTGATGGCGGCAGACATTTGAAGTGATGGTCTTGCATTGTCTGCTACCTAAAACGGCTGCTATATAGCGAATGCTGTTACTAATAAACCGCTAGAAGCTAGAAACTGCTATAAGAGTGAGGAAGGCGTTTTTCTTCGTCCCAGCCGGATAACTCAATATTGATCAACGATTTGCGCTTCTCATTACACAATGAAGCGATATTGATGATCGGCAGTTGGCTACGAAACTGCGCGGTAAGTATAACCTTTTTACTTTCACTAAGGCTGTTTCGACATTGCGCCAAAATCGCTTCAGTATCTAGTTGGTGTGCGTTCTCGATAATCTGGATATCAGTGTTCTCTTGATAGCACTCTATCAGCCATGATACGGCGGACTCTTCTGAACTGGTGAGCACGATGACATCTTTTGTTGTGACCAGACCTTTAAGTTCAGTTTCCATAAATACTCTCATTCAGCAGCAAATACATTAAAGCCAGTTACCCAGTTTAGCCTGTGCCAAATGATAGCCTCTGTCTATCATCTCTTGTGAGCGATCAAACTCTAAAGTGCCACAGGCATTACGTGGGATCTCAAGCGTAATATCGGCGGGGTAAGCGGCCAGTTTTTGACGAGCAATGGTCGATTGCATCGCATCAAACGCTTGGTTGGCAATGTCGTAGGCAGCAAAATTGAAGCTCATTTTACTTTTTACACTGCTACCGAGATTATCGATAAAGTGAACAACCTTCTCATGCAAGTTACTCTCTTTTGTTGGTAGGGAAACAGGTATCACTTCCTGTTGAACCATTTCAGGTTCGCCGCCTAAATTCACGGCCAGAGTAACGTCTGTCTTATCACCAAAGGTAGGCGCAATCGGTACGGGATTGAGTACCCCGCCATCAATGAGCGCTTCGCCATTAATAACATGAGGTGTGAAGAACAATGGCAAAGAGATAGAAGCGCGAATGGCATCAAACAGAGAACCTGATTGCAGCCAAACCTCTTTTTCATCGGCGACGTTGGCAGCGACTGCGGTATAAGGGATGGGCAGATCTTCAATTGAAATCTCGCCGATCAATCCACGCAGTGTGTCGATGATCTTGTCCCCTTTGAAGATACCACTCGATTGCCATGAAAAGTCCAACATCATAGCCATATCCGATTGGTCGATACTGGTAACCCACTCTTCAAATTCATCCAACTTACCCGCAGCGTAGACACCACCGATAAGTGCACCAATTGAACAGCCAGAGATGGATTTTATCTGATAGCCATGCTCCATTAACCAACGGATGATTCCAACGTGCACCAAGCCTCTTGCGCCACCACTGCCAAGTACCAATGAGATCGTTTTTGCCATCATATTAATCCTTTAGTTTTAAATTCTAGGGGAGCTAACTCGCCGATTTACCAATTCGCCGATCTCAACTCACTGAATCACTCTCAGTCCATACGGGTAATGAAGGTTTGCTCGTCATCGACAAAAGCCACATAGTCGCCGTGATAGATAAACACCCGGCCACGCCCTTCCACTATACACGCAAGCTGTGGGTTCAAATCTTCTTCAAGATTTTCACTTTGATACGTGCCGGTATCGGTGATCACACCGCGGAGTTTAGGCAAAAATCCATAGCTGCGCTTGGCTTGATCAATCAGGCTCAGTTCACTGGCGGTAGAGAAGTAAGCTGGGATAGGACCAGCATCTTCGATAAACATAGTTTTCAGTTCTTCAAAGGCTGTAATTACCAGCCAATCGATGCCATTTACCTGATGGATAAACATTGTTTATAAATACCTAGTTTCTCGATAATTCTAATGCGGAGATTCTATCACTATCAAGTGCAGAACGTGGGAGAAATTAAGGGACTACAAATAACCAGACACATACTATCTACAGAGTCTAATACTAGTCGCCCAACTCTACGACTAATGTCTAACTAACTGAGACTATTTGTTTTTTTGGGTTTGGTATAAGGTACTAACAACTAAATGTTAATGAGTTTTTAATAATACGTTGACGCATTGTTTGCGCTTCTGCGTGAGTCAATAACGTTTGTTGGAATAACACGCCTTAGAGTGTGAACGAAAGGAATCAACATGAGCAGTACTTTAGAGTCCGTACATATACAAGCAGATAAGCCTCAAGCCAATGAGGATGAACTCACTTATGAACAGCAACACAAACCAAGATCGGAATTTGATTCCCGCGAACAATATTTAGAGCATGAATTACAAATCATGGCGCCGAAACGCTGGCGTCCTAATTTGCCGTTTAAAGATTATCGATTCGAGATAGAAGACACCATCCCAGCGATGGCAGCCACGATTGGTAAAGTGGTTATGGTGGGCGCGATTGCTGCCACATTTGCAGGGGCTCTCGGATTAAATGAAGACTTCATTCTAGAAAACGTTCGTTATGAACTGCTCATCGCCTCTGTTTTCATTATTATTTTCTCTGGCTTCCTATTGCCGACCGCGAACCTCGCAGGTACACACGGCCCACTCATTCCTTTAATTCCGATTGTGGTTGCAGCAGGCGGTCACCCTATGGCCTTTGGCTTGTTGATTGGCGCTTTTGGCCTCATCTTAGCCATCAGTAAAGGGGGCAGCATGTTGGCCAACCTTACCAGTAAAGGCGTGTGTGGCGGCTTGTTGCTCTACCTCGGCTTTGTTGGAACCGCTTCTCAAGTGAAAAAGCTGTTCGCTTGGGCTGAAGGAATTGGTATGAGCCACATCGCTTTTGTCGTGATCTTCTGCACCATCATTTTGTACGCGTTATTGGAGCATTTCCGTAAGCGTTGGCTAGCTGTACCTCTTAGCTGCTTGCTGGGTGGTACGATTGCATTTGCCATGGGCGCCCCATTCGCTTTCCACACTGAGCCAGGCTTACCTAACATGAACCCTATGTATTGGTGGGGCGAAGATACAGGTTGGATGTTAGGTCTACCGACGATTGAACATTTCATGGTGGTATTGCCATTTGCAATTCTAGCCGTAGCGATGTGGTCTCCAGATTTCTTAGGGCATCAAGTATTCCAAAAGATCAGCTACCCAGAACGTACCGAGAAAGTACACATGAACATTGACGACACCATGACCACGGCTTCTATTCGTCAAACGTTCGGTTCTCTGCTCGGTGGTACTAACTTTACGTCTTCGTGGGGTACTTATATCGTACCAGCGGCGATTGCTAAACGCCCTATTCCTGCTGGCGCTTTGCTCACAGCTCTGTTCTGTATCATCGCCGCAGTTTGGGGCTACCCGATGGATTTAGCTATCTGGCAACCTGTACTTTGTGTCGCGCTCATTGTTGGGGTATTTGTTCCATTGCTAGAAGCTGGAATGGAAATGACGCGTGAAGGGAAAACAACCCAATCGGCCGCGATTGTCGTGTTCTCTTCAGCACTGGTTAACCCTGCATTTGGTTGGGCTCTCACCATGCTGTTGGATAACTTAGGCTTAGTCGGTTGTAAAGAACGTAGTAGCGAACTGAGTAAAATGAGCCGTTGGGTGTTGCCTGGCACTATGTTTATTGTGCTAAGTGGCGTGATGGCGTTGGTTGGCCTTCTACCGGGAATTCCGGCGATTATCCCAAGCTTTCGTTAAGCTTGATTAATATTGAGTTTTAGTCGGAACACAAAGGCCTCGCACGCGTGAGGCCTTGTTTTATCTAAGTTTCAACGAACGAGCAGCGAAGCAATTGACGATGGTAAACCAAATCAACTAGAGAGCCATTCATCCAGTACTGTGATGAATTTAGGGTTAACGAGATAGCCGATGGAAGCATGCGGATTACTTTCTCCGTTGCGAATATTGAGGTTATAAACTGGGTGGATATCTTTCATTCCACCGGGTATCAGATCCAGTTTGAGCATATCTTCAAAGTCATTTCTAATTTTGCTGTCATGAGAGATAAAATCATCTTCTGCCGATATGTTTATCCATTGCTGAATGTTTAAAGGGTACTTCTTCTCATCTTTCAAGCGGCTCCCCTTTAGCCTATCTTTTACGTTTTCATCGCCTAACGGTGACCCGAGCGTCAGCAATAAGTTGACCTTCTTGTCCGCACCATAGTCGTGTCTATACTCTCCGTAGTGAGATAACTTCCATAACACGTCATAGCTGATCATTGATCCGAGACTGTGCGATACAATCATCACGTCATCCTGATTATCAAGCGCTTCCTTCAGCTCAACCATTAGCCTATGCCTGACATCGCTACCAAAATAAGTATCTTCATACCAATAATGCGCCATGTCCGGCGCGACCTTCGTTATGAGTGTCTCAGCCACACCCAGCTTTCCAAATAGTGACGAAAAAGTATCTGCTAACGCCTCTTTCAGAAAACCAATTTTGGATACCTTGTTATACGTTGTTTTATTGAACTGGCTTGTCTTGTACTTTTTGAGTTCAGACAGCGCTTGCTGTCGACTTGCAGGGTCTTCTGTTGGTTTCTCTAACAATGTGTTCGATAGTTCACCGTAATAGACAAACCGTTTATCGACATCTTTAAAAGCTTGTAATGAACTTGATTCTCCACAATCTCGCTGCAAACCATGTTCTATAGCCTCGTACCAGAGTGCTTGAAGAGGAGCTTTATCGGGCTTTTGAGCGCGACCATGAATGAATATGATTTTCTTAGCCATAGCAGGACGTCCTAAACACATAGTTAAAGTGATTATCAGTAGAAAGCACCTACTAGATTCGGTCAGCTATTACTAATGACAGTGGTGCTAATTACTTATCTAGAGGTGGTTGATAGAGCATTTATATAACTATGAGGCCATCGTTTAAGGACTATAAACGAATGAACGATGCGATCATTACTCGCAAATTGAAATGAATGTATCTAGCAAAACCTCCAACGAACAAAAAGGCCTCACACACGCGAGGCCTTAGTTTTATCTATAGGATGATTACAACCGCCCTACTTCACTGATTTCACCGCTTTCATCAAGGTTGCGTTGAACTGCTGAGGTTGTTCTAGCATTGGGAAGTGGCCTGAGTCTTCAATGTAGTAAATGCTGTAATCCTTGATGTGTTTCTTATTCGCTTCTGAATCCGTTGGCCATAGGCGAGCGTTAACCAATATGACTGGCACATTCACGTTCTTATACACGCGGTGTGCTTCACCTGTCACGTATTGACCTAGATAATGGCGGAACTGGTTTATCGCGATAGCTGGCGGTGCTGATGCCATGTCTTGCGTTACCCAGTAAAGTAAATCCGCGTCTATGTCTTTTGGTAGCGAGTCTTTCACGAACATAGTAATGCCCGCTTGGAAGTCAGTTTCAAACGGTTTAGTCATTGCATCTAGGTCGCTTTGGGAAACCGCTAATGCGACGTTTTGCGATGTATCGACACCAATAATGCCCTTCACTCTTTTTGGCATTAGTTTAGCGGCTTCTGCAATCACACCACCCGCCATGGAATGGCCGACTAAGATGACGGATTCGAGTTGTTCTTTCTCGATGACGGCTTTGATGTCTTCAGCAAACGCGACCATAGTGTACTCTTCGCGGTTGAACGATGAGTTACCATGCCCAGCTAAGTCCATAGTGATCACTTGGTACTGCTTTGAAAACTCACTCACTTGGTTTTGCCACAGCCTACTGTCTAAGCTCCAGCCATGAATGAAGATCAGCGCCGTGTCCCCGCTCCCACTTTTGCCATACGCAATTTGCTCACCATCGTGAGATATCGCAATACCGTACTTAACCGTTGAATCATGAGCCATGGCATTAAAGCTACCAAGCGCCATGAATACCAAAATTGTGATGTACAAAATTAAACGTTTCATAGTGTCTCTCTACTTACTTTGGAGGGAACACAGAAAGCCCCCTCTCAATCACTGTAGTCACAATAAAGTGTGGAGTTGTAGACGGGTCAAGGGTAATTTCGAACATTAAAGGTTAGTTAAGAGTCAACAGAGCTCCACCACTTTGGTCTAGCTATATCGTTACTTCTAAATGAATCGACTAGTTTTCTAGACACTAATTTCTCACACACTGTTAAAGTGTTCTCAACAATCCATCCAACTGTTATTAATAGATAATTTATAAAAAATAATAATTTTAAATGTTAGATCTCAAACGCGACAAACCTACACACTTATGCCTTTATGTGCAGGTGCAATTTATGTAATATCGGCAAAATACTCTTTCAGAGACTTACCGATGACAATAAATTGCACTCAAGTAGTAGATAAGTTTAAGCGCTATGGTTTTGAATACAAAAAAGCTTATTCAAATTCTTCATACCTTACGTTTACATTCAAATCAGGTTTTTTTCATAATGCCGAAGTTGTTCAAGTTGCAGAAAGCAACCACGACTCAACAGATATAGAAAAGAAAGTTAAAGATCTTGAATCACACGGGGTATCTATAAAGCGAAACAAATACGATACAATTGAACAAATAGAACGAGGTCTATTTGAAGGTTTTTTTGATGTAGTGCACTGGAAGAGTCGAATTAAAGATGAATATGCGAATTACGTAAATTCAATATTAGGCAGCTTCCCTGAAGCTGAAGAGCTTTCTTATAATTACATAAATGCCCCGTTTTCTCTTAGTGTTGATTCAGCCTTGGTTAGGCACTGACGGATCCCCTCATAATTTCCCTAGTCCTGCGTTGTGTGTGAGCCTTTGATATTCGAACATTCCCCATTGATATTGGGATTCATTAATTTGATATCGCCGATGATTTCGAACCTCTCTCCCTAGACGAGGTATGGAGAGAACTCGGCGGTGTTTAATGCTGTTGGCTTGGAAGTCAAAATGCCATTTGGCCTGTACTGCAATGAGGCCATTCCACCACATCAAGATTTCAGCGAGCAACGCAATAAGAAGCAGGATATCTAATCGTTTAGTACAACGAGTTCTGTTGTGACGAAGTGCGATCCCATAGGCGGTACTCTTTAGATCGCGGAAGGCCTCTTCTATCTGCATACGCTTGGCGTACAGATTGGTAATTTGTACTTCATTTAAGATATGTCTAGGGACATTCGTCGCGAGTAGCCACGGCTCCTTCGCACTGCGCTGGTAGAGATGTGTAGCGGAGTGTTTTTGGCTGGTTCTACTATGGCGCTGGGCTTTTCGGCCTTTTTCTAATCCCTTATAAACATAGGCTTCACAAGATATCGGTGATCTCTTTGCTAGTAAGCAGTGGCCAAGATATTTGGGTTTATGGACAGCGGTTGGATAAAAGGTTTTATTTGAGACCCAAGGTTTATGAGGTTGTTTGATTGATACTTCACCTCGGACACGACCTAACCAAAACCAGCCTTTCTCTTGAACTTGTCGGAACCAAGTATTTCGAAAACCCGCATCAGAAACGATGATTGGACTGGTTTTACTGGGTAAAATACTCTGCAATTTATCGAGGAATGTTTGGTGACTTTTCGGTGAATTATATTGGCCATACTCAAAAACTTGTTCAAAGATTGTGATGGCTCGACCATCAAGTGCAACGGATGCTCTTAACGTCATATAACGAAGTTGTTCACGAACATCAGACCAATCCACAAGGATCACAGGGCATGAGTTGGCGCCCGTTATTAAGTAGGCATGCCATTTATAAATTAGGTCTTTTTCACGATGTAGTTGGCGATTTCCAAGCAGTCTATCAACGCGTTTGATCGCATGTTTTACCGTGGTATTAGTTTCCAGTTTGCGACCTAGTTTAGTTAGCGTCAAGTCTGAGCCGTCAAGTACACTTTTTGTAGCAAGTATCAGAGAACTAACGCGTTTTTTGTGAATGGAGGGGCATTGGTTTTGTATGGTTTGTTGTAAAATCTGAATATCGCGCATCGTTAGTTCACTTGTTCGAAATGTGTGTTCAGCGATATTCATTAGATCAAAGACGGCGATGCGCGTCTACCTCATTGTTTTTATGCCTAATTATGAGGGGATTCGCAAGGGTTAGGCATGACAACGAATCGATTGTTGATGACATTATTAATGACCTTAATGATCCAGGTTCACAATTAATATTAGTAGAAGCTCCCGCGGGGTTCGGAAAGACTTGTACTTCCTACGAAATAATTGATCAATTAGCAAAAAAAACAGACGCTCCAATACCGTTTTTCACAGAGTTTTCTAGAGATAGACAGGCAAGAGTCTTTGGCCACGTTTTCGTTCGCGAAGTAGATAGAGCGTTTAGTCAAGTTAAGTCTGACGTTGTCATTGATGAGCTTCAAAATGGTCGGATTGTCATGGTCTTAGATGGTTTTGACGAACTATTAAGCGACGACTCTGGAGATTCATCTGAAGAAGATTACGACAACGCAGAGCCAATGCTAGAAACTATCAGCGAATTGCTAGACCGCAATGCAAAAGTAATTATAACTTCACGTAGAGCGGCGATTTTTGACGGCAGTGTGTTCAACGAATGGATAGACAAATATCAAGATAAGTTTAAGTTTAAACGCTACCGTATCCAGTCACCACGGATAGAAGACTGGCTATCTGAACCTCGACGCATGGCACTTAGGGAGGCAGGGCTGGATCTAGACCAGCTTTCAAATCCAGTATTGCTTGCTTACCTACGTGCACTTGCTATTGATTCCTTTAATGAATTACTAAAAACGCCAGAGAAAGTGGTTTCTCACTATTTTGTAGCAATGCTTGAAAGAGAAATGGAACGCCAAAAGCTACCAATGAATCCAGATGAACAAACAAAATTACTTACAACTGTTGCTTCTCATATGTGTGAACATAACTACACATCGGATAGTAAAGAAAAAATAGTTGACCTTTTAAAATCTAAATGTACAAAACTTCTTGAAGATACTCGCCGGTTATACGCAGCTAAAGATAGGCCAACATTGGATGGCTTAGCGACAACTTTAGCTACTCATGCTTTTTTTGACCGCAGCAATCAGGGCGATGGGAGAATTGAGTTTATAAACGAATTTGTTTTCGGTAACTATATCGCTGAGTCAGTTTTAGAATATCAAGGCGAATGGTTAGCGAGTGACGAAAGGTTTGTTGAACCAGCGATTGCATCATATAGAGCACGAACTCATAATGAACGTGCGACTCTATGGAATAAGTTAGAACCGATGTCAGAGTTTTTATCTGAGTCGGATAGAATGTCATATGAAATAAAAATGCTTGGTGAAATATTGTATGATACATATAACGAGACTTCCGTAAATTCAATCGATATTAATAATGTTGAATTTTTTGAAAAGACTTGTGTACAAGATATTTCATTCAGTAATTGTAGTTTTTCGTCTGTAATATTTCACATCGACAATATTAAGAACGCTACCTTTATCAATTGCAAATTTTATAATTGTGAGTTGGTATCAGATGCTATCGAATCCAACACCTTGGAATTCCTTAACTGTACTTCAACTAACAACTTTATTGCCCAACTTGAAGAGTGCCATGTAGAAGAAGAAGCGGAAAGCATTGGTGATCTAACATTGAACATATTTAGACGTTTCTTCCCTGTTGGGTCAAATAGTTGTGAACGTGTTCATATACCATTAGTTACCGTTTATAAGCTTCAGTCTCAAGGTTACTCCAAACGCGAGATCACTCAAGAGATCAAGAAGCTAAAAAGAGATGGCCTTTTGACTGATGCAAATGATGGATCTTATGTCGGGGTAAACCCACAAAGAATGGGTGAGATAAAACAAATGTTAGGGAAAGCATAATGAAGTATCCTGCAGATGTGACTTCAAAAGATATCCAAGCCGAAATATCTCAAGCTTTGGATCAAATGGGAATAATGTTTCGTATTTTTGGTCGTGTAAAAAGTTTTACGTCTATTAACAAAAAGCTAAGTAGCGATGACCAATATGGCGTGTCCAAGAAGTTACAAGATATGATAGGGATCCGCATCGTTCTATATTTCCCTGATGACGTGTTGGTCGCTCACAATGCAATAAGCGCACTCTTCAATGAACGCGAAAAAGATCAAAGTATTGATAGAGCTAAAGCTACGACGTTTAAACCTGTTAGGTATAACTTAGTTTATGACGTCCCCTCCCGAATGAACTATGAACTCCCACCAACATTAGTCGGTAAAGTTGACACAACGTTTGAAATCCAATTACGTACTGTACTATCTGAGGGGTGGCACGAGGTTGAGCATGACTTAAGATATAAATGCAAAAAAGATTGGGTCAACTTTCCCGAAGAGACTCGAATGCTCAATGGTATTTATGCATCTCTTGAAACCAATGAATGGACTATGATAAAAATCTTTGAAGAAATAGCATATGGACATTACAAGCAGCGTAATTGGGAGTCGATGCTTAGACAAAAACTCAGGTTGAGACTAGATGATAAACCTCTACCTCAACCGATAATCGACATATTTGATAATGATATAGATTTAGCTAAAAAATTTTTTAGGATAGATCGCTCAGCTTTAATAGCACTCTTGTATGAAAAGAAGTTTGACTATCCTATGAACCTCGAAAATTTAATCATGTTCGCAAATCATCAGGTCATAAAATCGAGCGAAATCCTTGATATAACAAGCCAAGGTTTTATTGATGACCTTTCAAATGAACCATATGATTTAAGTCACTTAACGCTTTAGCCGTGCATATAGGGAGCTATTGCTCCCTTCCTATAGAAGTCATTCTTTAATTAGATATTAATTTTTTTAATTCAATACTGATTAAAGTCTTAATCTTATTTAGCCAGATTTAACAAGTAATTCTAATGCATCTATACTCATAGAAGATTGATGTGTAATACCTATGAAGTGACAAGCTTTAGTGACAGTCAACTTCCTGACCGTTTTTCCTTAATAACTCGGTTTTGCGCTTCTTTGAGATTCGGACTCCGAAATCTCTATCCATGACTTTTATAACCGCTTCAAAGAACTCAGCTTTGAGCTGACTCTCTTCTAATTGCTGCTCGAATTCTTTGATTCGTTGTTCTGGGGTTTGAGTTGAGGAAGAATTTGGCATAATCGCTCCTAACGCTCTCGATTGTTCTGTTCCTTTAGACCAATCTAGTTGACCATGTTTGCGAAGCCAAACTAAAACGGTAGAGCGACCTTGGATCCCATAACGTTCTTGAGCTTGCTTATAAGTCATTTCGCCTTTTTCAACTTGGCTTACGACTGCCAATTTAAAGGCAAGAGAATAATCTCGTTGAGTACGTTTACTTGTTGTTTTCATGACACTCTCCAATTTCATGTTGGAAATGTGTCAACCATATTTAGGACGGTACACCCAAACAAAAAGGCCTCGCAATTGCGAGGCCTTTGATTTTTCTATCTATCAGAAGAGATTAGTCGCGAAGTGCTGCGCCGAATTTCTCTGAGATTGAAGCTACGATAGCATCTACTGAACCAGCGATGTCTGCATCTTCTAGTGTGCGCTCTACAGACTGTAGGCTAAGTGCGATAGCTAGGCTCTTCTTACCTTCTTCAACGCCTTGACCAACGTATACGTCGAACAGTTTAGCGCCTGTTAGGAATTCGCCACCAGCTGCGATACACGCTTCTACGATGTCACCAGAAGCGACTGCTTCATCAACAACAACGGCGATATCACGACGGTTTGCAGGGAACTTAGATACGGCTACTGCTTCTGGAAGCACGCGAGTGTTGATAGCTGCCCATTCGATTTCGAATACGATAGTGCGGCCGTTAAGACCAAACTTACGCTCTAGTTCTGGGTGAACAGTACCAATGATACCCACTTCTTTGCCGTCTACTACGATAGCCGCAGTTTGACCTGGGTGAAGTGCTGGGTGCTTCGCTGCTTTGAAGCTGTATGCAATTTCGTTTGCAGAAAGCTCAAGAACGGCTTCTAGGTCACCTTTAAGATCGAAGAAATCTACAGTGTTAGTTGCAATGTCCCAGTGCTCTTCGCCACGAGTACCAGAGATAACGCCCGCAAGCATCATTTCTTGGCGCATGCCGTTTTCAGCAGTTGCTTCAGGGATGAAACGTAGGCCTGATTCGAATAGACGAACACGAGACTGTTGACGCTTCTGGTTGTGAACAACTGTGTTTAGTAGACCTTGGATTAGGCCAAGACGCATTGCTGACATGTCCGCAGAGATTGGGAATGGCAGGATTAGCGGCTCAACACCAGGTACAACAAGTTTTTGCTGTTCTGGTTCTACGAAGCTGTATGTGATTGCTTCGTGGTAGCCACGGTCTACAAGAAGGTCACGAACGCGCTTAAGCGGTTGGTCAGCTTCTTTGTGGTCATTCATTTTAAGTGCCGCTTTAGGCGCTTGGTTTGGAATGTTATCGTAACCGTAGATACGACCTACTTCTTCAATTAGGTCTTGCTCGATTGCGATATCAAAACGCCAAGATGGAGACGTTGCCGTCCAACCTGCTTCTGTCGTCTCAACTTCACAACCTAGGCGAGTAAGAATTTCCACTACATCTGTAGATGGGATTTCGTGACCTAGTAGGCTGTCTAGCTTAGCGCGACGTAGAGCAACTACGTTTGCTTTAGGAAGATCAGCTTCAGATTCGCTGCCGTTTACTGGCGCAACTTCACCACCACAGATTTCAACTAGAAGCTGTGTTGCACGCTCCATTGCTGCTGCTTGTAGTGTTGAATCAACACCACGTTCGAAACGTAGAGAAGAATCAGTGTGAAGGCCGTAAGCACGTGCGCGACCACGGATGTGATCCGGTGCGAAGAATGCAGCTTCAAGAAGTACGTCTGTTGTTTCAGTAGTCACACCTGAATCTTGACCGCCAAAGATACCAGCGATTGCTAGTGCTTTGTTGTGGTCAGCGATAACAAGTGTGTTGCTGTTTAGTTCAGCTTCGTTGCCATCTAGAAGTGTTAGCTTTTCGCCCGGCTCTGCTAGACGAACCACGATACCGCCTTCGATCTTAGCGAGATCAAATGCGTGCATTGGTTGGCCTTGCTCTAGCATCACGTAGTTTGTGATGTCTACAACTGGGTCGATTGAACGGATACCACAACGGCGCAGTTTTTCTTGCATCCAGATTGGAGATTCCGCTTTCACGTTTACGTTCTTAACCACACGGCCAAGGTAACGTGGACAAGCATCAGTTGCTTTGATTTCAACAGATACTGTGTCTTCAATGCTTGTTGCAACAGCTTCAACTGTCGGCTCTGTAACGTCTGCGCGGTTTAGTACGCCAACTTCACGAGCAAGGCCACGGATGCTGAAGCAGTCTGCGCGGTTTGCTGTTAGGTCTACGTCGATAGTTACGTCGTTAAGCTCTAGAAGCTCACGAACGTCCATACCTAGCGCTGTGCCTTCTGGCAGCTCAAGGATGCCGTCAGACTCTACGTCGATACCTAGCTCAGAGAAAGAACAAAGCATGCCGTGCGATGGAACGCCACGTAGTTTTGCTTTCTTGATTTTGAAGTCACCAGGAAGTACTGCGCCAACTGTCGCTACTGCTACAGTTAGGCCAAGACGACAGTTAGATGCACCACAAACGATGTCTAAAAGCTCTTCTTCGCCGATATCAATTTTAGTTACTTGTAGTTTGTCTGCGTCTGGGTGCTGACCGCACTCAACCACTTTACCTACTTTAACGCCGGTGAATTCACCAGCAACAGGTTCTACATCGTCAACTTCCAAACCAGCCATAGTGATTTGGTGAGCTAGCTCTTCGCTGTTAATTGCAGGTTTAACCCACTCGCGTAGCCAAGATTCACTGAATTTCATAGTTTTGACTGCCCCGGATTACTTGAATTGTTTAAGGAAACGAAGGTCGTTCTCGAAGAACGCACGAAGGTCATTTACGCCGTAACGAAGCATCGTTAGACGCTCTACACCCATACCGAATGCAAAACCAGAGTATTTCTCAGGGTCGATGCCAACAGAGCGAAGTACGTTAGGGTGAACCATGCCACAGCCTAGAACTTCTAGCCATTTGCCATCTTTACGTTTCACGTCAACTTCAGCTGAAGGCTCTGTGAACGGGAAGAATGAAGGACGGAAACGCACTTCAACTTCTTCTTCAAAGAAGTTACAAAGGAAATCGTTAAGAATGCCTTTAAGTTGTGCGAAGTTTACGTTCTCATCAACTAACATACCTTCCACTTGGTGGAACATTGGCGTGTGAGTTTGATCGTAGTCGTTACGGTAAACACGACCCGGAGCAATGAAGCGGAATGGCGGTTTGCCGTTTTCCATCGTACGGATTTGAACACCAGAAGTGTGCGTACGTAGCATTAGATCAGGGTTGAAGAAGAAAGTATCGTGGTCAGTACGAGCTGGGTGATCGTCTGCGATGTTTAGTGCATCAAAGTTGTGGAATGCATCTTCGATCTCAGGGCCAGACTCAGTGCTAAAGCCAAGCTCACCAAAGAACTGTTCGATACGCTCAACTGTGCGAGTCACTGGGTGAAGACCACCGTTCTCAATGCGACGACCTGGTAGGCTCACATCGATAGTTTCTTCAGCTAGTTTCGCTTCAAGCTCTGCACGTTGTAGTGCGTCTTTGCGAGCTGCGATCGCTTGTTGAACAGCACCTTTCGCTTTGTTGATCTCTTGACCAGCAGTGCGACGCTCTTCAGGTGGAAGTTTACCTAGGCTTTGTAGTTGAAGAGTTAGTTCACCCTTCTTACCTAAATACTGAACTCGCACTTCATCAAGTGCGACTAACGAATCTGCTGTATCAATAGCAGTCGTTGCATTAGCAATGATCTCTTCTAGATGTTGCATCATTTCCTCATCTACCAGTTGGTAGTGTCCGTATCGGATGATTAGTTTTTTTAGATAGCTACACATAGTAATCAAACACGCTACCAATGCCAAATTGAATCGCTAAAAGAGCAAGTTATTGACTAAAAACACGGCAAATTTAACAGGATATTAATGAGGAGTAAGAGGAAGTGGCACAAATACGAGTGCCACTCCTTTGTTTGGAAGTGAATAGCGCTTAAAAACTAAAGTGAAAAGTACTCTCGATTTTAAGTATCTTGAGCGCTAAAACTGATAAGAGCGATGGTTCTAGGTTTTAAGTGAGTAGAGCTATCAACTCAACGCAAGCCAACTCAAAACCTGAATCGAACAAACGCTGTTTTTGCCTGCGTTTTTTGCTAAATAGACGGACTCATCGGCGGCTTTAATTAACTCGTTCATTGAGCCGAATTCTCGGGTTATTTCAGCTACACCGACACTAATACTGCCAATCCAAACTTGATTACTGGTTTCAACCTCTAATTCAGACACTTTCTGTCGAGCCGTTTCCGCGATGTGCATTCCACCTTTAAGATCGGTGTTAGGGCAAATAACCAAGAACTCATCGCCACCTAACCGGCAAACAATATCATCATTACGAAAGGTGTTTTTCAGTTCACGGGAGAGGATTTGTAGCACCAAGTCGCCTGCATCATGTCCACTGGTGTCATTAATGCGCTTGAAATTGTCGGCATCAATCATAATGCACACTAAAGGCAAACCAAGCTCTTTGGAGTCTTGCCAATGTAGCGCTAACTGTTTAAAGGCATTACGGCGGTTAGGCAAATTAGTGAGTGAGTCTGTTAACGACAACTCTTCAAGTTTCTTACTCGCTCGTTTTAATTCTGCCGTACGCTCCTCAACTTTATCTTCGAGTAACTGGTTGAAGCGTAACAACTGCTTGTTGCGTTCAGAGACTTGTTCAAACAGGCCATTAAGCGCCGCCAACAAAGGAACAGTCGAAGAATCTTGCTGTTTTTCTTCCGCTTCAAAGGCTTGCAGAGGTGTCGCGCCCTCTTCTATGGCGGTCATTTGTCGCGCCATGTTTTGGTCGATACCGAGGATGTGGTAAGCAAGCCAGTGGATCAAGAAATCAAGTAACTGCCGTGCTGACGACTGATCTTCTTCCAAGATGAAAGCTTGCATACTGTAGATATCTTGCATAAATACACGATGCACTTTGATGTGCTCTTCAATGTGTCGCTCATACACACCACAATCTCTCATCAAAGATTCTTCTTCTTTAAAGTGAAATTCGGCATAGCGCGTGAGATCGAGTAAAGCGATGTTAATATCGTCTATAGAGATAGTATTCTCTGACAAAAGATTTCCGTAATGGTTGATAAAACCAACAAGGTATTGATGTTGTTCATCGACAACACCAATGCCTGTTTCAAAGTTTTTATCCCAATTAAATAAATTCATAGATCCCTTAGGGCCGATACCACCAGCACGATTTACATGCATATTCGGAGGTTATAGATACTCGAAAAATATAACCATCTTACCTGTGAGACTATTCGATTATTTGCTCCTTTTTATAAAAAGACGACGTTAAACATTATAAATATAGCGCGTCTTAAATCTGAGACACCCCCTTTAACAAGAATGCCCCACCAAACCAACATTAGAAATAATATTCCAACGCCATCTCAACAAAGTCGTCCTTACGAGCAAAGAACAACAAGTCCTCTGGGGTTTCGTTCTCAAACAACCACGCGTTCAATCGCCACTTGAGGTTGTTGTTGATGCGACTTGAAGCTTCCAGTTTTGCACTGTAGACATCGCTGTTGTCCAAGTCTTGCGTGATGCCTGTAAGTACCTCGGTGCCATCTTCATCGTTCAATTCGAAACGCGCCCCAAGAAACACATCGTTTTGGCCGATGGTTTGGGCGTTATTGCCTCGGCTGTCATACAGATATTCAGCAATGAAGCCGATATCCCAGTATGATTCAAGCGCCCCCACCCATGTGTATTCAAAGCCTGTCGCTACGCCTGTGTGGTTGTCGTAACTGTCGCGATAAATGCTTTCCAACTTCCATAACCAATCACCGATAATGCCTTGCACATCCAATCCGAAATGCTGCATTTGCGCGTAATACGGCTTGAGTTCATTGCCTTCTACACGATAATAAGGGTCGCGATTGGTGCCGCCTAGGTAACTTAAACCGACATCCCAATCGCCGTACATTTGGCTATAGCGCAGTGCCACATCGACGTGCTTTTCTTCTCTTGAAGATTCGTAAAGCGCATCGTCCGATACAGGTACAGTAGGCCTTAATCGACCGTCTTCACCTGCAAAGGTACGCTCACGAAAATACGGCAGTAACATGGCATCGATGGTTCCCCAGTCTTTAATCGAGGTGAAGTGCACCATCGGCTGACCTAACTTGGATTCACCATCGACCGATTCAATGGCATCAGTTTGGTTTACCACATCTACTAAATGCGCCGATTCGGTCACGCCCCAGAACACTTTGCCAACACCCGCTCGCAGTTCGTAGTCATCCCAATAATTGAGATACAGAGCTTCACGAACGTCGCCATGGGTTCGCTCATCATCTTCGCTGTCTAGGCGATAAAACGGGGTGAAGGTAAAGCTGCCGTTGCCCTCCTCTTGCTCCCAGTAAAATTCTGGCTGCAACACCAGTGAGCTTTGTCCTTTATCTTGCCCTTGCAAACCGTCACTAAAGAACTGCCTGTGTTCAAGGTTCACCTGCCCTGAAAGATCCGGACTAAAGCCTGCCGCCACACAAGGCAGCGACACCTGCATAAGCCCGACGGTCACTGCCAAAGTTAAGGATAACTGGGTTCCTGTTGCCACAATCCTTTTCATATTCCTGCCTTATTTTGCACGTTTAAGTGTGTTCTTTTGAAAATCCTTGTCTTTAAGACCGGTCTGGAAGGCTAAATCTGTCGTGGTTAATACCGTACTTTTGCCTGTTTGATGGTTTTGCATCGACATGGTGTGAGCGCGCCAGTATTGGTTTAGGTATTGTTTGTAGTCTTGGAACGACAGGGTTTTGAGCAATGCACCTTTTCGGTCGTAAAACTCCACTTGAACGGGGCGGTAATATTGTTGATCTAGCCATACTTTTTGCATGGTGTAGCCGGAGTTTTTATCGGTCGGAACTTGCTCTAATACAAAGGTATCCACGCCTTCAATTTTGGCGTCTTCAATGTAGTTGAAGGTGTACTTTTCTAGCTCAAACGAACTCAAATCTTCGTAAGCAAATTCACTGCCCATAAACGGGCCTGACTTGTTGCGTGAAGAGATGCGCTTTACACGTTTCAATGCAGGCAGATACAACCATTGGTCATCCGATTTAGTGATATGTGAATGATTCAAGAAAGCCGTACCTTTTACGTCGCGAGGCTCATCAAAAATCGTCAGCCCTTTATCGCCATCGTCATCCACTTCTAACGACTTCAATCGCATTAGGCGTGTGCTGCTTTCGCCCTGTTTGTTGCGAAGCAACATTTCCATGGTTGCGACAGAATCGCCCCACCCGACATCAACCGCTTTACGTTGCTCGGCAATTTCTAAGCCTTTCGCCGGGTCAGCCATAGTAGGGAAAGCGACAAACGCGCCCATAGTAAATAGTGTCGTAACGAGAGTTTGTTTAATGATTTTCATAAATTTCTCCTTGAGTCAGCCGACCGCAGCAGGCTGACGTTTCCTTATTTGGTCGATGTAGTCAGTTCGGCTGTCGAGCTAGGCTGTGGCTTGGTGTCATGCTTTGATTCGTGCTGAGTTTTAACTGAATAGTGGGTCTGTTTGTCGAAGATCATCAGTAAGCTCGGTAGCAAGATGAAGTCGACCACCAGCGCAATGAAAATCACAATCGCGCTGAGTAAGCCCATGTCGGAATTGAGTCTGAAGCTCGACATCGCCAGTACAGAGAAACCCGCCACGAGTACGACTGTGGTGATCCACAATGCACGGCCAACGGTGTGGAAGGCGTAACGAACCGCTTCTTCTGCTGATTTCCCTTCGATTCTGGCGCGTTGGTATTTACTTAAGAAATGCACTGCATCATCGACCACGATACCCAACGTAAGCGTGACCACGACTGACAAACCCAAGTTGATTTCACCCGAAATAAGCGCCCATAAACCAAAGCCGATAATCGCCGGGGCAATGTTCGGTACTAAACTGATGATGCCCAAGCGAACCGAGCGCAGTGCGAAGGTCATCAGGCCAGAGATAAGCACTAAGGTGATTGGCAGAGTCGATAGCATGCTCGCCATGTTGGTTTCGCCAATGTGAGCAAACATCAATGACGGACTGGATGCGACCACTTCATATTGCGGCGCATTAGCGGCAAACCATGAGTAGATGCGCTCTTCGAGTTCAACCAATTCCACACTGCCTAGGTTGTCCACCGTCAGCACCATTTTGATCGATGATTTATCGACGTTGATCTGGTTGTTCAAGTCCAAGCCATAAGGCAGAGACATCTCGTAAAGCAGTAGATATTGCGCGGCGAGTTCACGGTTAAGTGGCAGTTGGTAGTAGCGATCGTCGTCACCATGCATGTTCTTATTCAAACGCATGTAAACATCGGAAAGTGTGGCGACATGGTCGGTTTCTGGTTGAACGCGTAGCCAATCGGTAAAGTCACCAATCGCTTGTAAGAACACAGGATCGGCAATCGCTTGAGACTCATTGGTTTTGACTGCGATGCTGATGGTTGTCATGCCGCTTACGGTCTCTTCCATGAAGTCGGCTGCTTGTCTGAACTCACTTGAGGTATCGAAATACTTCACCGATTCGTCATTCACTTTATTCAATGGAATTAACGCGGCAGCGCCAACAATCACTAAGGTAGAAATAGGCAGCAGTGCTTTGCGGTTCGCAACCACAAAATCACCCAGCTTATCCATGAAAGTCACTTTATCTGCCGCTAATGGGTTTACTGGCAAGCTCTTAACTGGCAAAAGTTTTAACAGCGCAGGAAGCATAGTCACTGATAGGAAACACGCGATGATCACGCCCAATGCCGACAAGTTACCGAAGTCTCGCAATACTGGAGAGTCCGACATATTCATCATCAAGAAGCCAATCGCGGTGGTGACAGAAGTAATTAAGATCGGCATCGCGTTCAACTTGATGCTGTATTGAATGGCTTGTGCTTTCTCCATCCCGCGCTGCATGGCTTGTCTCATGGTCACAATCACGTGAACACAATCAGCAACGGCAAGGGTTAGCACTAAGGTCGGAACGTTGACCGTTGCGGTGCTAAGGAACATCCCTGCCCAGCCAGACAAACCCATGGTCGCAACAATCGAAGAGATAATCACAACTAAGGTAGCCACCACGCTAAAGAACGAGCGCAACATAAAGGTCAGGAACACCAACACCACCAACAGCATTAATGGCACCAGTGTTGAGCTGTCCTCTTGAGCCGAAGTCATAAAGGCGTTGTTCATGGCAATGATGCCCGCTTTATGGAATTCGACATTAGGGTAATCGGCTTGGTACTTGGCGATCATAGTATTGATAGCCGCGATTACTTCTTGCACTTCCGCAGTTTTATCCACTTCAGGCAATTGCACGGTCACGTTCACAATCGTCACATCGCCAGAGGCTGAGACTAATGCGTTTTTAAGCAGAGGTTCATTGAGGGCGATCTGTTTAACTTTGGCGATTCGCTCTGGTGTGTGCTCATATTCTTCATACAGCAGGTCTTCTACCAAGAGGTCATCTTCAACGGCTTCGGTATGCTGATAATTGGCAAGCGAATCGACACGGCTTGAGTACGGGATCTGCCACGCATCGACCGTGAGGTTTTGAATTAGAGTGAGGGTTACTGGGGTGAAGACATTGCCATCTTCAGGGGCGACAACAATCGCGAGGTTGTCGGTTTTTGCAAAAGTGGTTTGAATTTCATCGAACGCCATCAACTGTTTGTTGGTGCCTTCGAAGAAGATGTTGTAGTCCCCTCTAAAGTAGAGGTTCTTTGCCCCAAAAGCAGAGAGCATGATGATTGAAAAAACCACCAGCAGAACGATAAACGAACGCTTGGTCGGTATTGAGTGCCAACTGTTATTTAGATCAGTGTTTGCGTTATCGACATTACGGTTATCTCGATTTTGCTGATCGAAAGCGGGCTTCTGGCTGTCATGTTTCATCACAGTCTCCATTTGTGACGATTCGTCATATTTGTGTCATAAAAAGCCAACCGAAGCTGACAAAAGACACAATTCTTAGTCAAACACTCAAGAAACCAAAACTACAGTCGGTTAATCTCAAGTTTGTGACGAATCGTCAAAAATGGTTATTAATAAACCCACATGAGTGGGCTTAATAGAAGCTATCGACCTACTGATTCTAAGTAAGCGATCTCTTCGCTGAACAGTTCTTGTTCTACACGGCGCCAGGTTTTGCGGTAATCCCAATCACTCGAAAGGGGCTGCCAGTTGAGGCCGTCTAAAATCATGTTCGCGTTATGTAATACTGAATACGGGTCTTGTAACCGCTTGATACAATGACTGTTTGAAGCATTCTGAGACAAAGCATTTGAACCAAATGCGATTGACCAGTTGGCGAACACGATGGCATCTGAACCCACGCCAGAAGAGAACTTTAGGTCACCGGCTTCTACTGCTTGATTGACGAGCAGATCCGCTTGTTCGATAACGATCTCTTCTAATTGATTCATCTCGGCCACGCGTGCACTGGAGGCTTTCTCTAGTACCCACGGGCTTTTAGCCATGATCGCGCAAGTTGATAATACCGGTTCCATACGAGCATAAACTCGGTACGCAACGTGCAATGCGACAATCTTTTCGCGTGAGTTGCCTTCAAACTCTCCAGAACGAGCAAACATCAATGCCTCGGTCTTTAAAGAGTGAATACACAAGGCTAAAACTACGTCTTCTTTGCTGCAAAAGTGATTATATATCGTACCTTTAGAATAAGAGCTTGCCGCCGTTAGCCTATCCATCGTCAGGTTTCCGAACCCTTGTTCTCGAACCAGATCTTTCGCTAACAACATCAATTCTACTTCTCGGTCTGCGATAGACTGCTGCTTTTTAGACAACACGCCTTTGCAACCAAAGATACCTTGTTTATCGCCTTTACAACCAAAGCCAAACATAATTTCTCAGTCCGTATTTTAGCTTAGCTATTATCTAAGCTTCGCCAGTATTTAAAACGCTCCTGTCCAATATATTAACACGAATAGTAAATTCATGTAGTTAACCATTTTATGACGTTTCGTCATTTCTGACTTATCGTCATAATAGCGCAAATATTGATCATATCAAGGTGTTTTATAAATTAAATATAACTTATGAATGGATGGATAAATATGTCAACAAGTAGATAGAGAAGTCATCAACAGTCACTAGAGAGAGAAGATAGGCGCTTTCATGAAGAGAACACGAAAGGTGAGAAGCTCATTCTTTACGTTAATAGACCACGTTATTTTAAGCCTTAGTGCAGAATCAGACCCGAAAAAGACGGCCGTAAAACCCACCTTTAGCCACCTTCTGACCTAGAATGAATGAGTGTAGGCTTACTTTTTAGGGCAGACCTCTCCTTATGGTCAATATTTGGCTTACTAATGTCGTTTTCTGTTAAGTTGCTATAAATTCGGTAAGGGGTGACTTACAATAGTGACAACGACTTACCTTTTTTGAGAACACGATATTGAGCGCCAAATATTCTTATTTAGCTTGGCAAGTGAATACTTCTAGCCCGGCAGAAAAGCTGGTTTTATTGATGCTTGCAGATGGTGCTGACGAATTCGGCTACACCAATGTGTGCCTGCAAACGGCAGGTCAGCTTTGTGCTCTATCTACGTTTGGTTTAGCCGACTGCCTTAAGTGTTTAGTCGACCAAGGTTTCCTCGATAAGGTGAAAGTAGATTATCGAGATAAAAAAGAGATTCACGTTTTCAAAATGCTCATTGAGCAAGAGCAAGCTACGGCGCACGTTGAGGTTCAACCGACCAATAGTATTCCGGTCTACTCTACTGCACCTGCACCTGCACCTGCACCTGCACCTGCACCTGCACCTGCACCTGCACCTGCACCCAAGTTTCAGCCTGCTCCGGCGCCAATGCAACACATGCAGCATGCCCCTCGCCCACAAGGCCGAGGCTCAATGAACAGCAACACCGTCTCTACTCATGATCTCAACGAAGAAGAGATACCATCATGGGCAGAACGCGCGTTTAAATTCTCCGGCCTTGCCGGTGACCATAGTTTAGTATGGAAGAAATTTGTCCTCTGGTATAAAGCCAAAGCCAATGAACTAATGCCACTATCTCGCATCGAATCTAAGTTGCAGTATTGGTTAGTTAACGAGAAGCAAAATGAAAGACAACAACAGCAGAAGACCTCTCAATATTCAGGAAATGCAGGACAAGCTCAAGGAAATGGGTATCGACAAAAGCTTAGCCCATCTGAACGCTTCAGGCAGCAGCTCATTCAAAAAGGCAAAAAGCCAACCTTCTGAGCCAGCTCCGGACGTTCAACCTAAAGCTCCACTAGTACCTGAAGTGATTGAAGCACAAAGTACCGATGTGAAAGTAGCTGCGGCACAAGCTGCAGGTTCAGGTGCGTCTCAACAAGTGCCTGTTGTTGATCAAGATCCTGCAGAATTAGAGCTCACAGATTGGTGTGTCCATGTGTTTGGTTCTTTCTTGAGCGTGTACGAAACACAGTGGGAATACCAATATGGTAGTGAGCCAAGTGGTAAATTCATTGAGTTTGCCAACTCTGTTGATTCAGACGGCCTTAACCGCGTGCTAATGCACTGTCATGAGCGTATTCAACTTGGCAACAGCTGGCCGCCGCAAATGGGTGAACTTTGGATCCTTAAAGATTCACTGACTGAAGAAGAACTGCTGGATAGCCGTATTCGTGTGTTATCGCGTACTGCCGCTAACAAGATTGAAAAGTGGCTTATCCAAAACAAGCTGTACGATTTAAAGCGTACGGCTGAAAACAAGCTTGATGGTCTGTTTAAAAAGTACTACTTGGAAGCAAAGCGTTTAGATGAGAAAGGCATGCTTGAAACAGAATTACCGCAATTCCTTCTTGCTGCTAACTCAGTGAAGAACCTTAACGACTTGAAGCGCGAAGAGTACGAAAGCCAACACGGCAAAGCGATTAACCCAAGAATCCAGCGTATTCTGAACAGTAAAAAGTAACCATCCGCTAGCTATCTGTTATAAGAAAACAGAGTTGCGATTACACGGTTAACAGATACAAAAATGCCAGCTATCAAGCTGGCATTTTTTATGAATTCTTACGAACTCTTTAACGACTATCCGACCGATATTTACGATCGTTTCACTGATTAATTACAGTAGGTGGATAGTTGCGTTTAGCGTGAATACGCCAGAGTCGTCATCTTTCATTTTGAAGTTTTGGTAGCTAGCGCCTACAGATAGTGGGCCAAAGATGAAGTATTCAGCGCCGACACCGTACATTACATCTTCTCCTGATTGCTTGAAGCCGTCAGATTTAAGATCGTAAGAGTGAACACCAGCCTTCGCGTATACGTGAAGAGGACCGAAGTCGATGCTTGGTTTGATCGCTAGGTAAGCAGTGCTTGCATCTAGGTTTGTAAGGTCACGGTTGCCGTACTTAACGCTGTCGAAAGAACCTAGGTCCCAGTAACCCGCTTCAATACCAATTAGTGGCAGGATGCCTGTACCCACGTGGATACCCATCGCTGTTTCTTCTTCATTACCTAATGAGTTTTGACCACCCATTACGCCGCCGTACAACCAAGAATCAGCCATTGCTGTTGAAGATGCACCTAGCAGTGCTAGTGCCAATAACGTTTTTTTCATATTCGACCTTTTTCGTCCTAGTGGCAGGCCTTGAGTGGTAATAAATTGCCACCAAGTCGCCCTGTATGTAATAACTATTCAATTAGTAATGCAATAAGCAAGATTTATACCTAAACCTTGCTATTGCGTCTAGCTTTATTCCTTTAGCAAGCATCAATCGCGTTTTTAACACGCTTATCTGATACTGGGTAAGGCGTACCGAGCTGCTGTGCGAAGAAGCTTACACGAAGCTCTTCTATCATCCAACGCACCTCTTTTACATTTTCTGGAACCGCGATCCCTTTTGGAATTTTATTCAGCAGTTCTTTGTAATCATTCATTACTGACTCAACTTTGATCATATGAAGACGATCTTTGTTCGGGTCAATTGGCAGTTTTTCCATGCGGCGTTCAATCGCTCTCATATAGCGTAGAATATCCGGCAGGCGTTTCCACCCACATTCTGTGGCAAAACCCTTAAAAATCAAGCCTTCTACCTGAGCTTTTATATCCGAAAGTGCGAATGCCATAGAAAGATCAACACGGCCTTTTAGCTTCTTACTGATGCTGAATGCCGTGGTTAAGATGGTTTCAACTTGTTGAGCAATCTCAACTACCGTATCACCCAACTCTGCACGTACGTGCTCTTTCAGTGCTTCAAACTGCTCTGGTTCCCAAACCAAACCGCCCTTCTCTTCAATCAGCTTATCAATACCACAAGCGATACAGTCATCGATTAAATCAAGTACCTGTCCGTATGGGTTGAAGTACAAACCAAGTTTCGATTTGTTCGGCAAGTTCGAGTGCAAGTATTTGATCGGCGATGGTACATTCAACAAGATTAAACGACGCTGACCCGATTTCATTGCAGAGATCTGTTCTTGTTCAGTTTCGAACAGTTTGATCTCTACGCTGTCTTTGGTATCCACCAGCGCAGGGAAAGCTTTAACATCGTAGCCGCCACGCTTCTGTTGGTAGACTTTTGGTAGCTCACCAAAGCTCCACGTGTGCAGGTTCTGCTGTTCGATATCATCGTCTGCCACTTTAGAAAGCGTTTCTTGAACTTTGTCTTTCAGGCTCTCTTTCAGCTCATGCAGATCTTTCTGTTCTTTCAGCTTACGCTTGCGATGATCTACAGCGCGGAATGTTACCTTTAAGTGCTCTGGAATCTGGTCTAACTTCCAGTCATCACGTACCACTTCCACGCCTGTCATACGACGTAGCTCTTTCTCAAGAGAATCCAATAGCGGAGCTTCAAGTGGCGTAACACGTGCCAAGAATGCATCGGCGTAGTTTGGTGCAGGCACAAAGTTACGGCGTAGCGTTTTTGGAAGTGACTTAATCAGGCTAATCACCAACTCTTGGCGTAAACCTGGGATCTGCCAATCGAATCCGTTTTGGTCGATCTGGTTCAAGATAGGTAGCGGAATATGGACCGTTACACCATCGTTGTCATCGCCCGGCTCAAATTGGTAGCTCAGCTTGAGCTTGATACCGTTTTGGTGCCAGAAGTTCGGGTAATCCAAATCGGTAACGTGGCTTGCATCACCTCTGAACAGCATCGACTTTTCGAAGTTCAGCAGATCGGGCGTTTTCTGGCTGGTTTTCTTCCACCATGTATCAAAGTGACGGCCTGAAACAGCCTCTTCACCCACACGCTGGTCATAAAAATCGAACAGCTCATCATCATCGATCAAGATGTCACGACGACGAGACTTATGCTCTAGCTCTTCCACTTCTTGCAGTAGCTTACGGTTCTGCTTGAAGAAAGCGTGTTTGGTTTCCCACTCACCTTCTACTAATGCACTACGCACGAACAACTCGCGGCTGACGGTTGCATCAATCGCACCGTAGTTCACAAGGCGCTTAGGAACAATTGGGATTCCGTAAAGCATCACTTTTTCGTGTGCCATTACCGCCGCTTGTTTCTTCGACCAATGTGGTTCGCTGTAACTGCGTTTAATCAGGTGTTTCGCCAGTGGCTCAATCCATTCAGGTTGAATCTTCGCAATCACACGACCCCAAAGTTTCGAGGTTTCCACCAGCTCAGCAGACATGATCCACTTAGGTTGTTTCTTAAATAAGCCCGACGCAGGGAAGATATGGAAGCGCGCATTACGTGCACCTTGATATTCATTCTTCTCTTGGTCTTTCATGCCGATGTGCGAAAGCAGACCTGATAGTAGTGAGATGTGAATACCATCGTAGCTACCCGGCTCTGTATTCAACTTAGTATCCAGTTCACGCATTGCTTGATGAATTTGGAAGTACACATCTTGCCATTCACGGATACGTAAATAGTTCAGGTAATCTTGCTTACACTGTTTGCGGAACTGGTTGCTCGACAGCGCTTTTTGCTGCTGCTTGATGTAATCCCACAGGTTCACAAACGTGATGAAGTCAGACTCTTTATCGAAGAAGCGCTTGTGCTTATCGTCAGACGATTGTTGCTTGTCTGATGGACGCTCACGCGGATCTTGAATCGACAACGCAGACGCAATCACCATCACTTCGTGTAGGCATCGGTTACGTGGCGCTTCAATTACCATACGTGCTAAACGCGGATCGATAGGCAGTTTCGCCAGCTTACGACCAATCGCGGTTAGCTTCTTCTTGTCATCGCCGTGGTTCTTGTTTTTATTCGCAGACGGTTCGACTGTCGCGATTGCACCAAGCTCTTCAAGCAGCCTTACACCATCTTGAATGTTGCGCTTATCGGGCGCTTCAACAAATGGGAACGCTTGAATATCGCCTAAGCCTAGCGCTGTCATCTGAAGAATTACAGAGGCTAAGTTAGTGCGAAGAATCTCTGGGTCCGTAAACTCTGGGCGCGATTCGAAATCTTCCTCTGAGTACAGACGAATACAGATACCTTCCGCAACACGGCCACAACGACCTTTACGTTGGTTGGCACTCGCTTGAGAGACAGGCTCAATCGGTAGGCGTTGTACCTTAGTGCGGTAGCTATAGCGGCTAATACGCGCCGTACCCGGGTCGATAACATACTTGATGCCAGGAACCGTTAACGAGGTTTCTGCCACGTTAGTTGCCAGCACGATGCGTCGACCAGTATGAGACTGGAAGATACGGTTCTGCTCACCTGCCGATAGACGTGCGTAAAGCGGAACAATTTCAGTATCACGAAGGTTACGTTTGCTCAATGCATCTGCGGTATCACGAATCTCTCGCTCACCGTTCATGAAGATCAAGATATCACCAAGGCCTTCATCACACAGCTCATCAACGGCTTCAAAGATACCTTCGATTTGGTCGCGGTCTGAATCACTGTCATCACCACCTAATGGGCGGTAACGCGTATCTACTGGGTAAGTACGGCCAGAGACTTCGATGATTGGTGCATTATTGAAGTGCTTAGAGAAACGCTCTGGATCGATGGTTGCCGACGTGATGATCACTTTCAAATCAGGACGCTTTGGCAGCAACTCTTTCAGGTAACCCATGATGAAATCGATGTTCAGGCTACGTTCGTGCGCTTCATCGATGATGATGGTGTCGTACTGGCTTAAGAAACGATCGTGTTGAATTTCCGCCAGTAGAATACCGTCGGTCATCAATTTGATTTGGGTGTTGTCAGAGATTTGATCGTTGAATCGAACCTTATAACCAACGAACTCACCCAGCTGTGTTTCCATCTCTTCAGCAATACGATTCGCAACCGAACGTGCAGCAAGACGACGAGGCTGAGTATGACCAATTAGGCCAAAGCGGCCGCGGCCAAGCTCAGAACAGATTTTTGGTAGCTGAGTGGTTTTACCCGAACCCGTTTCACCCGCCACGATAACCACTTGGTTTTCAGCGATGGCTTTCGCGATGTCTTCGCGCTTTTGGCTAACAGGGAGAATTTCTGGATATTCAATTGTTGGTTTCTGTGCAGCACGCTGAGTTGCCGTCATCATCGACTTAGCAATGTCTAACGCAATCTCATCAAAGACAGCGTGCTTAGCTTGTTCGTTCTTAATTTTACTCGCACCAGCAATTCGCTTACTCAAACGGAAGCGATCGCGCATCATGCACTCATTTAAGGCCTTACGAAGAGAGGCTGGGCTATTTTGAGATGCGCTAGCTTTAGGTGCTTGTTGTTTGTTGTTTTGCTTTTTTTGATTAGCTTGATCAGCAGCAGAATCCGATGTCGCGTTGGTATTCGCTACATGGTTATTTTTATCTGCTTTTTCCGGAGACGAAGTCACAGCGTGTCCTATTCTTTCTCTTATATAAACTCGCGCGATTGTAGCATAAAGGAAAGGAACGAGTTAACACAAAGCAAGGAATATTAGCTGCCTAAACACCTGCTGAAACAGGGATAATGCAAACTAACGTGTTCAATTGTTAGACTAAAAACTGAAACTCATTATTGGTAGGCAGTCGATGATTCAATTAAAGAATGTTGGCTTGGATTACCCAAGCCAACATTAGGTGAAAACACGTTACTGGTAGAGACTTTGAAGGCAATAAGGCTTCACTGGTCTCGTGTTTAGTATTCCAGATTAACTTCGTCTTTTAATAGCACAGACTTATCAACGGGTTTCATTAAGTAATTCATTACGGTAATCGAAACCAAAAGCGCAGCGTAAGCCAAATAGGTGTTTTCAGCCGTCCCCGCTACCGAGGCGAGTATTCCTCCGAAGAACCCTGACACACCCCATGCTGAATAGAGTATTCCAAAGTTGGTTCCGTACGTCTTCAAACCATAATCCACCGCTGTTACTGGAGGGAAAACACCGAATAACGCACCATAAGACATAGCGCCTGCGGAGATCCCGATCATGAGAGGGATCGTGGTTTCAATGGTTGTAAAAAACACCATATTGACCGCTTGCAACATGAATATTAAGCCCAGAGTATGAACGCGCCCTATCCTGTCGAATACAACGCCGCCAATGACTCGCCCTGCGGTATTAAAAATCGCTAATAAAATGATACCCAACGCAATTTCTTCAGCGGTTAATCCTATCGATTTACTGACGTTGCCAATAGAGCCGATAAGCATGATGCCTGCTGCTGATGACACCATGAACATTAACCATATCTGGTAAAATTGTGGTGTTTTCAGCATATCTAGCCACTGGATGTTTATGTCTGATCCATATCCCGCAGCCTTTCCTCCGGGAATTTCTGAAACATATCCTTTGGGTGGATTCACCAACAGTGACGCCATCGGGATCATGAAGAGTAGACCGACACCAAGGATCTTGAACGTATCTAAGATGCCATAGTGTTCGATGAGAACGGTCGATAACGGAGCCAAATACAGTGCCGCCATCGCAAACCCACCAGCGGTTAAGCCACTAACCAACCCTTTTCTGTTCTCTGGCCACCACTTCATGGTGCATGGGCCTATACAGGCATAGGCAAAACCCATCCCCGCACCGACCATGCACCCAAAGGTAACCTGCAATTCCGCTAATGTTGAGGCATAACCGGACGCTAAAAGCCCCGCCCCGACAAGAAACACACCAAGTATTGTGACCTTCCTTGGTCCTATTTTGTCTTGCCATACCCCAGCCAAAAATAGACTTACCGAAAATGCGAACACGGAAGTCTGATAAGGCCCATCTACGTCCTTAGGATCAACACCTAGCGCCTCAGCCAAAGGTTCACTGAAAACGCCCCATACATATAGGATACCGATCGATAGGTTCACGATTAAACCTATCACGAGTATTTTAAATGGTTTACTAATCAAGCTAACCTCAACAATTCGCTGTTTATGAACAATCGTTAGAAATGATGACTTTCAACGACTTGTGGTCTGAAGCATGGATAAATGTTGAATAAGCTTCTTCTGACTCTGTTAAATTGAACTGGTGACTAATCAGTTTTTGAGGTTCCAAATAACCCGCTCTAATTTGCTTGATTAACATTGGCGTTGTGTTGGTATGAACCATGCCAGCTGTCATAGTGAAGTTTCGTTTCCACATGTCTTCTAGGTTAATCGTTGCAGATTTTCCGTGAACACCAAGTACTGCAATATTGCCCCCTGGACACACCAACTTCTGAGACATATCCCAACCAGCAGGAATACCGATAGCTTCAATCACCACATCCACACCCACATCGTCGGTCATGTCGAGGATTTGCTGCACGGCACTACCATCTGAGTTATCGATAGCATGAGTCGCGCCTAGCTCTTTAGCCACTTGCAGTCGATGAGGGTTAGTATCGATTGCATAGATTTCGCTTGGAGTGAAGAACTTAGAGGTCATTAGGGCCGCAAGGCCAACAGGTCCACAACCAATGACGGCAACAGAGCAACCCGGCTGAACCTGCCCATCTAATACACCCACTTCGTAACCTGTTGGGAAAATGTCGCTCAATAGAACCAGAGAGTCTGTATCGATGTCATCAGGAACAAGGTGCAGACTTGTATCACCATAAGGAACTCGAACGTATTCCGCTTGGCAGCCATCAATTTCATTACCAAGTAGCCAACCACCATCTAAACATTGACCAAATTTAGACACTTGACACATTTTGCAGCTACCACATGAAGTAATACATGACACGATCACGCGATCGCCTGGCTTAAACTTACTCACCAACTCACCGCACTCTTCAACGATACCAACCCCTTCATGGCCCATGATTGTGCCTGGCTTAAATGTCGCAACGTTGTTTCTTAATATATGTAAATCCGTACCACAAATTGTGGTTTTCTCGATTCTTACGATGACATCGCTTTGCTTCTCAATTGTAGGGATTGGACGTTCTTCCAATTTCGCGCTGTCTTTTCCATCAAATACATATGCTTTCATTATTCTTCCTAGCTGACGTTGTTGTTATATAAATTCGAGCTAATCATATAGAGGCAATTAAATAATTAACGTGACCAGCACAGCAATTAACAATCGATTAACAGATAACAAACACAGTTAGAGCATCATAAAAATCCAGGATGGCAACATAATATAAGTCATTGTAAATAATATAAAAAAGTTAACGAACAATGAAAGAAAGTTAAATAATCAAATAGTAGTAAAATCCAAAAAGCAAGCAGGGAATATTAGATAATCAGAATAAACCCATATATTAGATTTCAGTTAAAGTGACTTTCGAATAATTGATTAGCAGTGGCAAATAGTGATTATCTCTGTTTTCTTTGATAATAAAAAAATGCCGCTCATTGAGAGCAGCATTTTTTATATTGTCGAAATAATGGTATTGTCGAAATAATGGTTTAGAACTCGTATTGGAAGTAAACCGTGTTGTAGTTACTGCCACCTTTGATACGTCCAAATTGGGACGCATTTTCGAAGATCGCCGAGCGGTGATGCAATGAGTAACCAAACCATAAATTGTTGAGGTCATTCTTACCGATAAGGTCACCGACATTCACATCAAATGAGAAGTCCAAGTAGTTTAACAAGTGACTTGCCGTGTAGCCCTTACGATCCATTTCAGAACCTTCGATGTAAGTAATCGAATCTATATAAGACATACCCTCTGCAACACCGAATCGCCACTGCGTTGGCCAGTTAAAGGTGTAGTACGCTTTAATCGCAATGATGTATTCCGTACTACTGGATTGAACCTCTGAACTCCAATGGTGAGCGATACCTGGCGTTAAGTAGATATCCAACGGCAAGCCAAAGATCTCATCAGTTAAAGGGTGGCCATAAAAGAATGATGTAAGTTGGTTATTGTACTCGTCTTTCTCGGTGTTGAATTTCATGATGTCGCCGATATTCGACGGCGTTGCCCAACCGTGCGCGACTCGTAAATAAGGTGCGTTACTTAACTTAGGCTTAGGCGCTTTTGTTTTGTCGTTGAAGAAACCAAAACCAAGGTAAAGCTCGCCTTGGTAACGATCTTCGATAATAGAAGAGTCATAAGCGTTATCATCCAGTCGAGTCACACTGGTTGAACCCAATAGGTAAAGGTTGGAGATAACATGGTAACGCGCTTCAACACCAAGATTCAGATCAACACCTGCACCAATGGTTTCATTACCAGCTGAGTAATACTCGCTGTTGAAATCAGCGCTTTTATAACGAAGTGTCGCGCTTGGGTAAAATTCCCAGTCTCCGGTTTCATACTTAGCTTTCGCTCGTAAGTTACCGTGAAGGTTAAATTCACTGTCACTCATTAATTCCGTCTCGACAGACCAAGGACCATCAAGTTGGTAAGTCAGTTGAGCACCAAAATCCGCAGTGTCACCTTCAATTGCATTCTGTTCAGAAGCCGGGATATCAATAAAACGCATGCGAGAGATAGCATTAAAAGACCATTTCTCGTCATCGGTTTGATAGAGGTAGGCTCCCATCTCAGTACCATCAATAAACACATAGTCGTTCTTGAAAAATAGCATTGGAACAAAAGAGCTAACCGTTTGGTCCCCACCTGACGTGTCGTAAGGAATACTGGCGGTACGAAACATCGCCGCAATCCCCCACTCTTGCTCTTCAGTAGCCCACGCCACGCTGTTCGCTAGAAAAGCGTTACTTAGTAGAATTGTCCCATACGAGATGAGCTTCGGTGAAAATTTGCGCTTCATTCTTGTTTAATTACTCTTTGTAATAAGTTTTGTGGTACTGGTTAGACATTTATTGACTATTCTAGCCAACAATTTTTAGGTTTGATCGAGATTGACCGTTACAATAAAGAATATTCTCGGTTAAATGAAAGTATTGTGAAAGTCTCAGAATTACAAAACATTATAGACCACTTACCCAAAGATTCCGATCCAGATATTGTTATGGGTGAAGCGTGGCTACCCGAACGCTTGGTGAATACTAACCTAGACGGCGACATGCTATTCCTTGAATTTGATAATGCCCCTGAAGACAATCAAGGGGATGAAGAAGGCCGCGGTTTTGTTGAACACGAAATCGCGATGATTCGTGAAAAACTGGAGCAGGTGTTAGACGACACATCCGATACCAAGACAAAAGCCGATGCCCTATTGGCAATATTTCTAATGGGCCATGAACTTTCTAGCTCGGAAGTTATCGAAATACTTGAAGCAACTGAGTCTGAAGCAAGAAAGTCTGAGTTATCGGAGCTTGAAATAAGCAAGCCTCAAACAACAGAATTCGAAGTAATTGAACCTGAAATGCCAGAACTGAAAACATCGGTTTTCGACGCGCATGAAGCGGAAATAAAAGAACACCACGACGACTAGCCACCAACGATTTTAGGTACCGTATTGAAACCCTCTACGACATCATCTCTTCCCCTGTTACTCGCCGGACCCATTTTAAGAAAAACCACCGCGACTGAAGTGGTACTTTGGTTAGCCACCAGCTCGCCTCTTACAGGCAGAGCTGAGCTATATGTTAACGAAACAGATCTCGTTGGAGAAATCGGCCATTCCAACGTAGAGCAAGACCAACCGTTTTATACCTCATCGCTTGAAGAACATGATTCGATTCAAATCGGTACACATGCGTGGGTAACGCTAATTCGCTTACAAGGTGAGTTTCCAACCAATACGCCCCTTGAATATGATATTCACACAGAAACAGGCTCACTAAAAGAGCTCGCCCCTCACCTTGTTTACAACGGTAAATCTCGCGTTGAGTTTAAGATATCGACCTCGGCTGATTACATTTTGCATGGCTCTTGTCGTAATCCACATCATCCAAGCAAAGACAGTTTAGTCGCAGCCGATAACAAGATTGCCGATCAAAGCATCGTAGAAAGACCCGATATGCTTATGATGAGCGGCGATCAGATCTACGCCGACCATGTGGCAGGCCCGACGCTAGATGCTATTCAGCAAGTGATTCAACGACTTGGTCTTGTTGGTGAGAGCTTACCGACTGACTCGCAAATTAAAAAAATCAACAGCAGTGATGCTCTGTATAACAGTGAATACCACTTATATCAGCGTCATCACTATTTACCGCACCACACCGCTTCAGAATCCATGCTCGATAAGTTCTTCCCAAATCGTGGCATGCCGATTTTTAGTTCTACTGATTGTGAAAACCACTTGGTCACGCTGTCCGAGTTTATCGCGATGTACTTGTTGGTTTGGTCTCCAACACTGTGGCAATGCGTCAATCGAGAGCGTTTAATTGAGAATAACTTCACTCAAGGAGGACGCCAATTAACACCGACTGAGCAGCAACAGTGGCGTGATGAAAGCGTCATCATCGATGATTTCATTGCTGGCTTGCCGCAAGTACAACGTCTGTTCGCGCACATTCCGACTTACATGATCTTCGACGATCACGATGTTACTGACGATTGGAACCTTACCGTGGGCTGGGAGCATGCTGTCGATCAAAACCAGTTCGCTACTCAAGTGATTGGTAATGGCCTTGCCGCCTACTGGATGTGCCAGGGTTGGGGTAACAAACCGGAAAGCTTTAACGAAGCGTTCATCGAGCAAGCAAAACAGCTTTTTACTGTTCAAGTGCGTGCCATTACAGAAAGGCATAATGAAGCCGGTAATGCAGTGACTACTCACTCTATTAGCCGAATAGAACCAGACAAGCATCAAGCCTTCATTGAGATACTGAATCGCTTTGAAGAGTGGCATTACACGATAGATACTTCACCCAAAGTCATTGTGTTAGATACTCGAACCCGCCGTTGGCGTTCAGAATCACGCATGAATAAACCTTCAGGTTTAATGGACTGGGAAGCCTTGATTGAGTTCCAACATCAGTTACTGCATCAAGATAAAGTGGTGATCGTTTCTGCTGCGCCGATGTTTGGCGTGAAGTTTATTGAAACACTGCAAAAGATGGCAACGACCATAGGCAAGCCATTAGTGATTGACGCTGAAAACTGGATGGCACACCCGGGCAGTGCTAATACGCTGATCAGCATCTTTACCCATACCAAAACACCGACCAACTTCGTGGTGCTTTCTGGCGATGTTCACTACTCATTTGCTTACGATATCAAGCTGAGATATCGCCGAAACAGCCCGAACATCTATCAAATCACCTGTAGTGGCATTAAAAATCAATTCCCTGCTCCTCTGCTTAAATTCTGCGATGTATGGGACCGTTTGTTGTACAGCCCTCGCTCAGTCTTGAACTATTTCACTAAGCGTAAACGCTTGAAGATCGAAAAGCGAAGCCCTGACAATCAGACCTTCTATCGCCTTTCAAACCGCAGTGCGATTGGTGAATTGAGGCTAGACAGCGATGGGAAACCGCAATCGATTACCACCCTGAGCGGCGATGGCAAGGTCACGCGTTTTCCGGAACCGGACTAGGATGTGTTCCTTATTGCTGGCTTATCCGTAATGTCAGTTTTAAGTAAAGGGACTTGCGATCACACTCTGTAGGCCCAATAGTTATAACTATCAGCGTTACGGAACCCGATACAAATTTTAACTGGAGCTCGTTATGTTCAATTCTCTCACATCAATGTTTAAACAGTTGATTGAAGGCCAGGACCTAAGCAAAAACCAAGGTACATCACCTAATATCGCCGTCGCGAGTTTGTTGTGTGAAGTCGCGGGTGCCGACCATCAAATCAACGAATCAGAAAGAGTCGCTAAGCTGCAGCTTCTGCAACGTTTGCTCGATCTAGATGAAGAACAAGCAAAGGCACTGCTAGAACAAGCAGAACCAAAAGTAGAGCAATCAGTATCACTGTATGACTTTACATCGCAACTTAGAGATCTCTCTCAGGCAGTGCGAATCGATTTAATCAAAGCTATGTGGGAAGTGGCGCACGCCGACGGGGAAATTGACCCTATCGAAGACTCTGTGATCCGTAAAACAGCGGAACTGCTCTACGTCGACCACAGTGACTTTATCAAGACTAAGCTGAACGTCCTCGGTAAAAGCTAACCAAAGGCTTTCTAGTCGCGTTAATGCTCTCTATTGAATTAAGCAGTAACTATTAGAGTAAACAGTAACTATCAAAGTAAATGGTATCTATTAGCGTAAAAGGTCGCCATGCATGATGCCTTTAAGCTCTAACGGCGTGCCCTTTTTCGTCACATAAAGACCACGCTGATTTGATACCAACACACTGCGCTTACCTTGTGTTTGTTGAATATATAAGTGCTTAATATTGAACGTCTGTTTATCTTGGGCCTGATCTTGATCCAATTGATAAAAGTAGTAGTGATTCCCCCAACGTAAGAACACACCAAACATTTGCTTGGTTTGAACCACATTCCCATCGATGTCGTAACCAATGTACTGCATTTTAACACGGCCATTTTCCAATCGAAGTGAGATCTTTTCCCAGCCTACCATTGGGTATTTCGCGGTAAATTTATATGTACTTTTGGTTACGAACCCAGAAATTAAGCCTACATTTAGAATCACAAAAAGCGTCAACAAGATAGGCATCCAAAACTTACGATTCATATCGGCTATCCTTGCTCATCTTCATTGTCGTCATCACAAGAGAGCGATTTAAACTGATGGCTCATCTCTTTCCAACGCCCATTGATCAACGCAACAGCTTGAATGTTCTGACACCCAACTCCGATGCGATGTAGATAGAGCGAATCAACACCGAGTTCTGACACGGTATTCAACTCGGCTAAGAGCGCTTGATCAAAATTCAAACTGTCGTGATAAACATCCATGCCGCGATAGGTCGTCTTATCCATAAAAAACGCAAACTGATAAAACAGCATAAGAATAAACACACTGACAATGGTTCCGGCGATGCTAGATTTGTGACGAACAATAAAGCGCTGCACCTGACGCCATTTTTGTGATTCCTGTTGCTGCGTTAATAGTGGCTCGCCTGCATTGCAGTCACGCTCGGTATTAGCCCCCTTGAAACCGAGGTTTCGCTAAGATCTTTAGCTAGAGGAACTTCAATTTGAGGTGCTTCAACTTGACTAGCAGAAGTCGAGTTTGATAGATAACTATTAAGCTGTTGAGGTTTACTAAAACTGTATCCTTCCTTTTGAACCGTTAGAATTTTGCAATCACACCCGATTGAATTTAAGGCTGTGCGAATGTTCTTAACCGCAACGTTGAGCGAGCTTCCCGTGACGACCCTGCCCGGCCAACAATGCTCAAGCAAGAAGTCTCGACCAACGGCCTTCGGGCTATTCTTCACAAGATGTTCAAGGATCAGACTTTCTGAGGGAGACAAGGAGACCCGCTTATTAAAGTTCGAATCGGTAAGAGTATTATTAATAAGCTCTACACCCGAATCATCTAAGGTGATTTTTTCAGGGCTATTAGCATTCATTTAGGTGAGGGGCTCGTATATAAAAAGGTCATCAAAAAGGTATTTGTTAGGTTGAGCTAATGCCGAACCATACATAGAAAAGAATGGTGATAAGTTTAACCAATAATTGAGCCAAATATAAGCTCAGCAAGTAACAAGATGAAATAAGAATAAGGTGAGTTGGTAATGTAAACTCACTCACCTTTGTACCAAACCGTGATAAACGGAACCTAGATTAACAAAGCGATATCGAATGATATCTATAACTCTCGTTTTCTATAGTTCTCTTTTCCTTATAGATCTAACTTAAAGCCCAATTCACTAACCATGACTTCAGCAAAACCTAACCGTACCGCATTCAACTGATTGGCAACTTCGCGTGCTTGTTCTTCGTTTTTAGCCAATATCGCCATTGAATAGATTGGTCTGATCATCGCTTTTTGGTTTGGCTTCTCTTGTGCTATTTCTTGGTGTTTTAAGTAAGCAGAAGTAATCACACCTTGAGCGCTCCAATCAACAACCATTTGCAGATCTTGGCTGATAATCTCGTCGACAATGAATTGATTCTCTGGCTCTTTCCAAGCGAGTTCCACTGCGTAGTTTTTGAATGCCACATCAGTGTTTAACCACTTATTACCGATATCTCTGATTTCAGTAACCTCGACAAGCTCTTTAAATTGAAATGGTAAGTTACCAATCAACTCTCTAACGTGCTGTTCACTGTCCGCTTCAATAACAAACTTGATGAGCGGAAATTTCTTATCCCCAATAAAGCTTTCAGACACGAACATGTCATGTACCAAGCCAGCATCAATCAAGTTAGCAAATGCTTTTTTCTGCTGAGGCATCACCTCAAATACCGCTTGAGCATCATCGGTTTTCCAAGCCACTGACACGCCGTATGCCGCAGCATGACTATAGCTAGAGAATAGAATCGCTGAAAATAGAAAGCTAAAAATAGCTAAAAAGGTTCCTTGAATTGTTTCCATTATGTGGTTTCCTAATTAGTCGCGAATAATTTCATACAAGTTAGGGTCAGCAGAAACCCCTTCGACTTTTAAAGGTGGTAGCTCTTTTCTCATCACTTGTATTGCATCATGGAATTGCTTCTTACTCTCCCATTCAGCGACATTGATAAAGCGGTATGTCGCGTCCGAACTTAAAGAGCGGTGCAATTTAGTGGATATATATCCGGGTTGCTTCACCAATACATCTCGCGCATCTTCCCAATACGTTAATGTCGCAGCTTCATGGACTGGCTCGACTGAAAAAGTGTTAATCAATACAACGGGTTGTGCCGAAACCAATGCGCTCACGCTTAGGGCTCCCAATGCCATTCCATACTTAATAATGTTCTTCATCCTATTCTCCTTGTTTTGGGTGAGCTAACGCTATCATCTAGCCCTACCCAATCAAGGCTACAACCTGCGATTTAATATTAATTAAAAAGCTAAATTTAAAACCAATATTATTCACTCGTTAAATAAGCGATGTAGCCATTTACTATTGATAAACCACTCGCTGATATGAGTTTTCTTTCGATAGTAATTACCCTCAAATAGCAGGTACAAAAAAACCACCTAATAAGTAGGTGGCTCTTGATTTGAATAACTCATAAGAATCAGGCTGGTTTTAAGTTTTTAACCAAGTGCCTGTTTAACGCAATGACTACAGCATCGTCAGCGCAAGCTTAGCCAAGTTGTAAGCATCAACATAACCAGAGTGCTGACGGCCTTCCCACTCAATGTTTTTCGCTTCTTGAGCGGCGCGGTGACCAATGCGTTTGTCTTTCAATCGATTCTGAACTCGATAAAGCGTTGCGATATTCAAGAACTCACTGAACGGAGGCTCGATGCCTTTCTCGATACACTCTTTGTGTAAAATGAGGTCGTCACGTCCCCACGCTGCATAGATTTTTTTTGGACCACCGAAATTTTTAATCATCGACTTGATGACAGACTCTAATGGGCGTCCCTGCTTTTCGATTTTTCGAGGTGTAATGCCCGTTAACTCGGCACAGAATAGAGAGACTTCGTCTTTCTCTGGCTTAACGTAGTATTGTGCTCGCTTCACGATAGTGCCAGATGCTAGATCAATCTCAGCAAGACCTACTTCAATGATCTCACCTGTTGTCCCTACACCGTCTTCGCTCCAACAGCACATTTCCAAATCGAAACACACCACTCGATTGTGATTCATACGTCGCCTAATTCTCTCGTCAAAAATTTCGTGAAATTGTACATGAGCCTAATAAAGAACTCGACCCTAGTCGCACTAAGTGCTCATTTAGCCTGCAATTGTGACGCGATCTCGACCATTTAACTTACTTTGATAGAGCATACTGTCGGTTTTCTGAAGTATCTCTTCAATGTTTTCTGTCGAATGAATAGTTGCACCAATACTCAACGTACAATTTAACTGTTGGCCTTTGTACTCACAATGAGAGTGGCTCACTGTACGAAGAATACATTCCAGGTATCGAGCTAACGATTCATGGTCTGATATGCTGGAAATGATACTGAATTCATCACCACCGAGACGGAACACATAATCGTCCTCCTTCAAGCTAACGGAGATAAGTTGAATCACATGAATCAACAAAGCATCACCCGCGGGGTGACCAAATTGGTCGTTGATGCCTTTAAATTTATCTACATCAAACCCAATCAAACTAAACGATTGACCAGATTCAGTGACCTTTTCTAACTCCTTGTTAAATGCACGTCGATTATAGACTTCAGTAAGGCTGTCATGGTTAGCTAAGAAGCGAAGTTCTTCGGTTCTTTCATCCAACATTTGATATAGACGTTCTTTTTCACGGATTTGCATATTCACGATATAAGCAAGTAGTAATGAAATGGTTGTACCAACCAACGCGATTCCTGTTAACACGAGATAACCATAAAAAGAGATGCAAGAATCTATTTTGTAATCAATTTTCCAATCCCGATTGGTCAATTCAATGGTCTTAGTAATGTGATGCCCTGTCACACCTTCATACCCGGCGGTTTCAAATAGAATTGGGGAATCTTCGGCTTCAAATCCCGTGTCAGTAACACGAATGTACACATCCATATCACCCACTGCTGATGCCAAAAGGTTTTCAAAATAATATGTGGTGCGCACCACACCAATCACAACACCGAGTAAGTTGTCGCTTTCGCCTTCAAATACTGGGTGGTAAACCAACATGCCGCTCTTTAGGGTATCTTGATCTAGGCCGTCTTGTATCAGACGTACCTTGTCTGAAATATTCGCTTCGCGGGTCTGTTTGATGTTTTCTAGAACACGTTTGAATCGCTCACGAGAAGAGTAAAAGCCAAGTACCTTGTCGTTAGCAGCAGTATTGGGATACAAATCAGTCGCAATAAAAGCCGGCTCACCGTCTAAGATGTAGCCATAGGTTTTTGCTTCATGCTTCGGGATGGTGAACAGCTTATAGGATGGATACTTTTCTTTCATCTGAGCCGTGTGTTCAGCAATCTCATCCGGCTCCACTTTTTGCATCCACTGCAAGCCGATTAAGCTTTTTGAGCCGTTTATAGTTTGCTGAGCAAAACGATCAAATTTATCCCAGTTTTCAGGTTCGTTAGAATAGAAAAAATTAGCCCCAGAGCCGATATAAGCCACATCATTGTCGATAAACGCTTCCAAGCTCAGTGTCTGGTGAGTAGCAAAGCTATCCAGATTCATATTTAGCGCACGGTTTTGGTTGAGTGCGACTAATATAAAACACAACACAGTAATCAAAAAACTGATCGAAAACACGACCAGTGGGAGCGTTCGTCTCTTCAACCCTGTTAGTGGGTCGGTAGTGTGTGGCATAAAGGTTCCAATTAGGCTTCGATGAACTAAAAGTATATAACGGAAGGGAATGACGCTCCATTTAAGTTTTCGTCCTAAAAATGACATAAATCGCGCACAGTTTACTTCGCCCTCACATCACAGGTTAACAATCGACCAAATCTCGACTAAATTTCAAGCTAACACACTCAAAAACCACTTGTTTGAAAACATTAAATACCACTCTTAGGCCTTGAATATGCTAGTATCCATCCATATTTATAGCTTGAAAGTGACCATTTCGGCTTCGTGCCATTGAGTTTCTTTCCAATCTGTATATTCCTTTGAACCGACGAATATACCGTTAAATCAATTTTAAAGAGAAATCACTATGATCGTTGATTTGAACCTAATTCCACAAACGTTTGATATGCTTCACGCAGGCCTAACTGCATCAAGCGTTTTACTACTGCTAATTGCTGTTTCTCGTAAATCCAAAGTGGTTGAGAAAATTGTAGAAAAACCAGTAGAAAAGATCGTTGAAGTTGAAAAGCCAGTTGAGAAAATTGTCGAAGTAGAGAAAGTTGTCGAAGTTGAACGTGTTATCGAAAAAGTAGTAGAAGTTGAATCTAAGCTAGCAACCGCACCGACTGATTCAGCAATGCAATTACTGTCTATCATGCAGCAAGAAGCGCGCTTAATCGACTTCCTAAAAGAAGACCTGACGTCATTCTCTGATGAAGAAGTGGGCGCAGCGGCACGTGTTATTCACACTGGCGGCCAAAAAGTATTAGCAGATTACGTAACGCTTTCTCACATCCGCAACGAAGATGAAGAAACTCGTATCACTGTCGCAGAAGGTTTCAACCCACAAGAAATTCGCCTAACAGGCAACGTAACGGGCAATGCACCATTCAACGGCACACTGGTTCACAAAGGTTGGAAAGCAACTGATATGAACCTGCCAAAGCTTGCTGAGAACTACGATGCATCTGTGATTGCACCGGCAGAGGTGGAGCTATAATGGAACACCAAAGTCATTCAGCTCAAGAGCATTCACAAGCACTATCTTCTCAAGAGCAACATCAGGCACCTAAGTTCAGTGTTGGTATCGATTTAGGTACTACACATTGCGTTTTGTCTTACATCGACACAAGCAATGAAGACGCTCGTGTAGAGGTGATGCCAATCCCTCAACTGACGGCGCCAGGTACAGTAGAAACTCGCAGCCAACTTGGCTCGTTCCTATACCAACCGCACGAACATGAAATGAATGCGGGCTCTCGCGTTCTTCCTTGGTCTTCTGAGCCTAAAGCTCTAGTGGGTGCAATTGCGCGTAACCTTGGTTCTAAAACCCCTATCCGTTTGGTAGCAAGTGCTAAATCTTGGCTATGCCACGGTGGTGTGAACCGTCGCGATGCGTTCCTTCCGGCAGGCAGCCCAGAAGAAGTGGAAAAGGTATCTCCTCTTAAAACGACTGAACTGTACCTTGAGCACCTTAAAGATGCTTGGAACCACGCAAACCCAGAACACAAACTGGCAGACCAAGATGTAACGATCACGGTCCCTGCTTCGTTTGATCCTGCGGCTCGTGACCTAACAGCAGAAGCTGCACGTAATGTTGGTTTCACTCACCTAACGCTTCTTGAAGAGCCACAAGCTGCTCTTTACAGCTGGATTGATAACAGCAACGACACATGGCGTGATGAAGTAAACGTTGGTGACATCGTTCTTGTTGTTGATATCGGTGGTGGTACTACCGACCTTTCATTAGTTGAAGTAACGCAAGACGACGGCAACCTAAGCCTGAACCGTATCGCAGTAGGTGAACACATCCTACTGGGCGGCGACAACATGGACTTGGCTCTTGCTTACCGCTTGAAGATGAAACTGGCGCAAGACGGCAAAGAGCTGGCACCTTGGCAAGTTCAAGCGATGACTCATGCTTGTCGCGATGCGAAAGAAGCACTGCTAAACGATGCTGAACTGCAATCTGTGCCAATCGTAGTACCAAGCCGTGGTTCTAAACTGCTTGGCGCAACGCTGAAAACAGAACTGACTCAGCAAGAAGTACAACAAACACTGGTTGATGGCTTCTTCCCTAAAGTTTCTGTGACAGAGCACCCAGTACAAAAGACACGTGGTGCACTGACTCAAATGGGTCTGCCTTACGCTCAAGATGCAGGTATTACCCGTCACATTGCTGCGTTCCTTTCTAAGCAAGCTAACGCGCTTTCTGGAAACAGCGAAACGGCTCAACAAGATTTCAACCCGTTTGCAAACATGCCGGGTATGCCAGGTGCTGAAGCGCCTGCAGCAGACTTCATCAAGCCAACGGCAATCCTGTTCAACGGTGGTGTTCTAAAATCTAACCTACTTGCTGATCGTCTTTCAGACACAATCAACGAGTGGTTGATCAACGCTGACGCTGAATTTACGAAACAACTTTCAGGTTTAGATCTAGATCTAGCCGTTGCAAGTGGTGCTTCTTACTACGGCGCGGTACGTCGTGGTCAAGGTGTTCGTATCCGTGGCGGTATTGCATCTTCTTACTACGTAGGAATTGAAAGCGCGATGCCAGCAATCCCAGGTATGGCTCCTCCAATGGAAGCACTGTGTGTTGCACCATTTGGTATGGAAGAAGGTTCAAGCGTACAAGTGCCTAGCCAAGAGTTCGGTCTAGTGATTGGTCAGCCAGTACACTTCCAATTCTTCGGTTCAACAACTCGCCGTGAAGATGAAGCCGGTACGCACCTTGATCACTGGGCACCAGAAGAGCTAGACGAGCTTCCTGAAATCCAAGTGACACTGCCTGTTTCTGAAGGCCGTCGCGAAGGTGAAGTGGTTCCAGTTACTCTGGCTTCTCGCGTTACTGAACTGGGTACTCTATACCTAGAAGCAATTGCCACTGACAACGGTCAGAAATGGCACGTTGAGTTCGACGTTCGTGAAGATTCGAACAACGACTCAAACGAACAAGCATAATGAATCAACGGCACCTTAGCGGGTGCCGTTATTTTATCAATACCGTTCCAACCCAGCCCTACCTGTTTCTCAGGAACGACGTATACGAATAACAACAATAAGACCAAATCTATAAACACACTGGTCATCACTCTGGAAGAATAAGGTTTTGTATGGCAACTCCTCGTTTTTTAGTCGGCATTGACTTAGGCACAACGAATACGGTTGTCGCTTACTGTGAAATCAACGACGACCTACAACATGCTCCCGTTTCTCTTTTCGATATTGACCAACTCATCGGCCCCGGTGAAGTGGTTCGCAAGCCTCTACTTCCATCATTTCGTTACCACCCAGCACAAGGTCAAATCTCCCCTTCTGACCTGACGATGCCGTGGGAACCAAGCCCAGTTGAAGGCGATATCAAAAATGTTATCGTCGGTGAATGGGCGCGTGAATTGGGCGCTAAGGTTGAAGGCCGCCAAGTATCAAGTGCGAAGAGTTGGTTATCGCACCAAGCGGTTGACCGTAACTCCGATATTCTCCCTTGGGCAGGCGCAGCTGATGTCGATAAAGTATCGCCGGTTGTCGCGAGTGCGAGCTACCTGAATCACATTCGCCAAGCATGGAACTACCGTAATCCTAGCAATAAGCTTGAAGACCAAGATGTTGTGGTTACCGTTCCCGCTTCATTCGATGAGACAGCACGTAAACTAACACTCGAAGCAGCAGAACTAGCAGGCTTAGGTAAGATTCTGTTACTCGAAGAGCCGCAAGCCGTTTGTTATGACTGGTATGCCCGTCACCAACAAACCGCAGCGGATGAACTTCAACAGATCCCACTGATTCTAGTGTGTGATGTTGGTGGCGGTACCACCGACTTGAGCTTAATTGAAGCCAAGTTCGATGCGAATAGCGACGGTACTAACGAGCTCGCACTCGACCGTATCGGCGTTGGCGAACACTTAATGCTCGGTGGCGATAATCTAGATTTAGCCCTCGCTCACCTTGCAGAGCAGCGCTTCACTCAAAATAAGAAGCTGAATGCCTCTAGCCTCACCAAACTGATTCAACAAACTCGCGCTGCAAAAGAGAGCCTGCTTTCTGCAAATGCACCCGATGATGTGAAGATCACCATGCTAGGCAGCGGTTCAAAACTGCTTGGCGGAACTAAGAGTATTGGTTTAACCAAACAAGAAGTTCATCAAATCGCATTGGAAGGTTTCTTCCCGCTTTCTGAGTTTACAGAAGTGCCAGACAAACGCCGCAGTGCTGTTGTTGAATTTGGCCTGCCTTACGTGGCTGACCCTGCGGTGAGTAAGCATGTGGCAGAATTCCTAGCAACTCACCAACAAGTGTCTAAAGCCGCATTGGAAAACTCAGGCTCTATTGAGTTCGATGACACTAAACCTGCAATTCCAGTTGGCGTACTACTCAATGGTGGTGTGTTTAACAGTGAATTGGTAACAGAGCGAATCACTCAGCTACTGGGCAACTGGAACGGTTCTCCAATCACAGTGCTTGATAACCCTCATCCAGATTGGTCTGTTGCCCTTGGCGCGGTTGCCTTTGGTAAAGCCCGCCGTGGCGCGCAACTGAAAATCGGTGGCGGTGCCGCTCGTTCTTACTTCTTGCATCTACAAGAGAAGAACAAGATGGGCAAAGCACTTTGTCTGCTTGCCAAGGGGACTGAGGAAGGACAAGAGATACGCTTAAACAGCCGTCGTTTCTCGCTGACTTTAGGTGAGCCAGTACGATTTAATCTACTGACTTCAACACACGATCAAATTGCTCACGACACCGCCATTCAAAACGGCGTGATGGTCAATGTGGATGCCGATTTGTTCTCTCCTCTTCCACCTTATATTTCGACCTTGGAAGGCTCAGGTACTGCAGAGCTTCAAGCCAACCAAAAAGAACGCGTCGAAGTTTTACTCGCTTGTCAGTTAACGGAAGTCGGCACACTGAAAATGGAGTGTGTAAGTACAGAAGATGACTCTAAGCGTTGGTTGCTCGAGTTTGAAGTGAGAAACAAGCAAGGCGATGAATCTGATGCCTCCACACTTCATCCAAGGTTGGAAGAGTGTAAGGAGTTGATTTCTCGCCTCTACAGTGGCAACAAAAAGAGTGCTGAATCGAAAGAGATCAAAACACTATCTAAAGATCTTGAGAAGCGACTAGGTAAACGCGATGAATGGGACTTCACGACCCTTCGCCATCTGTTTGATACCTTTTCATTAGGTTGTAAACGCCGCCGTCGTTCAGAAGCACACGAGAAGAATTGGCTGCGTTTGGCGGGTTACTCGCTGCGTCCTGGCTTTGGCGATCCGACTGACTCATGGCGTATCGAACAAATTTGGGGCCTTTACCAACAGAACATTCAGTTTAAGAACCATCAAGGTTGGACGGACTGGTGGGTATTCTGGCGTCGTGTCGCTGGTGGACTAAACCAAGAGCAGCAAGAAAGTATCTTGGCAGACATCGCTAAGTACCTTCACCCAGGTGCAATGAAGAACCCCAAAACAGCCAAAGATGCGCAAGACAATGGTTATGAAGCTATGGTTCGTTTAGCGGCGTCGCTTGAGCAACTTGAGGTTGAAGACAAAGTACTGCTGGCAAGTTGGTTCTTAAGCAAAGCGATTAATCATAACCAATTTGAACAAGCGCACTGGTGGGCGCTAGGTCGATTAGCATCAAGAACACCTTTGTATGGTAGCCAACACAGCGTGATTCCAAGAGAACAAGCTGAACAGTGGTTACCGAAACTGCTTGAACAGAACTGGCATAAAGAGCAAATGATCGCCTTTGCAGCGGTGATGATTTGCCGTAAAACCGGTGACCGTCAATTTGATATCTCTGACGACTATCGTAATCAAGTGATTGAGAAGCTAAAGCAAAGCAAGGTACCTGATTCATGGCTAACGCTAGTGAGTGAAGTAACAGAGCTTTCTGAGAGCGAGTCTAAGCGCGTATTTGGTGATGCATTACCAAGCGGCTTAAGCCTGATTAATAACTAGTTTCAGGGCTCAATAGATTGGAGCGCTAACTAGTAAAGAAAAAGCCACTTTCGATTCGTTGAAAGTGGCTTTTTTATTGGTGGCTTAAGGCTGGCATGTTTAGTCGACTTATCGCATCTTGGTTAAGAGCCTTAGCCGTATTGCAGTTCATCATTGTTAATGTTTCGTTCCTGTTGGGTTGATAGGAAAATCCGTATTTTCATAAATATCAGATAACTTTTTCGGTTTCTTCTCTTTAGCTCCTTTATTCGATTGATTATGAGTTTCGCTTAAAAGCCATTGCTCATGCATTTTTGCTGAATCCAAAAACTCTGGATCTTCCATTGCTTCCTTGCGAAGTTTATTTACACGTTCGAGAGTATCCCAAATCATAATACTTCACCTCCACTAAGGCTACACTTCCCAATATAGAGGTCCCCCCTATTGATTCAATATTTTCCGGTTAAACCATAACGAATTTGTGATTTACATATCGAAAACAGCTTTGTAAGTGAACTATTCAAACAGATAAACCACTTATTTTTATTAAAAAATAAATATGGTCATGATGATTTTCTGATTGTTTTTATAAATGCACTACCTAGGGGTTACACCTTTGTCTTATTAAAAATACAAACACAAGGAAATACACTATTTCAGATTGCAAAGGTGCAAATTTGACATTAGAGTCAACAGTATGACATTCCAAAAAAGTGATCATTTATGCCGTTTACCAATATATATCAATCCAGTTCTAAATATGCCATCAATGATCTAGTTAAAGAAATGGACCTCTCTTTATGGAAAAGTATGCTCAATAACATAGCAGAAGTGCTTAACGCGCCAGCTGTAGGGCTTATTCTCACGTCAAAAGTTGGATTCCAAAATATTGCTATGTCTTCATCACCAGGCGTAAAAGCAAACCCCGGAAAAATCATCCCTAGAGACATCAATTTGTACTGTAAGAAAGTAATGGAAACCAAGGCCATGCTTTATGTGCAAAATGCTTCCGGTAAAGAGGAGTGGAGCGACAACCCAGAACTGACGCAAATGGGTTACGTTTCTTATCTTGGGTTACCCATCTTCCAATCAGACGGCAGAATGTTTGCGACACTTTGTGCCCTAGACACTAAAGAGACCTCTTATAAACCGATACAGATAAATTTAATGGAGAGTATTCGTGCTCTATTAGAGAGGGAGGTCCACACTGCTGAGCAGGTACGAAAATTAAAATACACTTCTAATCATGACGAGTTAACTCAGGTTTTTAATAGACGAGCCATATTAAGTGAATCCCCTAAATTCATCGATAGTACTATAGATAGTGGAGTTAGTATTGGAGCCGTCTATTTTGATATTGACGGCCTTAAGTATGTCAATGACAACTTTGGACATAATATTGGCGACCAATATATAAAGTCGTTCTCTCATTCACTTCAGTACAACACCCGCAAGGAAGATATTTGTGGAAGGCTTGGAGGAGATGAATTTATCTTATTATGTAGAGACATCACAGAAAAATCCTTAAATAAGATTCTAAGTCGAATACAATCAGACTTTGACAAACACTCTCAAAAGCTAGGTATAGATTGCCATGCTACCTTTAGTCATGGTTCACTGATTTATTCATCAAATATTCCAGCTATCGAAGAGTTAATTCGACTAGCAGACACACAAATGTATGAAAACAAAATGAGTAAACGTTATGCCCAGCTCTAATAAAAAAGCGAGCTCTAGGCTCGCTTTTCTATAGCTTTTAACTCGTTCTACAGCTTATGCTCGGTTACCGATTTTCACAGTACCGTTTGTTGCAAACCAAAGTGCTTCTGAACGACGGCGACCTAATAAAATTGGGCCGTCATCGTAGAACAAAAAGTTTTTCCAATGCTTCTTGAAAATCGCCCATTTGGTTTCAAGAATATTGTATTTTTCGTAACAAAAATAAACAGTTACATCATCTTGCCAATCGATAAAATTAAGAATCTCTTCTGGCATTTCAGGCTCATCCGCTTCCCAATGCGCCATCCAGCTGATCTCTTCATTCCAGTTCGATGCTTTGCTTGGCCAGTCTTGTGAGCTTAGGCGTTCTGCATCTGGGCTTTGAGGGCTCACGTTCTCTTTCCAGAACTGAGATGCTCTCGCCTGTGTCATTGGTTTAATCTTTTCCAAGTCCTCAGCTGGCAGTGGCATTGACTGGTGAGTAAAAATCCATTTTCTTTGGTATTCGTCCAAAGTTGTGTATGACATCAAAATTCCTCAAATATCTTCTCAGGCTGATGGATCTACCATGCCTATATGTTCTTTTTTGATACAGCGGCGATGTCTTATCGCTTGATATTCGCTGCCTTTAAATTCGTTGTTAGCTTGTGCGCTTAAATACTATTTATTTAAACATTACGTTTGTCTTCCCAGTTTGGGTTAACTAACGCGGTCAGTACATGGTCTTCCCATTTACCGTTAATCTGTAGGTAGTCTTTGGCAAAGCCTTCTCGAACAAAACCAAGATGTTCCAATACGCTCGCACTGCGTTCATTGTGAGGCATGTAGCCCGCCATTAAGCGGTGCATGTTCTGCACATCAAACATGTAGTCTTTGGCCATATTCAAGCCTCTGCGCATGTAACCGTGGCCTTGTGCACTTTGAGCCAATGAGTAGCCAACGTTACACGCGTAGAACGGGAAACGAGACAAATTACTGAACGAGATAGTCCCTAACATTTCGTTAGAGTCCGCATTAATCAATAAACAATAGTAACCAAGCCCCATTTTATGAAGCTCGTTTAACTTAATCAGGCGCTGTGCCCAGCCCGTTCTATCAAAAAATGCATCTTCGCGAATTGGCTCCCAAGGTTTCAGGTACTCTCGGTTAACCTGAAAATACTCACTGATCATAATCGCATCATCTATCTCAGCGGTGCGCAAAATCAGATTCCCATCTCGCTTGTAAATGCGTTCCGGTGTGCTCAAATCTTCCATAATCTTGTTCTTATTCGATCAGTTCTTTCTGATACCGTAGTCACGAAGCTTATTCGCAATTGAGGTGTGAGATACATTCAAGCGTTTTGCTAGTTTACGGCTTGATGGGAACGACTGGTAAAGCTTCTCTAGAATCTGAGATTCATAGTCTTTCATGATCTCATCCAGAGAACCATCTAAGCTTAAATTCGCCATTCCAGCTGTCATTGTTTCAAGCTGTGGCAAATGGAATTGCTCAACCGTTAGTGTGTCTGAGTCCAACTCTGTTAGCGCACGAAGAACCATGTTGTCCAATTGACGAATGTTGCCCGGCCATTGGTAATTACCAAGCTGGTCGATTAACTCTTGAGTCAGTTTTGGTTTTAACATACCTAATTGCTGGGCGTACTTTGCAACGAACAATTCCAACAGCGGTGCTACGTCGTTTGAGCGTTCACGCAATGCTGGAATAGACAGAGTCAGTACATTCAAGCGATAGAACAAATCTTCACGGAACGAACCCGAGTCTGCTAATTCAGAAAGACGATGACGCGTTGATGCAATAATACGAACATCAGCGTGCATCTCTTCTTCTTCACCAACACGACGGAATGAACCATCTTGTAGGAAACGCAGCAGTTTGATTTGTAGATGCGGGCTCATCTCGCCAATTTCATCTAAAAATACCGTACCGCCATTCGCTTGCTCGAAAATGCCTTTATGACCTTGCTCATGGTTGAATGAACCCGGCGCATGACCAAACAATTCCGTTTCCGCTACGTCATCAGGCATCGATGCACAGCTTAGAATCAAGAATGGGAAAGAAGAACGATTTGAACGGTTATGACACGCTTTCGCCAGCATCTCTTTACCAGTACCCGTATCGCCTTCAATTAATAGAGGCTGATCCAGCATCGCCAGTTTCTTGGCTTGGCTGATCAAGGCTTTATGGCGATTAGAGACACCAACAAAGTGTTCGAAACCTAGGTTGTTCTGTTCTGGGATTGAATCTGGCGAGTTCATCTCTTGGTTACAAGAACGAATCGTCATTACTGCGCTCGCCAGTACCGCTTCGTTGACATCACCACCAAGGTAAATCGGCAGGATCTCAATAGAGAAATCTAAACCATCCAACACGACAACTTCACGATGGCGCGTTACATCACCTTCGATCCAGCGAGCAAAGTTAAAGCTAGGAACAAACGTCGCTAGTGGTTCACCGATCACTTCGTCTTCTTGCTTGTTGAAGAGGTTCAACGCAGCGTGGTTAGCCATATCGACTGAGCCTTTAAGGTCAATCGCAATCACGGGGTCTGGCAGGTTAGCCAGCAGAGCAATCAGCTCTGTGTTATGCCTTTCGCTTGGCATAAATTGGATTTTACGTACATCCTTCACACCTGAAATTCGGCGAATTTCAGCCATAAGTTCACTAAAAGCATCAAAATCGATATCAGGGCAGTTGAGGTAAATAATGCCTTTAACATCAATTTCGATTCCTCTTAAATCAATGCTTTTTGAGGCCAAGATATCGAGCAACTCACGCGTTAAGCCGAGTCTGTCTTCACACAATACTTCAAGACGCACAAATAGTCCTATTATAGGTGTCAGGATAAGTTGACAGTAGTGTGGATTAAGCTCTGAGTTCAGTCAAGAAGAAGAGTAAACATATGTTTACTCTTCTTCTCAAACTATTGAGCTTTCAATACTTTATTTGAGAGTAATACGCTTTATTTCTAAAAGAACGGCTTTGCGGAGGTCTGCCAGTTTTACTTTTCGCTCGTTATGCCAAGGCATTGGGCGAAGCAATGTCATGGCTTTTAACCCTAATCGAGCAGTCAGAATACCAACACCTAAGCCCTGACCTGCTCGAGCTGAGACTTTACCCGCAAGATCCATCGAGACTAAGTCCATACTCGCATCAATCGCCAGCTCACTCGCACCTGCCGCTGCCATGTTGATTAACACCAACTTAAACAGCTTAATTCGAGACCAGTAGCCAAGCTCAATGCCATACACATCAGCAAGCTTGTCTATCATGGTGAAATTACGCCACGCCACCAGCAACATATCAGCAGCAGCTAATGGGCTCACCGCAACCAAAGCCGCCGATTCGGTCGAGAACTTAGTGACAATTTGAGTCGCCACTTTGTCTTGTTGGGCTACAACCAGTGCATCGTACATATCCAACACTTCTGCATCACTGTGCGCTGGGTTAATGCTGTTTCGCCACTTATCGTACGAAGGTGACTCAGCAATAATGCCGCCCTGCTTTGCGATGTTTTCACAGAACACTTTACCCTTGCCGACACTTTGGCTTTGCAAGAGCTCTTCACTCTGCTCTTGCACACTAAAGTGATCTTTAAGCGAGCGCAGTTTCCATAGCTCTTTGCCTATTGCGCCTAAACCCAATGAAGCAATGGCAGCAATAAAGCCAGCCCAACCCAACGCAAGCCAATCGGCAGTTTGAATCGCGATTATGACCGAATCAATTGCCTGCCATCCAACTAGGCCAGAAAAAGCGACCAGTAAGCCCGTTCCAAACCACTTCTTCTTTTTGTTCGGTCGAATCACCTGTTCCAATTGCTGCTCAGCTTCACCATCAAGGTCAGTTTCCACTTGTGGTGCGACAGGTACAAATTTTTCTTGCTCTGTGAACTGTTGTTGAGCGCCTAAATCCGGGCCAACTTCGTTCTTATCTTGCTGATCAAAAGAGGTCTTCAACGGTTCATTAAAGACCTGCTTTGTTTTTAATTCACTCATTTTAATTACCTCAATTACTTCAACTTGTCGCCAATGAGATACTCTAAAACCTTGTCGACTCTTAGGTGTTGGCAAGGCTCATCGGAATGTTGCTCCATCGGCCTAAAGCTCGTGAAATCAAACTGGTTGTTTTCCCAATACTGTTTATTGGGCAACTTACGCGGCACTTCTCCCGGATACATGGTTTGAGGGACATTATCCAAAGTCACACCTTGCAACGCCGGAACATTGTCTGAGCCCGACGAGATATAACCCGCACTGGTCGCTTGAATAGACGCGATACTCATACAACTCATGTCGATGTGTTCAAACGCCGCTTGTTGCCAAGCCGGATGCACCATCTGTTGTAACAGTGACACCAAGTTCGGATGTTGATCCGGTGTCACGTGGTCAGCTTTAGTGGCTGCAAACAAGATCTTGTCGATCTTCGGCGCGAATAAGCGTCTTAAGATATTGCTTCGACCGTACTTAAAGCTCTTCAATAACTGCTCTAACGCGCCACGCATATCCATAAAAGAGTCATAGCCCGCATTAAGTGGTTGCAAGCAATCCACCAACACGATTTGTCTGTCGAACGTCGCGAAGTGATTCTTGTAGAACGCTTTCACGACCTTCTGTTGATACTCTTCATAACGCGCTTTCAGTACCGCATAGTTACTTGTTTTTGAGAACTTACCCTCAGGTGCGATACACGGGAAGAATTGCAGCACAGGCGCGCCTTCAAGCTCACCGGGTAATACGAATCGACCCGGCTGTACCCAATGCAGTCCGTTACTTTTACAAGTATGAAGGTACTGGGTGTAGCTATCGGCAATCGCGACCAGTTTCTTTTCGTCCGCTTCTGCTAGCAAGTCGATATCACCACGCATTACGTTCCACTCTTGCGAGTAGGTTTCTCTATCCCCTTTCAACGCAGCGAATTGAGAATGACTCCAGGTTTCAAAATCCATATCCAGTAAGGGTAAATCAAGCAGCCATTCGCCTGGGTAATCGACAATATCGAGATAAAGGGTGCTGTTTTTACTCAGTAGTTTTTTTGCGCCCTTCGCTGGCTTATATTTGATAGCTAGACGAATCTCACTGACATCACGCGTTGGCACAGGCCATTCTGGTGGCTGTGCATTCAACGACTCCATCGCTTCATCATATGAGAAACGTGGAATCATCATGTTGTGTTGAGGGATCCGCTTTGCACCAATAATTCTTCCATCTCTCGCCGATGCAAGCAGTGGTAGTTTTTTATGGGTAGACGTATGAAGAAGCTGATTAACCAGCGAAGTAATGAATGCTGTCTTACCCGCACGAGAAAGCCCCGTGACCGCTACTCGAATATGAGAATCCGTTCCTCTGCTTATAAAGTCACTCATTTCTTGAGTTAGGTGTTTCATTTGAACGACTCCGTGATAATTAGGCTAGCTGATTATGATAATAGCGAGGCAAGCCTATGTTCTTTCCCAGATGGGATAGATTGTATGCTTATGCTTATGCTTATGCTTATGGTGATTAGTATGCAATACACATTCTTAATGCTAGATGAATAAAAGCCCCTGACTACATTCATAATCAGGGGCTTTAAAATTTTTGCACGATATCCGACGTTTAATCGTCTTCAATCAACTTGTAGATAACAAACAGTGCAATCTCTGCAATTAGCCAAAGCGCACAAGTAATCGTCACGTATTTATTATCAAAGATACTAATCCCTTTCAAGATCAGGTCGTAGCCAACAAAAGCACCAATCACCACTGCCAAGATAATCTGTAGGATCTGAATAAAACGAGGCATTCCTCTCTCCTATGTTCTTATATCAAACTATGTGTTTATCACTATATCATTGATAATATGACAAAAGTGCAGATAATGCTGCACTTTTGTCTTCAACTTTCTGTCAAAAATTGCAATTCAAACGCTGAAGTTAGCGACAATTACGATTTTTTGGCTTCGGTTAATTACGCTTTCTCAGCTTCAGCAATCTTCACTTTCCACGTGTCAGGGCCGATCTGGTGTGCGTTCACGCCGTTAGAATCAACTGCTACCGTTACTGGCATATCTTCAACTTCAAACTCGTAAATCGCTTCCATACCGAGATCTTCAAACGCAACTACGCGTGCTTTTTTAATTGCTTTCGCGACTAAATAAGCTGCACCACCAACCGCCATTAGGTACACCGCTTTGTGTTCTTTGATTGATTCAACCGTTGCAGGACCACGTTCCGCTTTACCGATCATACCCATAATGCCAGTTTCGTTCAGCATCATGTCGGTGAACTTATCCATACGAGTAGACGTTGTTGGGCCAGCAGGACCTACCGCTTCATCACCTACAGCATCAACAGGACCCACGTAGTAAATGAACTTGCCTTTGAAATCAACGCCAGCAGGTAAGCCTTCGCCGCTTTCTAGCATGCCTTGAATACGTTTATGAGCAGCATCACGACCTGTTAAGATCTTGCCAGATAGAAGAACCGTTTCGCCGGTCTTCCACTCTTGTACGTCTTCTTTAGTCACTTCATCAAGGTTAACACGGCGTGTATTTGCGCCCGCTTCCCAAGTGATGTCTGGCCACTCTTCTAGCTTAGGTGGTGTTAGCTCTGCAGGGCCGCTACCGTCTAGTGTGAAGTGAACGTGACGCGTTGCTGCACAGTTCGGGATCAAACATACTGGTTTAGAGGCTGCATGCGTTGGCGCTGTTTTGATTTTGACGTCAACCACAGTCGTTAGACCGCCAAGACCTTGTGCACCAATACCCAGTTTGTTTACACGGTTGAAGATGTCTAAACGAAGCTCTTCTTCTGCGTTCTCTGGACCTTTCTCGATAAGCTCTTGGATATCGATGTGTTCCATCAGAGATTCTTTCGCTAGTACTGCTGCTTTCTCAGCTGTACCGCCGATGCCTATACCAAGCATACCCGGAGGACACCAGCCAGCGCCCATTGTTGGTAGCGTCTTCTCTACCCACTCTGCAATATCATCAGAAGGGTTCAGCATAACCATCTTGGTTTTGTTCTCAGAACCGCCGCCCTTTGCCGCGATTTGAATTTCAACTTTGTTGCCTGGAACCATATTAATGTGGACAACCGCTGGTGTGTTATCTTTTGTATTAATACGCTTACCTGCAGGGTCCATTAGGACAGATGCACGCAATGGGTTATCTGGGTTGTTGTAAGCTTGACGAACGCCTTCATCAACCATCTGTTGTACTGTTTGATCCGTTTCCCACCTAACATCCATACCGATGTTCACGAAACAAGTAACAATACCCGTATCCTGACAAATTGGACGATGGCCTTCCGCAGACATGCGCGAGTTAATAAGAATCTGAGCGATAGCATCTTTTGCTGCTTGGCTCTCTTCTTTCTCGTACGCTTTTTCTAGGGCTTGGACAAAGTCTAAAGGGTGATAATAAGAAATGTACTGAAGTGCGTCAGCGACACTGCTGATCACATCTTGCTTACGAATAACCGTCATTGCATGCCTCTTTATTGTTCTGGTTCCATGTGGGTTCACAGCTTGGCTATATATGCCAAATCGAATTAGGTGGTTTAGCTTTTTATTGTGTTGAGCTGTATTTAGTTGCTTTAGCAATCGCTTGCATAGCTTTAAACTAAACCACTTGGATTACTCCGTTCTAATCAAGAACCCATTTTATTTTCAATTTATGATACTCTTGCTTCCTCTCACACGCCATGCAGTGATCGAACTCTTTGTCACAAATTAAACAAATGAATAACAACGAATTTCGCTCTACCCAAATCAAGCCGCTTGAATATCAATCAACTTTAGCTAAACAGCTGTTTTCCCATATTGAAAACCTGCCGTGGGCTATGCTATTACGCTCCGCTTCAGAAAGCCACGTTGATAGTCGATACGATATTTTAGTTGCTCAACCCATCGCCACCTTCGAGACAATCGGTGCAGAAACAACCGTTAATGTTAATGAAACGTGCGAGGTTTCAGACTCTGATCCTTTCGAACTACTCGACCAATATCAGCAACAGTTATTACCTGCGACTAAAGAGCACGCTGAGTTGCCATTTGTTGGCGGCGCTTTAGGCTACTTTAGTTATGATTTAGGGCGCAGAGTAGAGACACTTCCTTCACTCGCAAAGCGTGATATTGAAGCACCTGACATGGCGGTTGGCTTGTATGAATGGGCAGTGATCGTTGACCACAAATTGAAAACGGCGTGTATTGTCGGCAGCAATATCGATGAACATCATGATTGGCTGATGCAGAAAATGGCTCAATCAAACGTAACACATGCGCCCTTTGGATTAACCGCGCCGTGGCAATCCAATATGAGTGAAGAGCGCTACGCGACCAAGTTCGATAGTGTTCAAGAGTACCTGTTATCCGGTGACTGCTATCAGATTAATTTGGCTCAGCGCTTCAATGCCCAATACCAAGGCAGTGAATGGCTGGCTTACGAAAAGCTTGAGCAGTACAACTCAGCGCCCTTTTCTGGCTTTATCCGTTTGGCCGACTGCGCAATCATCAGCGTTTCGCCAGAGCGTTTCTTAGAACTCAAAGACAATGTGATTGAAACCAAGCCAATCAAAGGCACACGACCTCGTTCTGACGACCACGTGATTGATGACGCTAACGCGCAGGACCTAGCAAGCGCCGATAAAGATCAGGCAGAGAACTTGATGATCGTCGATCTTCTTCGCAACGATATTGGCCGAGTGGCAAAACCGGGCACGGTTCATGTGCCAAAGCTGTTCGATATTGAGAGCTTCCCTGCTGTGCATCACTTGGTTAGCACGATACGAGCTGACCTTGATGACCAATATTCAGCGACTGACCTTCTGAGAGCTTGTTTTCCTGGCGGGTCAATTACCGGCGCACCAAAGGTTCGCGCTATGCAGATCATTGAGGAATTAGAGCCGCATCGACGTTCAGCGTATTGCGGCAGTATTGGTTACATCAGCCGAAATGGCAGAATGGACACAAGCATTACTATTCGTACTTTGGTGGCAGAGAACAATACGCTTTATGCTTGGGCTGGCGGTGGTGTGGTATTTGATAGTGATTGTGCTTCTGAATACCAAGAAACACTGGATAAGCTGAGTCGAATTCTACCGATACTTGAAGATTGCTAAGCATAGCGTCATTAATCGCCATTCCGCAGCTTTGCAACTAGCAAAAACTCGATATAACAAGAAACCGAAGGATCGCAAAATCACTTCGGTTTTTTTAGTTTCTAAATCAGGGGGTTCACAATTAATCACTCGTTATTAGCGTGGCTTAAACGACCTTCACAGCAGAAGCACCCCACTTCTTGAGCATTTCTTTAAGGTCGATAGCTGTATAAGGCTTACTAAGAATGTCGTCCATCCCACACTGAATACAACGTTCGCGCTCTTCTAGCGTCGTTCCGGCGGTGAGTGCCACAATAGATTTAACGTAACCCTTCTCTCTAAGCTTCTCTGTCGCTTCAAAACCGTCCATGACTGGCATTCTGCAATCCATAAACACTATGTCATATTCATTACCTGAAGCAAGCTCTAGCCCTTCGACTCCATTGCTGGCAATAGCAGGCTCTATCTTGTGCTTACGCAACATCTGTTGGATGATGATCTGGTTCATCTTAATATCATCAACCACCAGCACTTTTAATAAAGACAAGCCGACATCTGATTCAGTATCTTGCGACACTCGACTGTTTTCATCAGAAACATCGATTACCTGCAAAGGCAGCGCAATAGTAAAAGTCGTCCCACTTCCCACGATGCTGGTCACGCTAATATCACCATGCATCAATCCAACTAGCTTACGACAAATAGCCAGACCTAGCCCTGTGCCTTCATAATTTCGGCTACTTGAATTATCGGCCTGAGTAAAAGGTTCAAACAGTGTCTTATAAGCGGATTGAGCGATCCCGACTCCAGTGTCCTCAACGGAAAAGATAAATTGGTCTTTCAGCCATTTGATCTCAACATTCACATGACCTTGAGCCGTGAACTTGATTGCGTTTCCAATCAGGTTTACGAACAGTTGAGTAATACGCTCTAAGTCACCATAGAAGTGGCTCGGTACACCTTTGTATACGTTGACTTCAAACTGAAGCTGCTTTTCAAGCGCTCGATTGGTAAAAATACTATCAATAGTATTTCTCAGATCATGGAGCGCGAACTTCTTCGGTATTAACTCCAACATTCCCGCATTGATTTTACTGTAATCCAGTAGGTCATTAATGATGGTTCTGAGAAACTCTCCAGATTGGCTCAGGTTATTCACTATCTCACGCTGAGATCCACTTAATTCTGTATCACTGATCAGTTCAGCACTACCGAGTAAGCCATTAAGAGGGGTTCTTAATTCGTGATTAATCATCGCGACAAAATCACGGGTTGCCCTTTCGGACTCCTCTGCTCGTTTACGCGATTCAACATTTCGATTAATAGCAAGCTGATGAGTTAGTGCACTACAGATAAGATCAGTCACCAACACCAGTTGACTCTGTATAAATTCATAGTCTTGATCTAACAACCTGACCTTCACTATTAACGCACCGACTATCACCTTTTCTACCTCTAACGGCACGGTAAGTAGGCAGCCTTGCCAATGAGGCTCTTGAATATCTTGGTCTAGTACCTCGACAGTTTCATCGCCATAGTCGTAGGTTTTTAGCTGGGGAAGTAATTTTGGAGGCAAAATCAAGCGACTGCCTTCAATCAAATAACTGTTGGTCACATTCGTCGTCAACTGTGACAACATGACATCGTCTAGATCATTCATAAGAAATGTACGACCGAAATCAATCAACAGGTTATCAATCTGTTCTTGGAATTCAATCCGACGTAAATTTGCGTTGGAGCGCTTTTCTAACTGACGCAGCGCAAGCTCAAGTTGTTGGTTTGCCTCAAACAGTTCGAGACTTTTTTGTTCCAACAATGCTTCGGCCGCTTTGCGTGCAGCAATTTGACGTTTAAGCTTTTTCTCTAGGGCTGATGCCAGATCCATATCACTTTTCTACTTTGAGATTAAACCTAACCACGCTTTGGTCATCATTTTGTGGCGTCATTTCTACCACAATAGATTCACCATGGTATTCAGCACACCCTTCGATAAGCCCTAAACAAACGTGAGACATACACCTTGCGCTTTTGTAGTCAAAAACAAGTTGTGCTTCGGTCGTAGTAATAAAACTGAATTCAGGTGGCTCAGCATCCGGATAGAGCTTCTTCACTTCAACGTGAATGTAGCGCTCTACGTGCTGAATAAATTGAAAGGTGGTATTGCTATGAGCAAGGCTCGCTTTATTAGGTAAAGAGGCGAGTAAGTTCTTAAATACAGACTGCCCGAAAACGCGTTGCAAGCTTGCAGCATCGATATCCGTTTTTTTGCTCAAGTTAATGATGAGCTTAACCAAATCTCTGTGATCATAACTACCAACGGACGTGTAGATCCCTTCATCTTCTGACATTTCTAGAACTTCTTCCAAAAGCTCTAAACCAAACTTGTCTTCAACAAGCTCTAAAAATTCGGTGAATATGATTCCTTTCATCTCATACCTTTTCTTCTATTTCTTTTTAGAATGGGCCACTAAGTTATTGTTATCAAATTCTTAAACGAAAAATCTACGTTTCGTCACCCAATTTTATGACATGGATAACGCTTGCTCGCCTGTATGCACATATTGAATATAGCAAAAATCGTCATTTCGAGGAGATTCATCGGTAAACAGCCCCTCATGACGCCCAATTCATAATTAAAGAGGGAAAGTAAATGAAGAAAAACTCAGTATTGGTAATCAACCCACTGTTATGTCTATACTTAAAATCAAAACAATCAATATATTGGCTTGATATGAATAAAGAAAACTTCCTTCAACAATTCCAACTTAACCCTACCGTTGGCTATCACCCAGAGTCAGTAGAGCGTGTTTCGCATATCAATGGCGATCAATTACGTAAAGCGGCGGTGGTGGTAGGTTTAGTTGAAAGAGAAGATGGTTTACATGTCATTTTTACTAAAAGAGCCGCTCATTTAAAGCATCACCCCGGCCAAGTCAGCTTTCCTGGAGGTAAACACGAACTTTCTGACCCTTCTATGCAATTTACTGCACTCAGAGAGCTCCATGAAGAGGTGGGAATTCGATCGGATCAAGTTAAAATTGTTGGGCAATTACCTGCATTGAGTACTATTAGTAAATTTTCTGTGACGCCGATTGTTGCCATGGTCGATCCTGACTATAAAGCCATCATTGATGAAAACGAAGTTGCCTCAATTTTTGAGGTACCCGCTACCTATGTTTTAGACCAAGCCAAGTTACACAGCCACACTGTTAACTTCAAACAAATCAAGCATCGTGTTTTTGCGATGCCCTTCCAAGAGCACCTAATTTGGGGCGTTACGGCGCAAATCATTCAATCACTGCAGCAACATGTAGTGCAACAAATTACATAGCAACTACGTTTTGTTTAATCTCTGTTAACAAAAACCAGTCTTTCCATGGAACAGATTTATTAATGCAATTTTACGCAAACGTTTCCCTGGTATAAATCTATACAACACCTCCTTTCGCATTAATAAAACTAATACCAAGCATAAGCATAAATCACCTGTGGCACGCTATTTTCGTGATCAAAAATCCGTTTTTCGCATATCATGTGACACGCCGTTTCATTACATGATTTAGATCTATTTTTTGTAGAAGAAAATTCTGCAGAATTAGCCCCGACTTATTTCCTGTTCCCAAAAAATGAGTAATTTAACATGAACACAACAACTTCTTCGGCAAATGCCGTTAAAGATTCAAGCAAGTTTAACTACAAAGATTTTACCTGGTGTTTATCACTATTCGGTACAGCAGTTGGTGCTGGCGTACTATTCCTTCCAATCAAAGCTGGTGCGGGTGGTTTTTGGCCATTAGTTATCCTAGCTTTAATCGCGGCACCAATGACTTGGTTCGCACACAAATCTCTAGCTCGTTTCGTACTGTCTGCTAAAAACCCTGAAGCTGATATTACAGACACAGTTGAAGAGCACTTCGGTAAGACTGGCGCAAACATTATTACTTTTGCTTACTTCTTCGCTATCTACCCGATCGTTCTTATCTACGGTGTTGGTATCACAAACACAGTTGACTCTTTCCTAGTAAACCAAATGGGTATGGAATCTATTCCACGTCCTCTTCTTTCTGGTGCACTTATCCTTGCTATGACAGCAGGTGTTGTATTCGGTAAAGAGCTGATGCTTAAAGCAACTTCAGCGATGGTTTACCCACTAGTATTCATCCTACTAGCACTATCTTTCTACCTAGTTCCTGACTGGAACACTTCAATGATGGATGTAAGCCCAGAATGGTCAACAATGCCTTCTATTATCTGGCTTGCTATTCCAATCATCGTGTTCTCTTTCAACCACAGCCCAATCATTTCACAGTTCTCTAAAGAGCAACGTCGTGTATACGGTGAAGACGCAGTTAAGAAAACTGACCAAATTACTGGCGGCGCAGCAATGATGCTGATGGGCTTTGTAATGTTCTTCGTATTCTCTGTAGTACTTTCTCTATCTCCAGAGCAACTAGCAACAGCGCAAGCACAGAACATCTCTGTTCTTTCTTACCTAGCTAACGTTCACGAGTCTCCACTTATCTCTTACATGGGTCCTCTAGTAGCGTTCGCGGCAATTACTTCAAGCTACTTTGGTCACTTCCTTGGTGCTCACGAAGGTCTTGTTGGTCTAATCAAATCTCGCTCTGGTTCTTCAGTAAGCAAGATTGAAAAAGCATCTCTAGCGTTCATCGTTATTACAACTTGGATTGTTGCGGTAGTTAACCCAAGCATCCTAGGTATGATTGAAACAATGGGTGCTCCAATGATTGCAGCTATCCTGTTCCTAATGCCTGTATTCGCAATGAACAAAGTACCAGCAATGGCTAAGTACAAAACTTCAGCGCCTGTACAAATCTTTACAGCTTTATGTGGTCTAGCGGCTATTAGTTCTGTAATCTACGGCGCTCTTTAATCTCAAGCCCTTTTTATAAGATGTGCTTCATCTTATATCGCGAGATTAGACACAAAATATAATGATAATAAATGAGCCTCCCGACTCCCCTTGGGAGGCTCTCTTTTTGAGGTAATCGCTATGATTAGTGTATTTGATATCTATAAAATCGGTGTTGGTCCATCGAGCTCACACACAGTTGGACCAATGAAAGCGGGTAAAGAATTTATTGATGACCTACGTTCAATGGGAAAATTGCGCGACATCACTAAAATCACCGTGGACGTATATGGATCACTATCACTGACAGGGAAAGGTCACCACACAGATATCGCAATCATCATGGGTCTTGCTGGCAATACTCCTGAGCGTGTTGATATCGATTCTATTGCTGGCTTCATTGCTCGCGTAGAAGAAACTGAGCGCCTTCCTGTTGGCATGCACTGTCATACAGTATCGTTCCCACGCGATGGCGGTATGAACTTCCACACTAGCAACCTTTCTCTACACGAGAACGGCATGAGCATTCATGCTTGGATTGGTGACGAAGTTGCATACTCAAAAACGTACTACTCAATTGGTGGCGGTTTCATCGTTGACGAAGAGAACTTCGGCAAAGAAGAAGAAAACCCAATTAAAGCACCTTACGAATTCACAACAGCTGAAGAGCTGGTTAATCAGTGTAAAGAAAGCGGCCTTTCTATCAGTACACTGGTTATGAAAAACCAAGCGGCTTTCCACTCAGACGAAGAGTCTCGTACTTACTTCGCGAACATCTGGAAAACGATGCGTGAATGTATGGATCGCGGTATGAATACTGAAGGTATCCTGCCTGGTCCACTGCGTGTTCCTCGCCGTGCAGCAGCACTTCGCCAACAGCTAATGACTTCAGAAAAAACAACCAATGATCCAATGTCGGTTGTTGACTGGGTAAACATGTTTGCTTTCGCAGTAAACGAAGAAAATGCAGCTGGCGGTCGTGTAGTAACGGCACCAACAAACGGCGCATGTGGCATCATCCCTGCTGTATTGGCTTACTACGATAAGTTCATCCAAACAGTGACAGAGAAAGATTACATCCGTTACTTCGCAGCTTCTGGCGCGATCGGTGGTCTTTACAAGCGTAACGCTTCTATCTCTGGTGCTGAAGTTGGCTGTCAGGGTGAAGTTGGTGTGGCATGTTCTATGGCTGCTGCTGGTCTTGCTGAACTTATGGGTGGTAGCCCTGAGCAAGTATGTATGGCTGCAGAAATCGGCATGGAGCACAACCTAGGTCTAACGTGTGACCCAGTTGCTGGCCAAGTACAAGTACCATGTATCGAGCGTAACGGTATTGCTGCAGTTAAAGCAATCAACTCGACTCGTATGGCACTTCGTCGTTCTTCTGCTCCTACTGTTTCTCTAGATAAAGTTATCGAAACGATGCTAGAAACAGGTAAAGACATGAACGCTAAATACCGTGAGACTTCTCAAGGTGGTTTGGCTGTTAAGGTTGTTTGTTAATTAGCATTCGTTTGTTAGTTAACGTTGGTTTGCTAGTCCGTATTCGTTTATTGGCCAGCATAAGTTAACAAGCCAACACTTAACAGAGCTTGCTTGGTAACGAGCAGATAATAAAAAGGAACGCCGATGCGTTCCTTTTTTTGTATCTGAATTCCGGTCACTTATATCTAAGATGCTCGATTCGCATCTTAGATAATGGACCAAAGAACTAGATCACTTGCGAGATAAGCAAGAAGCAACCAAACAGCAATGAGAACAACATCATTGCGCTGCCACCTTCTGCTCGGTATCGGTCATCAGCTACTTTCATAAAACGCTGCTTGTGAACCATAACCAAAGGAACAAACACAGCCAAGAACACTAAGATGATACCTGCGTAGTTCAGCACTTGTAGGAACTTGTCTGCTGCAAGCAGTGAACCCGCCAACGGTAAGATGAAGCTAATGCAGTACGTTACCGCTGTGTTTTGGTTGAACATGTCTTTGTTCTGGTTGAACAACGCCATCGCCACACCAAAGAAAGAGGTCAACAATGCCAAACCAGTGAAGGTAGACAGAACGTTACCTACCCAAGGAGATTGAGCCTCAAACGCCGCCATCAAATCTGATACGTTCTTGAAGCTTCTGAATTGCTCTTCACTCAAGTTACCTACCACAGCAAATAACCAACACAAGTAACACACTAATGGGATCAGAGAACCGACGATCACCATGTTACGCAGCTGTTTGTCTGTCGCTTCGTGGTTGTAAGAAACCAAGGTTGGAATCACAACCATAAAGCCAAAGCTTGTAAACAGGATGGCACTGGTTTTGATTAGATCAACGTGGTCATGACTGGTTACCTGCATCAAGTTTTCTTGAGTCATGCTCGGCGCTAAGAACGCCATGGTTGCAAACAAGCTAGCAAGCATCACGAAGAACAATGCGCGGTTAAGTTTATCAATAACACCAGTGCCACTTGCAACTATAGCGCCAGCAACCAAGGTGAATCCGATTTGGCTTGCCGTAGCGGTGACTTCAATACCAAAGTTAGACAGTAGCTTACTCAGTAAATCACCTGCGCCTAGAATGTAAGCCATTAGCAGGCAAATCAATAACGCGTATAGCAAGCCGTTAGTAAGCAACTGACCTTGTTTACCCAAGGTTTTTCGGGCAATTGAGTTTAGTCCTAAACCGCCACCCGCTTTGATGGTCGCTTCTAGAAGTAGTAATGCTGCGTAAGTCGTACCGAAGCAGATCAGTACCATCAGCAGTGTGCCGTAAAGCAATCCGAATTGAGCTAATACCATTGGGATTGCAAGCATACCAGCACCGAGAGCGGTACCAGCGATAATTAGGGAGCTACCCATCATTTTAATATTCATTGTCTTTAACTTATTTATTTTGTTTTTAATAGGTGTAGTTCTCTGTCATCAACCAAGATGCAAAGAAAAATCGAAAGAAGTTAAGCTTTAAAACGAATATCGATAGGAGCGATAAGCGGAGTTAAATCGCGAAAAGGCAGTAGAAAACGAGTAGTACAAGCGAGAGTATAGAGAGGTGTGATCAGACAAAGAAGCCGTCTTCTGATGTGGTGACCCTTCTGTGGGTTCGATGATCGGTGATGTAATCTTGAATTTCATGTATGTGTCCAATATCAATAAGTCACATTCCATAGTATTTGAAGCAGCGTATCCGTTGCTGCCCTACCTCTATCATTAGAGGTCTTTTCATCTTATCGAATGAGCCTCGAAACACAACGCTATAAGCACATTTTTTGCTATTAAATTGAACAAAATAGCCATTTGGGTACAAATTAACCACCAAACCTTCTAATACAATAATCTTCATTGATAAAAGATAAGCTGGTAAATACATCTAGCCCATAGCATCCGAGACTCTCTCCTCTAATTAGAATCAAATTCACAACTCAACGTTATATTTTGGCATAACACATAACACAAACTTGCTACATCACAGAAACATAACCACAACCGGAGTATGGTCACACAATTAGCCATACCCCATAGGTGGTAGTGGTTCTTACACGTACAGTATGCGCGTCATTAAAAAATAAAAAATTGATACCTTATGCGCTCAACTATAACCTTCAAAATTCTAGTGGCCCTCGCTATTGTGTTCACTTTTTTGCTAGCAATATCGACCTACTTTCAATATTCGCAGCAAAAACAACTTGTTAATTCTGTATTGAGTGAACAGCTTCACGATAAGGCAAGTAACTATTTCGATAGCCTCAATATGATGATGCTGACTGGCACCATGGCGCAAAAAGAGACCTTGCGTCAAAAAGCGTTAGCACAAGAAGGCATTGAAGACGTTCGTGTTTTGCGCGCTGACGCTGTAAGCAAGTTATACGGTCCCGGTAATGACAATCAAAGACCTGTTGATGATATCGACAAGCGAGCACTAGCAGGAGAAACGGTTATCGAACCCTTTTCTGCCGATTGGGGTAAAGGCTTAGTCATTGCCCTACCAATGAAATCCAGTGAAAACTACCGTGGCACCAATTGCGTGGCATGCCATATGGCGCCTGAAGGCGAAGTATTAGGTGCGATTCGCCTCGAATATAACCTTAGTCATGTCAATTCGTTAATCAACACTCAAACCATAACCGCTATTGGCATTATGGCGGTGATCTCGTTTGCAGGATTCGTTCTTACAATGGGGCTCATTCGTAAGATTATCGTTCGTCCGCTGCAACAAACTTCTCGCTTTATGACCCAAGTCAGCAACGATAAAAACCTATCCACTCGGTTGCCTGAGCAAAGTAAAGATGAGATCGGTACGCTCGCGAACTCCATCAACTCATTCATGGGTACCGTTTCTCACAGCTTAGAGAAGGTACAAGACACCTCTCACAAATTGAATGCGTCTGCCAACCAGCTGACCAGCGTTGCACAAATTACCGAGCAAGCCGCCAGCGATCAGCAAAATGAAACCGCTGAAGTACAACACAATGTTGAAGGTATCCAAGCGCAACAAATCAATGTAGAGCAAGCCACTTTAACCGCGTCGGAGCTCATTAATCACACCGCCGATGTGGCGTGCAAGAGTGCTAACCAAGCACATGAGGCAAGCGGTGAGATAAAAAACCTCGTCACCAGCATAGAAGAGGTGAAACACAAAATACTGACACTCAACGAGCAGACTGGAGAAGTCTCTTCTATATTGAGCGTGATTCGTGGTATTGCCGACCAAACCAACCTTCTGGCCTTGAATGCAGCAATTGAAGCGGCACGTGCGGGGGAACAAGGGCGTGGGTTTGCGGTAGTGGCTGATGAAGTTCGTCATCTTGCATCGCGAACCGCAGAAGCAACAGGCAGCATTGAGTCAATCATTCATCAATTCCAGCAAGGCAGTGAAGAATCGCTAGCTTCTGCTGATCGCGTTTGCGAACAAGCGCATCAAAGCTCAACAGATATCGATGCACTTTCAATTGAAATGAATAGTGTTGTAGAAGAGATGAAACAAGTGCTAGCTCATGCACAAAATATTCAACAACAGACACAATCCACCACACACGCTACCCAAGATGTGCAGCAAAAAGTTGAGACCATTACCTCTCATGCCGATAATACGTCGCGCTCTGCTGGTGAAACTCGTGGGATCAGTAATGACTTGGAAGAACTGTCCGATCACCTTGAGTCACTGATTAATCAATTTACTTTGTCGAGTACCAAGAAGAAGTCATAGATCGTCTATTCTCTGTTAATAGAACAGCATATAAATAGACTTTCAATCGCCAACAAAAAGCGCTCAACAATGAGCGCTTTATCTTCCTAGCAATGTCTAGTTCAGGCTTTCAAAGAACCTTAGACAATGATTAGTGCGTAATGGAAACCGCGGTTAAGTCTTTATGCTTGTGATACATCGCGTGTTTGACTATCAGATTCGCACTCACGCTATCCATTCCTGACACTTCAACGTAAGCCCCTTTTTTACGGAACTTGAACACGACCTTATCAAGCGCTTCAACCGACGTATTATCTAAGAATGACGCATCCGATATATCGATGGTCACTAAAGAGGTCGCGTTGTCATAATCAAATAAGTCGACAAACGCATCTGAAGACGCAAAAAATACATGCCCTTTTACTCGGTGAATGGTGTGCATTTCGTTGGTCACCACTTCATCGGATATAAAGACCATAGACTTGCTAGCATGCGCATAAAACAGAGCCGATAAAACCACGCCAACCGCAACCCCAATCGCTAAGTTATGAGTAAACACCACAACCGCCACGGTCGCTAACATGGTTACATTAGTTGGAAGTGTGTGGTCTTTAAGTTCAACAATAGAGCGCCACGAGAACGTACCGATTGAAACCATAATCATCACAGACACTAAAGCCGCCATCGGTATCAACTTCAACCAATCCGAAACAAACACTACCATTAATAACAAAACAACCCCGGCGATCATGCTAGATAATCGGGTTAAGCCGCCTGATTTGATGTTTATGATCGACTGACCGATCATCGCACACCCCGCCATTCCACCAAATAATGAGGCAACGATGTTCGCAACGCCCTGCCCTTTGCACTCATTGTTTTTATTACTTTCAGTATCTGTCAGATCATCGACTATGGTCGCTGTCATCAAGGATTCCAGCAAGCCAACCAGAGATAGAGCAATCGAATATGGCAGGATGGTCGCAAGCGTATCAAACGTGAATGGAATATTAGGAATCAAGAACACAGGCAGTGAATCAGGAAGCTTACCCATATCGCCAATCGTTCTAACATCTAACCCAAACAACAAACTAATGATTGTCAGGGTAACAATCGCGACCAGTGGAGAAGGTATTGCGCGACCAAACTTGGGAAAATAAGGAAGCAGATAAATGATCGCCAAACCCAAAACGACTAACACGTAAACACTTGAAGGGACATTGATCAATTCAGGGAGCTGGGCCATGAAGATTAGGATGGCGAGCGCGTTAACAAATCCAGTAATCACCGATTTGGAAACGAAATTCATCAGGTTACCAAGCTTGAGATACCCAGCCGCGATTTGAATGACGCCAGCTAGGAATGAAGCTGCGAGTAGGTACTCTAGTCCGTGCTCTCTCACTAAGGTGACCATTAATAGCGCCATAGCGCCTGTTGCACCGGAAATCATCCCCGGACGACTGCCAACCAAAGCGGTTACAACACAGATACAAAAAGATGCATAGAGCCCTACCTTAGGGTCGACGCCTGCGATAATTGAAAATGCGATGGCTTCAGGGATCAATGCGAGTGCAACCACAATCCCAGACAATGAATCTCCTTTGACATTTGATAACCAGTGTTTTTTTAAATAATTAAGCATGTAATTCTCTTTTACTTGTACAGCCAGTCCTGCCTTGTTGAGACATAATTTGATCGACTGTTTTCTTGAATGAGCGAGCGCTCGAAAAGTGCGGGTGTAGAGAGAATGCAGGGGCTAAGGCGGCGTAATTAACACGTAGATATTAAACTCCTCTTGTTGCTTTAGTGGGAAATTAAGAAAGTGATCAAGTCCAATATGACTGAATCCGCGCCAATATAGAGCGAGTCTCAACACAATCACACTCCCATTATTGAAAACAAAGGTTTCGATTACGCCTGCTCGTTCAACGGCTGACATTGGGCTGAAAGGTAAGGTGCAGGCTAAGATCGAACAAAAAACACACCCTCAAACGTATTTATGGTCAGTAGACACAATATTTCTTTCACCAAGCAAGAATAAAGGTTGAAGCTGTCGGTATGACAGGTAATATGTTCAATCGATTTAAAAAGTTTATACAACTTAATGTTTCGGCTAATTATTGTGCAAATGTATGTTTATATGCAGCAATGCCAGAGACTTTGAGTTGAATTTGTCCCTCAATGGAGAATGAAATCAACATGACTTACGCGCCTGTAACAGACGTACTTGGCGGCAAGCTAGCGGTAGACAGTGAAGTAACTGTTCGCGGCTGGATCCGTTCACGTCGTGATTCCAAAGCTGGAATCTCTTTCCTTGCCATTTATGACGGCTCTTGTTTCGACCCGATTCAGGCCGTGGTTCCTAATAATCTTAATAATTACGAAAACGAAGTATTAAAGCTAACGACTGGCTGCTCTGTTGAAGTAACAGGTAAGATTGTTGAGTCTCCTGCGAAAGGTCAAGACTTCGAACTAGCAGCAACTGACGTTAAAGTTGTAGGCTGGGTTGAAGACGCTGACACTTACCCAATGGCTAAGACACGTCACTCTATCGAATACCTTCGTGAAGTTGCTCACCTACGTCCACGTACAAACGTGATTGGCGCAGTAGCACGTGTACGTAACTGTCTATCTCAAGCGATTCACCGTTTCTACCACGAGCAAGGCTTCTTCTGGACTTCTGCTCCGCTTATTACTGCATCTGATGCAGAAGGCGCAGGTGAAATGTTCCGCGTTTCTACGCTAGACATGGAAAACCTACCACGCACTGAAAAAGGCGACGTAGACTTCAACGAAGATTTCTTCGGTAAAGAGACGTTCCTAACAGTATCTGGCCAACTTAATGCTGAAGCTTACGCTTGTGCACTAAGCAAGGTTTACACGTTCGGTCCTACGTTCCGTGCTGAAAACTCAAACACAAGCCGCCACCTAGCTGAGTTCTGGATGGTTGAGCCTGAAGTTGCGTTTGCAGACCTTAACGATGTAGCGAAACTGGCTGAAGACATGCTTAAGTACGTTTTCGCTGCTGTTCTTGAAGAGCGCCGCGACGACCTAGAGTTCTTCGCTTCTCGCATCGACAAGCAAGCAATTACTCGTCTAGAGCAATTCGTTGACGCTGACTTCGCACAAGTTGACTACACTGACGCAATCCAAATCCTACTAGACTCTGGTAAGAAATTTGAGTTTGACGTTGAGTGGGGCATCGACATGTCTTCTGAGCATGAGCGTTACCTAGCTGAAGAGCACTTCAAAGCACCTGTTATCGTTAAGAACTACCCGAAAGACATCAAAGCTTTCTACATGCGCTTAAACGACGACGGCAAAACAGTTGCGGCAATGGACGTACTTGCACCAGGCATCGGTGAAATCATCGGTGGTGCACAACGTGAAGAGCGTCTAGACATTCTAGACGAGCGTATGATTGCTATGGGTATCGACCCTGAGCACATGAGCTGGTACCGCGACCTACGTAAATACGGCACAGTGCCACACGCTGGTTTCGGTCTTGGTTTCGAGCGTCTAGTATCTTACGTAACAGGTATGGGCAACGTTCGTGACGTGATTCCATTCCCACGTACACCACGCTCTGCAAACTTCTAATTCGAGCCTAAATCGAATTTAAAAGTTAAGAACAAATAAAAACCTCCGCACTTGCGGAGGTTTTTTTATATTCTGAATAAAACGCAACAGCTATTTAAACCGTGTACACCAGACGAGCCACATACAACGAGCACAAACTGCATATAACAAGAAAATTAATCGACATCTTGGTCGCTAGCGTATTTTATCGCGAGACCGCAGATTACCATCATAACGAATGGGATCGCGGCAGTGGTGTATTCCGCCCACGCCATATCAGCGAATACTTTTGCCAGCAGTACGTGGCCGAGAATAAGCAGAAGCGCACACACAATCGCGACAATAATCAGCTTAACTTCATTTCCCATAGTCATTTTCAACATAACGGTATCTCCAATATTTGGTCTACCGTTATTGAATCACAACTCTCTGGTCAATTAGGCGTACAGTTACGCCAGAAACAACCCGTACAGTTGGAATCATTGTCTTTTTTATGAGGGACTTAAGATTTTACGAGTGCGTAAGTTGATGTGCCAGTTTGCCAAGCCAGATGAGCGCCTGTTCTTTCTCTGCTGTCAGTTCATAAGAGAAGTTCAATCGTATCGCGTTATCCACTCTGCCCTGCTCACTAAACAGATCACCAGATGCGACACTAATACCTTGCTCGATAGCCAGTTGATGAAACTGTTGGCTGTCGAATTTTTCAGAAAAGCGAATCCATATCAAGTAGCCACCAGCCGGCTCTTCAATCTCTATTGAATGCGGAAAGTACTGCTTAATGACATCGATAAATCGCTCTTTCCTGACTAAAAGGTTTTTACGCAGTTTACGAAGGTGATTGTCGTAGCTTTCATGTGTTAAGAAATGGGCGACACCAAGTTGAACGGGAGCGCTGCTTGATAACGTAGAAAGAAGCTGTAACTTTTGAATCGCATCGTTAAAACGCGTGTTCACAACCCACCCTACTCGATAACCGGGACACAAACTTTTTGAATACGACCCGCAAAGCAAAACAGAGTCGGTTTTATCAAAGGCCTTTAGTGGCTTCGGCTTATGCCCTTCATAATAAAGATCGCCATACACGTCATCTTCAATAATGTAGGTTCCATACTGTTCTGCAATCTCTACCACACGGTGCTTTGCCTGTTCTGACAAACTGGTTCCCGTCGGGTTTTGAAAAGTCGTCATCAGCCAACACGCTTTAACATCTTGGTTTTGTAGCGCGTTTTCAAACTGCTCTATATTCAACCCATTGATTGGGCAAACGCCCACTTCGATAGGGTTAAGCCCGAGCCTCTCGACAGCCTGCAGAGCACCATAGAATGCCGGAGACTCAATCACGACGTTATCACCCGACTTGGTGACCGTTTGCAGGCTCAAGTTGAGCGCTTCCATAGCACCCGACGTAATCACGATGTCTTGATGATTAACCGTAATCCCTTGCTGCAGATAACGCTGTGCGATTTGCCTTCTCAAGGACTCACTGCCCGGTGGTAAATTATTTATCACACTCGCGCCAGTCATCTTCCTGCCCGCGCTGGCAAGGTTTCGAGTCAAGGTAGGTAACGGGAAAAGGTCAGGATCTGGGAATGCAGAACCGAAAGGAATCACTCCTTCAGCTGAACTCGACTTCAAGAAATCAAATAAGCGGTCATTAATGGCTTTCTTTTCACTAACAAGTGGCTCTACGTAATCAACGCCGTCCAGTCTTGGCGCAACAAAATAGCCCGACTGAGGTTTAGCGATGATCCACCCTTCGCTTTCTAGTAACTGGTAGGCTTGTAAGACAGTACTGTTGCTGACGTTGTAATTTCGACAACTCATGCGTACCGAAGGGATCTTCTCTCCGGATCGCCACGTATTGTTGGCTATCTGAGTTCGAATATCCTTTGCAAGCTCTTCATAACGCGCCATCTAATTGTACTACCTAGAGAAATTCAGTGAGCCGGTGATTTTATCACTTACGCCAGCAACTATTGCTGCTATCCATATGATCGCACCTAATTTCCACAATAGTGTGAATTACTTCACAGATAACTTTGTAAGCTTTGCTAAGTTTGTACCCAAGGTAGGAGCTAAGTTGGCTTTCTACCTCAATAATTTGATGTAACCCAAAAACATGCGAGATAACAATGAAAAAAATAGAAGCAGACCAATTAAGTTATAAAGGAGAGTCAAACGGTGTTCACAGTTGGACAACACCGAGCGGCCAACCATATTACTGGCACCCAGATTGGCTCCATATTGCTGAAGATGCGACAGGCTCACATCCAAAGCAAAAGATCGATGTCGAACAAGACCAAGCACCAACGGAAAAACACGCGGTGTCTGCTATTCTGAAACACATCAACCAATGGGCTGCAGACAAACTAGCGTCTCACCCTGAGATTGAAACAGGCTCTATTGAAGCTGAAATCAATCTGAAAAAGTAATTTGATTTAGAGTCGGTCGCGAACTCAATCACTCGCGACTTAAGTCAAATATACCGACTGAATAGCCTCGAACCTCGACCGAGGCTATTCAAGTATCTTCATAAAAATGCTGCAATAACCCTCACCTAGCTAACAAATATCTAACACAAACCAGTTTCTTGTATCAATCCACGAAAGCTATCGATAGAATTTTCGGTCTTATTCACGTCAGTTATGCTAACCATTCGTAACTCTAAAGTCGTGAATCAATGAATACGTAAATCTAATAAGAATGAGAACAAAGGCTTATCGATGGATACTTCAAATTACAATCAATCGCTAACGACTAAGTTATACGTCATTGCTGGCGTGCTGTTTGGCACCTACGGCAGTAGGGTGTGCCCTATGCTCGAGAGCTTAACGACGTTAGAGATTTTCACACAAGTCAGTATTGTGTTTGTCTTATTATGGCTCGTGCGTCATTACTTATTGGCGCAACATACCTTAGTCAAACAAGGCCGATTCGCCCAGCTAGATACCCTGCTATTTTTTGCTGCAAGTATCCCTTTCGCGCTCTATTACAACTTAAGCTATGAATTCACGATAGATAGCAATTTGAAAGTGCTGTTTGGCATGAGTCTATTCGGTTTCTTTACCGGAACCATTCTTCAATTGAACGCCAAGCTCAGCCAAATAGATAAAATGGAGACGACTGGGCAATTTGACTTCCAACTAGTTGGTGAAAGGAGTTCGCTGGTTAAGCAAATGATTGGTTTAGTCATCGTACTTCTGGTAACACTGACGACTATGTTGACGATGATTGCCGTCAAGGACATCTTTTGGCTAGAACATAACCCTGACCGCTTATTGGATGGCACCGGCAAGATCAGCGTGATCAAAGAGTTTACTTATTTGGCTGTGGTACTGGGTGGATACGCAATCACCATCATGACACTGTGGAGCAAACTGATTAAACGTATTCTCCTTAGCCAAGAGTGCGCATTGAACAAGGTAACCAATGGCGAGCAAGGCGTTCGCTTACCGATATTCGGCTACAACGAGCTTGGTTCAATGGCATCAATGACCAATACCATGCTTGATAGCCTCGAAAACGCGCAAAACGAAATCAAAACAACACGTGACGTTGCTATTGTGAGCCTATCTGCGCTGGCAGAATCTCGAGACAATGAAACGGGTGCCCATATCCTAAGAACTCAAGAGTACGTAAAGGTACTCGCGCAAGAGCTCAGCAAGTCAGAAACTCACTCAAGCTTGTTAACACCCAACTACATCGAGCTGCTCTACAAATCTGCTCCACTACACGATGTAGGCAAAGTAGGCGTTCCTGATAGCGTGTTATTGAAACCGGGCAAATTGACGGACGAAGAGTTTGAGATAATGAAAGGTCACCCTGCTATTGGCGCCGAAGCGTTATCTATTGCAGAAAGACAATTAGGAAGCAGCTCTTTCTTAAGAGTCGCGAAAGAGATTTCTCTCACTCACCACGAGAAATGGAACGGCAGCGGTTATCCAAAGCAACTGTCTGGTGAAGAGATTCCACTGTCGGGTCGTTTAATGGCATTAGCTGATGTTTATGATGCGCTAATATCAAAACGCGTTTACAAGCCAGCCTTTACTCACGAACAAGCTAAACAGATCATCTTAGAGGGCAATGGGACGCACTTTGATCCGCAAGTTGTCCAAGCTTTTCTGGCCGTCGAACAGGAGTTCGTTTCAATTGCCGCGCTCTACAAAGATGGCAAAAATGTACCCAGTGAACTTGAGCGTGAAAGCTTTATTGCTCAACCTGCTTAATCTATTCAAAAACCACTAACTTCTTGCACCCTATAGGTTAATCCGTAGGGTGTTTTGTTATCAAATACCCTCTTTAATCAATAAATCTGATTGAAATGGATTTTTTTGTCCTTTCTGTTCACTTCGTATTGTCTTAAAAATTCCATACAGGTATAACTACCCATAGATACTATCCCCTCTCAATTGACATGGATGAAGATTATGTTTGAAAAAGTGTTAGCTGCTCCCGCCGATCCTATCCTCGGCCTTACTGAAGAGTTTAAAAAAGACTCTCGTGCAGAGAAAATCAACCTTGGTGTTGGCATCTACAAAAATGAAGATGGTCAAACGCCTGTACTTAAAACAGTAAAGAAAGCAGAAGCTGCACTTCTTGAAAACGAAAAAACCAAATCTTACCTAACGATTGAAGGCACAGCTGAATACGGTCTAGCGGTTCAAAAACTTCTTTTCGGTTCAGACGCAGAGATCGTAACGTCTCAACGCGCTAAAACAGCACAAGCTCCAGGTGGTACAGGTGCACTTCGCGTAGCGGGTGAATTCATCAAGCGCCAACTGGGCGACGTAAAAATCTGGATCAGTAACCCAACTTGGGCTAACCACAACGGCGTTTTCGCTGCTGCGGGTATCGAAACGGCTCAATACAGCTACTACAACGCTGAAACTAAAGACAAAGACTTCGCTGGCATGGTAGCTGACCTAGAAAAAGCTTCTGAAGGCGACATCGTTCTTCTTCACGGCTGCTGTCACAACCCAACAGGTATTGACCCAACTGCTGATGAATGGGAAGTACTGGCTAAGTTGGTTGCCGAGAAGAAACTACTGCCTCTATTCGATTTTGCTTACCAAGGTTTTGCAAAAGGCGTTGAAGAAGATGCGGCTGGCCTACGTGTTTTTGCTAAGTACAACAAAGAGATCCTTGTTGCTAGCTCGTTCTCTAAGAACTTCGGTTTGTACAACGAGCGTGTAGGTGCATTCACTCTGGTTGCAGAATCTGCAGACGTAGCAACGACAGCGTTCTCTCAAGTTAAGAGCATTATCCGCTCTATCTATTCTAACCCACCAGCGCACGGCAGTGCTGTAGTCACTCACATCCTTGGTGATGCTGAACTACGTGCAGAATGGGAAGCAGAAGTAGCAGAAATGCGCGACCGTATCCAAGAGATGCGTGAGCTATTCGTAACAACACTGAAATCTGAAGGTGTTGATGCAGACTTCACATTCATCGAACGTCAAAATGGTATGTTCTCTTTCTCTGGCCTAAGCAAAGAGCAAGTAACTCGCCTGAAAGATGAATTCGCAATCTACATTGTTGGTTCTGGCCGTATCAGTGTAGCTGGTATGACTAAATCAAACATGGGCCCTCTATGTAAAGGCATCGCTGCGGTTCTTTAATTGTAAAGTTAAAACTGTATTTGCAGACCGATAGATATACAAAAGCCAGCAATTAAGCTGGCTTTTTTGTGTCTGAACATTGATGTATCAACTGTTGACGTACTTAGTCTCAATATCACTAACTAATATTCTAAGACAAACTCCACTCCCAGCTCATTGGTTCGTTCGCTACGAATCTTGCCTTCTCCATCTCGATGTTGGTATGAGCCACCAATCGCAAACTTATTGGTCACCAGATAGCGTAAACCTAAGTGATAAATCTCTTCATCAAACAGATCACTTCGATTCAATTGCACACTCCCGTTAGCTACCCAACGTTTTGCAAAACCATAGTTAAGTTCGGCTTTTACCCCTTGGATGAACTCAGTGTCTGAAGATTCAGTTCGGTTAGTGTCATTATCTTCAACCTTACCTTTCGTGATACCAAGCAGGTAGTAAGCCACTATATCTAAATCTTTCTTAATGCTGTAACGGTAACCAACACCTGGCATCAGCGTATCAATTCGAGTTGTGGTGTCATCAGGGTGAATAAAGCGTGCGCTGTAGTCTCCCAGCAACAACCAATCATCCGTCATCGCGTAACTGACGCCTAATCCATACGACGAGGCATTGTTATTACTGCCTGCATCTTCATTTAAACTGCCCGAATGCGCCGTGGCATAAATATGGTCGTAATCCAAAATATCCACTGCGTTAGTGTCCGCCCACAAACTTGGAGAAAACATAAAAACCGCAGATACAAAACTAAGCTTCCACTTCGACATTCCTATCATCCTTAAACTGTCACTCCATTAATTGAAAGGTTAGTCTATCCATAAGACTTTAAAAAGGTTTTGGCTCACAGATTGATTTGTGACGGCAAAATATTATCAAATGTTGTACCATGAAATCATACAAACCAATGGATGATCATTATGGATGCTGAGTTATTAGAGATTCAAAACTTTCTGGCACAATACCCCCCTTTCACAGAACTCCCTGAGGAGATGTTGGCGAAAGTGACCAGTAGCGTGGAAATTTCTTATTACCGCCAAGATACCCCGATCATTCACTTTGGTGATCAAATTCATGACTTATACATCGTTCGAAGTGGCGAAGTCGAAGTCTACCGTCGTAAAGGCGAACTCTATAACCGCCTTGATGAAGGCCACTTATTCGGTCAAATGGGCCTACTGACCAACAACAAGGTGCGTTTCCCAGTTAAAGCGACCGAAGACACCCTGCTCTACTGCATTCCTGAGCCTATCTTCCAAGAGCTCTACGACAACTACGACTCCTTTGCCGATTTCGTAGAAGTAGAAGATAACGCGCGACTACGCCAAGCCAACTCAGACAGTAACGACGCGAACGACCTAACGACATCCAAAGTAAAAACGCTGCTGACCAGCGAAGCGCCAATGATCGAAAAAACGCGCACTATTCAGCAAGCTGCAACCATGATGGCACAAGATAATGTGTCCTCTTTGCTTATCATCGACCCAGATATCGTTGAAGATGATGAAGATGACTCAACACCAGTGATCGGCATCATCACTGACCGAGATTTATGTACGCGTGTACTCGCCGAAGGTCTAGACCCATCGGACGAGGTATCCAGTGTGATGACGCCAGAGGTTATCTCACTCGACCACAATGCCTACGTATACGAAGCCATGATGACCATGCTTCGCTACAACGTGCATCACTTGCCGGTGCTTAAAGATAAGAAGCCTATCGGTATTATCGAAGCGACTGATATTGTCCGTTACGAGTCTCAAAACTCACTATTGCTTGTGAGCAGTATCTTCCAGCAACAGAGTATTGAAGACCTGAAGGTGCTTTCTGAACAAGTAAAAGACAGCTTTGTGCGCTTGGTTAACGAAGATGCCAACGCCCACATGGTGGGTACTGCAATGTCGGTAATTGGTCGTAGCTTTAAGCAACGTATTATCGAACTGGGTGAAGAGAAATTAGGTAAGGCTCCTATTCCTTATTGTTTCCTCGCACTCGGCTCGATGGGGCGTGATGAGCAGTTGCTCGTTACTGACCAAGATAACGCAATTATTCTTGATGATACCTACGATGAGAAAAAGCACGGTAAGTACTTTGAAGAGCTCTCAAAATTTATTTGTGACGGCTTAGACCAATGTGGCTATGTGTACTGTACAGGTGACATCATGGCGACTAACCCAACATGGCGTATGACTCGTAGAGAATGGGAAGAGTGCTTTGCCGATTGGATTGATGACCCGAACCCGAAAGCACTGTTGAATGCTTCAATCTTCTTCGACCTGGATGGCGTTTATGGCCGCCTGAAGTGGGCTGAGCAATTAAACAGCTTTATCGTTCGACGCGCACGTAAAAACAACCGCTTCTTAGCCTGTCTTGCACGTAACGCACTCAACCGTACGCCGCCACTTGGTTTCTTTAAAGACTTCGTGATGGAGAAAGATGGCCGTCATAACAACTCCATCAACCTTAAGCGCCGTGGTACTGCGCCATTAGCAGATTTGATTCGTGTTCATTCATTGGCAGTGGGCTCTCGTTCTAAGAACTCATTCGAACGTTTAGATGACATTATCGACGCAGGTATTCTGCCAAAAGGTCGAGCTCAAGATTTGAAAGATGCGATGGAGTTTATCTCTCTGGTTCGTATTCGCCACCAAGCACACGATGTTGATAATAATGTCGAGCCTGATAACAACATCGAACCAGAGAACCTGTCTGACTTCGAGCGACGTAACCTTAAGGATGCATTCCAAATATTAAGTAATGCGCAAAACTTCCTTAAGTTCCGTTATCAAGCCAGCAATAAGTTTAAGTAGGGCCTATGAACAAACTATTCAGATCACCTGCGGTCGATTGGCCATTTAAGTTTGCTCAGAAGCTAGAAAGAGCGAGAGATGAGCGCTTAAAGCACTTTTATAGCCAGCCTCTTCCCGCGCCTGATACGCCAATTTCAGAAGTGATGTTCTTAGCGGTCGACTTTGAGACAACAGGCTTAAATCCAAACAAAGATGGCATCATCACCATTGGCCTTGTCCCGTTTACGCTCAATCGTATTTACTTGCGACAAGCCAGGCACTGGACACTGCGGCCAAAGCAGAAGTTGGAAGAAGATTCTGTGGTAATTCATGGCATCACTCACAACGACATCATTGATGCGCCAGATCTTAGCGAAGTGTTGGATGAGATATTAGAAGCGATGGGGGGACATATCCCAGTGGTTCATTATCGCCGTATCGAACGGGACTTCTTGGATAATGCATTGAAAGTGAGATTAGGTGAAGGGATCGAATTTCCAGTCCTCGACACGCTCGAGATTGAATCTCAAATCCAGAACAAGCTAGCCGGTGGCCTGTGGAACAAGCTCAAAGGTAAGAAACCAGCCTCAGTAAGACTTGGCCAAAGTCGTCGTCGATACCACCTACCCGACTACACACCGCATCATGCATTAACTGACGCGATTGCGACTGCTGAGCTACTCCAAGCGCAGATTGCTCATCACTTTGATGCTGAGATGCCTTTGAAGAGTTTCTGGTTATAGCCACACTGAAAGTGAAAATTTGTCACTATTAAAAAACCCGCTATGTGCAATTAGCGGGCTTTCTTAATTTCACTACTGGCTTTATACCGCAGTAGGCCCAACCAAGCGCATTTCCCAGTCTTCGATTTTTCCTGTTTCAAGGCGACGTGCAACAAGCGCTCCCCATGATTCAACCAATGGCAGTTCAGCCATCTGACTTAGCTCTTCTTTATCTAAACTACCTGTGAAAACAGCCCCCATGATACGAGCGAGCGACCAATCTGGGTATGGCCTTTCACACAGAATAATCTCGTCACCTGCGCCAATATCGCCCTCTTCCAATACACGGAAATACCAGCCTGTTCGAAGCGTGTCTTGCAGTCTTCTCGCCATATCATTCTGCTCGAATCGCACATTGAGTTTCCAACAAGGCATACGCCCTTGTGAGACTTCCAATAATGTTGATCCGATACGAACCTTATCTTTCAAACAAATAGATTGTTCCGTGATGCCACTTGAGCTTAGGTTCTCACCAAATGCACCTGAAGATTGAAAGATACCTTTGTCACCTAACTCTTTCTGCCAAACTGAATAGTGCTCGCTTGGGTAGATATGAAGGGCTTTTTGAATGCCGCCATGGAAACGCGGATCACCTTGTTCATCGTTGGTAAAACCAAGCTCTGTCGCGTATTGGCGCTCTGATAAAACTTGCTTATCAATAGCACTTTTTGCTCCGTGTGCGAAGGCGACAATTTTTCCTACCAATACACTATTTACTACGCCTAACTTCTTCATATCCCTTCCTTCTTACTGAAAACATACTTGCTGAACTGCGTGAAATAAAACGACACTGCTACTCAACTTCATTCTCTTTGCCGAGCATGATAGCCTAGGGTCGCCCGTCTAGGTAGGGATATAAGGACACTTAACCATGCTAACCCGCCAAATTGATTCTCGTACCGGAGTTGTCACCTCCAATAGGATGATGGTCGCTAATCCAAATTCGCCCGCGCTCGTTAAGACTATCGACATGCCGAAAGGTTACATCGATGCGATGCACCAGCACACATGGCATCAAGTGATCTTTCCACTCAAAGGTTTGCTACAGACTCAAACAGAACACTATCAACACCTTGTGCCGCACACATCGGCTTTATTTGTACCTGCCGGTATTTCACATGAGTCTATCGCATTGAGCCATACCACGTTTGTTGGTATTTACCTTAACCCAGCCTTTGGAAAGGAGTATGAGCCCGAAGTTCGAACCATCACACTTACTCCCTTTCTAAATGAGCTATTACAAGAAATTCGAAGACAGTGTGAGGGCTTGGTGAGCGATGAAGAAGTGTCTCGCCTACTGTCCGTATTGCACGACCAAATAATGAAAGACAACGTGCAAACATTTCAGCTGTTATTGCCACAAGACAGGCGTTTGAAGTTGATATTTGAAGCCCTCACTGATGAGCCAAATTTAGACTTGTCACTCAAAGAATGGGGAGAAAAAGTCGGAGCATCGGAACGAACATTATCGCGATTATTCTCAAAAGAATTCAACACGTCATTTCAGCTGTGGCGACAACAAATTCGACTGATTTATTCATTATCTTTGCTTGATGAAGAACTCTCGATTCAACGAATTGCTGACCTGGTTGGTTATCAAAACGACTCATCGTACATCAAGACGTTTAGAGCATATTTTAACGTCACGCCGCAGCAATTTCGTTTAAACAGCAAAAAATAGTTAGTGTTACTGGGAAGTGGTTGAAGGGCTAAAAAAGAAAAAGAGGAGCTAATAGCTCCTCTTTGAATGGTTTAATCTCGTGTGACCAGATTAAGCGTACTTCTCTTCGAAATCTTTCATGAAGCTTACAAGCGCTTGCACACCTTCTAGAGACATCGCATTGTAAAGCGAAGCTCTCATGCCACCTACAGCTCTATGGCCTTTTAGTGATTTCAGACCCGCAGCGTCAGCCAATTCTAAGAACTTGCCATCTAGCTCAGGTTTCGCAAGTTGGAACGGTACGTTCATTCTTGAACGGTTTGCAGTGTGAACATCGTTTTTGTAGAAAACTGAGCTATCGATAGCATTGTAAAGCAACGCTGCTTTCTCTTTATTCACCAATTCCATCGCTTCAACACCACCTTGAGCTTTCAGCCACTTGAACACAAGGCCTGATAGGTACCAAGCGTACGTTGGTGGTGTGTTGAACATTGAGTCTTTTTCAGCAAGTACTTTGTAGTTCAGAATACTCGGCAACACGTCATTTGCAAGATCTAGCAAATCATCACGTACGATAGCGATGCAGATACCAGCCGGACCGATATTCTTTTGCGCGCCCGCGTAGATAACACCGTACTGAGACACATCGATCTTACGAGACAGAATGTTAGATGACATGTCCGCCACGATTGGCTTATCAGTTTGAGGAAGCTCACTGATTTCAATACCATCGATGGTTTCGTTTGGACAGAAATGTACGTACGCCGCTTCTGGATCGATTTTCCAATCTTTAGCGGGAACAACCGCTGCTTTTCCATCAATTGACGTCTTCGCGTTGAATACATCGATCTCACAGTACTTGCTTGCTTCAGTTACCGCACTTTCCGCCCAGTAACCTGCATCGATGTAAGTCGCTTTCGTCGCATCACCTAAAAGGTTTAGAGGAACAGCAGCGAATTGAGCACGAGCGCCCCCCTGACAGAAAAGAACTTTGTAATTGTCTGGGATGTTCAGAAGATCACGTAAGTCCTGTTCGGACTCGTCAGCAACTTGAATAAATTCCTTGCTGCGATGGCTAATTTCCATCACGGAAGTCCCTAAACCATTCCAATCAATAAAGTCTGCTTGCGCTTGTTTCATTACAGGTTTAGGCAGTGCGGCTGGACCTGCACTGAAGTTGAATACGTTATCTAATGTAAGTTCCATGGGGATGATTGCTCCTGCTAAATAATAACTATGCAAGTAATACCATGTTTTACCCAACATAAAAACAACAAAAGAGGTCTTAAGACCTCTTTTGTTTTGTACCGTATAAAATGTTTAAGCTTAACCTGCTAAATCACCCTATCAGTATCAAAGCCAGCTCAGTTTACTGAACAAAAACTGGCATAAGTAGAGCGATTAACGGAATTTCTTGTCCATTTTCGAACACTAGGTTTCCATTTTCTAAGTCAGCACTGATTTCATAACCACTTTCTGTTTGCTTGATCATTTCCATCACAAGCAATTCATCGATACCTTCACGGATGAATGGGTATTCTTCAACAAGCTCATTTGAGAAGCTAGAGTGAACGTTGCCCGTTAATGCAGGCATGATCATCGAAGGGTTGCTGCTGATATTTTCTGTCCCTTCCGGTACGCTCACCAACCACTTAGATTCGAATTGACCCTTGCCTAGTTCTAGCGACATGTTGTTCATTGAAAGGTCAAAGCCTTTAACAAACAGGATATCGATAAATGGAATGATCTCTGCGATGTCTTCTTGCGTCAGCACTGGATTAGATTGGTAAATCTCAAAGATTTTCTCGAATGATTCGCTATCTAATTTCGATATTTCAAAATCAACGTTTAAGTTGTTCAACTGACCTTCACTGGTCTCGATATTTGCGATATCCAGTTTAAGATTGCTGCGCAGGCGCTTAGTCGCTTCATCTAGGTGCGATTCAAAATCGTACTTAGAGTTTTCAATGGTCATGAATGGCTGCATTGCAGAATCTGAAACCAAGAAGCTATCGATAGTGAAATTCTGGGTTCCTAACCAGTAGCCTTTCGCTTGTTGGCCTGAACCAACACCTTTCAAATTAGACAGCGTTACCTCTTCACCGGTTTCGAAATCAATTTGAACTGAAGGAATAGAAAGCTCGTAATCAACCTGCCCTAAAACAGTAGCATGGCCAGAAAGATTCGATTTAGTGATCGATACCGAAGTACCATTCTCATCAGAGCCTTGATGATTGAACTGGCTTAACTCGAAGTTAAAGTCAGTGTTGCCATTTAGCTCAGTGCTAGTTGTCAGAGTTAGAGGTAGAATATCAGTATTCTCAAACGTCGACAGTGCATTTAGGCTCACCAAACCGTGGCTAACCGCACTATTGATGACAAACTCACTTGGCAGGCCATCGATCGCAAGTTGCTCTTTCAGGTTTTCATCCGTCACAGTTAGACGAGTGGTTACGTTGGAAGACAAGTAACCTCTATCGTATTCTACGATCTCAGCTTGAATGCTTGAATTGTTAAGCTTTGCAACGCCATCGGTAATCGCATTTTGTCCAATTTGTCCAACCGCTAGCGGCCAGCAAAGTGCTAATGAGATTGCTCCGCCAATTGCACCAATTTTTCTTAACTGTTCCATGAGTTCTCTTTCTACACTAGTCTGTTTTTTTTAGTCTAACCCATCAGTAGCAAACAAGAAACATTGAGTTAAATCAGTCTATTGCTCGATACTTCAATTGCCTCAGTAAATTAAAGGCTAGCTCTCATCCTTATTCAGCAGTTCTTGCTAGGCTAGAAGCGTCGCTACTACTAAGGTTGAACTGTGAATCAATACGCTGTTATCTGCTTGGACAATAATCCGGTTAGCATTGAAAGAATACGTTCGGAGCTGGCTCCCTTAGCTTCTGTATTCGATATTTATACTGCCGAGAACATAGAAGACGCGCACCAAGCATTAGAAGATATCCATGATCACCACCAAACCGTTGCCTTGGTGATCACCCATCATCATTCTGAATTTAATGGCGTGCAATTTCTTATTGAACTGGAACAGCTGCCCCATAGTAATACCGCAAGAACGATATTAGTCAGCGCCTCGTCAGACATTCAATCCATTCTGACCGCAGTGAATGAAGGCCGACTCAACCACTGTCTAACCAAACCAGTTCAAGATCAGGTTCTGTTCAAATCAGCGCAAAAAGAGCTAACGTCTTTCGTTATCCAATACGACTCCGAAAACCTGTTGTCTTACAGCGGCGCATTGGATCAACAGCGCTTACTCAGAGCCCACATCGAGCAAAAGATTCACTCTTTTCAATCGGGTTTTATTCACGACTACCACCAGCTTTCTGATCATGCACTTGCAGAACGTGTCGTTAGCGCCTTACAAGATGTATTTTCAAAAGATGACAAAAACAAGGCTATCCGTAACTACTCCCCTGAACATCTACTCACTGTTGAAGGTGAAGACAATCGCTTTTTATGGCTAATCATTGAGGGGGAAGCTGCGCTCTACAAGAAAGATGAGTTGGGGCAACAGCGAGAAGTGGTACGTCACTCCAAGGGGAACATTGTCGGCGGGATGTCATTCGTGACCGGTGAGCCCTCCTTTTCTACCGCGATAACCCTAACGCAAACACGCGTTATCAAGCTGGATAAAGATAGCTTTGCTCAGGTGATGCATTCCAACAATACCTTGCTGCCGCTATTTACTAATCTATTGCTTCGTCACTTTAACCGGCGCCTACAAAGAAGTATCACCAATAAGATCAAACTGCAGCAAACGTTGGAATCACTCGAGTCTGCTCATCAACAACTGATAGAGAAGGAAAAAATGGCAATGCTAGGTCAGCTTGTCGCGGGAGTCGCACATGAGCTGAATAACCCGATTGCAGCAATATTGAGAAGCATCGAAACTCTGTCAGAACATCTCGACCAGATATTGGCAAACCTATCCGTCCCAGAGTCCAATAAAGGGACTGACGTACTTGCACATTCAAAGTTAGCTAAGCCACTGTCGACGGCTCAAGAAAGACAGCTCGTAAAACATCTTACATCAACTATTGATGACCGAGCTTTAGCAAAAAAGGCAGTGAGACTAAACCTAAGTCAAGATTCTTCGGTACTAGACACCTTGAAAGAGTCCCCTGTCGCAGGCAAAGAACTGCTTAATGACTTAGAGCATTACCACTATGTTGGAAACTCTATCCGCTCAATTCAAGTGTGCAGCAAGCGTATTGCCGACATGGTCAAAAGCCTAAAAAGCTATGCCCGGGAAGATGAAGAAGTTCGCCACTACACAGATATCCACGAAGGGCTTGAAGATACCTTAGTGATCTTTGAAAACAGGCTCAAACATCACCAACTGGAAAAGCATTACGACACTGACTTACCGCCTTTATTGTGCCAGTCGCTCTCGCTGCAACAAGTGTGGACGAACCTCATCTCCAATGCACTTGACGCCCTTTCCGAACGAGGAAAAGTGTCCATTACTACCTCTCAACAGACAAAAGGCGACGACACGTTTCTTGTGGTGCAAATATCCGATACTGGCCACGGGATTGCCAAAGAAGACATCAACACCATTTTCAACCCAAATTTCACGACCAAAAAAGAAGGCAACTTTGGTTTAGGGATTGGGTTATCCATTTCACAACAAATCGTTTCGGCTCATCAAGGGTTTATTTTGGTTGAGTCTGAGGTAGGTAGCCATACTCACATGCAAGTGTGGCTTCCATTCAAACAAGAAGGAGCACCTCATGAATAAGTACTTAATTTTATGTGTCGATGATGAACCTGAGGTCCTCAACAGTGTCCTTCAAGACTTAGCTGTATTTGAAGAGGACTTTATCGTGGAAGGTGCAGAATCGGTTGACGAAGCTAAACAAGTCATTAAAGAAATGGGACAAGATGGTATTAAGCTCGCTTTGATCTTGTGTGACCACATCATGCCAGAAAAGACAGGCATCGATTTTCTGATCGAACTCAACCAACACGACGCGACTAAGCCAACACGTAAACTGCTGCTCACCGGGCAAGCTGGGCTGGAAGATACCGTCACGGCCATTAACAACGCTGCACTTGATTTCTATATTTCAAAACCTTGGCAAGGTGACCAACTGAGAGACACGATTACTCAACAATTGACTGACTATGTCATTGCCAACGACAAGCAATTGCTTAACTGGACTTCCATCTTAGATACCGAGCGCATACTGACTTCAATGGCGGATAAACGCACCAGCTTTGGTGAATAGCACTGAATAGTTAATAGACACTGAGAAAAGCAGCATCCGATATAAGAACCGTCCAAATACATATAAATTTTGGATAATTTGCTCGTCTATTTTCCTTATTCGCCCTAAAACATGAGATCTCCGTTGCAGACTGATCCTTAATTTGCTTATTTTTTAACTAAATGAGTAAGGATTTACATTTTAAAGGATTACTTTTCCGTGAGTTAGATTAAACTGTCTCAATGTTTATGGTTTGCCGATTTGTCTCAAACCAAAGGAATTAACACTAACTATATATAGGTTTACGGTCGTTATGCGCAAAATTCTACTTACTACCGCTATGCTATTGGCTTCTGGTCAAGCACTAGCTGTTGATGAACAACCACAAGTAATGAGCAACTTTAACTATGATTACTTTGAAGCACGTATCGGTGCTAGCCCAGTAACATTTGGTGGCGCGTTCAGTAAGTCAATTCACCCGAACGCTCACGCTATAGCTCGTATCGACTCTGAATTTGAAGGTGATTACGACTCTGCTGTAGGTCTTGGTTTCCACGCTCCGTTAAACAACTGGGCAGACCTAACAGGTGAAATGCTAGCTCGTATCGTTCAGCCTGAGAACTCAAGCTCTACTGATATCGGTATGGAAATCAACATTGGTGTTCGTCAATGGCTTGGTCCACAACTAGAAGTTGGTGGTAAAGGTGGTTACGTTTCTATCGATGACAACGATGATTGGACAGGTTCTGTTTACGCGCGTTTCCACTCTACAGAGCTATTCTCTCTAGGCGCTGAAGCTCGTATTAACGACTTCTACGGTGACCAACTTATGTTCACTGCTCGCTTCAAGTACTAATACTTAAAGCCCAGCTAGCTCTTAATGAGCACTTAGCCTCTCAAACTAGCTAAGACAAAAACAAAAAACCGAGGACATTCCTCGGTTTTTATTTATTAACAGTAATCTTAAGCATATAAGGCAAACTTCTTTAGTGGCAGCTCTTTAGTAATTGCTGCTTGCGTGGCTCTTGTAATAGTTTCCAGTGAATACCATCAATTGCACCCGCAAATTTCCAAAGTAGTTTTAGGTCAACATCGTTTCCGTACGCTTCGCGAACCTTATTAAACACTTCAGGCGCGCCCAACTGCATAAACATTGAAACATCATCCACGCCCGCCTTTTTAACCATGCGCTCTAATGTAAGTTGCATGTTTGGTAGATCTCTTAATCTACGGCTAGCTGATGACTTCTTGAAGCTACGCTGCTGAATTGAATTATCGATTGAAGTACGAATAATACAATCCAATTCAGGATGTTCACAGGTAAACAGATCCGTAATATCGTAGTAGTTTACGGTTGCTGTTGTCTGTTTTTTTACATGACGATACTTTTCACAATCAAGATCGGTCAGTTTCTTATCTAATGACTTTCCACCTCTAATGAATAAACAACCTTCACTCAATAAAGCGAACATAGCGTCATTTTGAAAGAGGCCAATACCTCCAAACATAGAACGTTTTTGATGCTCACCAAATTGATTCACGTAATTAATAAATGCTGTCTCGGTCATATCCGTTGATCCTTAATCAAATTACCCCGATTAGGTTGATCACCAGACAAGCAGCTTTTTATGCGAAAAATTTTTATCTATTTATTGTTTAGGTGAATATTATGATTTCGTTTTTCACCTTGAAATAAATCATACTTCGAAAAGAAAAATAAGTCTGGACTTAGTTCACATCAATCAATTGAGCATTCTGGTTTTTCATGATTCACATCACACTAAACTATCAAACCATGCTTGAATTTTGACACTCACTGATACACCGCTTCAAATTATTAAAGGTTATGTCGTCGGATGAGTATTGCCTCCCAGCATCCTGGCTTGTAAAATGGAAGAACATACATGTTTTTACTTTTTATATGAATCATTTATCGTTTTTCTGGCTACCACAAAATAAGGCTCTTCTCCTAAAGGGTCTAGAATCAGAGTTTGCCCAACTTGTTGGCCATTCTATCTCAGCGGGAAAAATAACACTTCCTCCTATCCCTAACGTTGTACTGAAAATTCAAAAGCTTTGTACCCTAGACTCAACCGGAATTGCCGAAATTGCCGAGTGCTTACTCGAAGATCCAGGCCTCACAGCTATCGTCATTCGCGTAGCTAACTCCGTTGTTTTCAACAGGCGCAACATTACTTGTGTCGATATTATGACGGCCGTATCACGCCTTGGTATATTAAGAGTGCGTGACATCGTTACGGCTCAGGCTATTGAACAACTCAAGCATTCAGTCAACCTAAGTAAAGAGTGTAATGAGTTATTGGTTCAGAGTGCTTCTGTGTCAAAAGAGCTAGGCGCAACCATGGTATTAGTTACCAACGGCTTCAAAGAGCTCTCCCCTATTGAATACCGCTACCTTGAACATGAGAAGTCACTGCTTGTTGGATTACTCGCTGACATTGGCTTGTTCTGCTTGGTTAGCGAATACCACCTTTACCTTGAGAACGGCAATTACCTAGACCACAATATCGCCCTACAAATATTCCAAGGCCAGTGCTCTGCGACCAGTAAATTGGTACTTAACCGTTGGGGTTTCGACAGCGACTTTATTGATGTGTGTAGCAATACCATCAATAGCCATGAACAGCGTGAAGTGTCTTACTTGGATATCGCTCGAATCGCTAACCACCTGCTGATGTTCAGAAACAAGGACGAGAACATCGATGATCACGAAGTTGAACTTAACGTGACGGGTGCAGAGGTGCTTTATAAATTAAGCAACTTGAGCAAACGTGATTTTAATGCAAAGCTAAGCGACGTGATCAATACTAGCGGCTTCTAAGTCACTGTTAAATTACAAGTAAATGTAATATGAAATAAATGCAACGAGGAAAGCATGTTTACAGGGATGATCTTTATATTTGCGCCACTCGTCGTGGGGTATCTTTTTTCTATTTCAAACACTCAAACGCTCGAATTCATCAACCGCTCAACATCGCGGTTGATCTACGTGATTCTCGCATTAATGGGGTTAAGCTTAGCCGCTCTTGATAATCTGGGCAGTAACCTGCAGACAATCCTTCTTTATACCGCCACTTTCTTTGTCTGCTTAAGCGTTTGTAACCTGATGGCTCTGCCCGCTATTGATAAGTTACTGCCACTCAAGACTGACAGCAGTAACAAGAAACTGCCCCTATCTTCTATGGCAATGGAGTCTGCCAAGCTGATCCTTGTGGTAGGTTCAGGCCTTATCGCTGGTTTAGTAATGCCTATTAGCCTTGATTGGGTTGATACCGCAAGCGAATGGATTCTGTTTGTTCTTCTCTTCTTTATCGGCATTCAACTGCGTAATAGCGGGCTGACACTTCGTCAGATCCTGCTCAACAAACATGGCATGTTCATCGCAATCACGATTATCACTACCTCAATGTTAGGCGGTGTGATCGCGGCTTATATTCTTGATATTCCTCTTTTCAAAGCCCTAGCTATGTCCTCTGGATTTGGCTGGTACTCTCTGGCAGGTATCTTGATGGGTGACGCCTTTGGCCCAGTCTATGGCGGCGCATCTTTCATGCTTGAGCTATTAAGAGAGTTGGTTGCCTTGGTACTGATTCCAGTACTGATTCGCAGCTATCCATGCACTTCCATTGGTTATGCTAGTGCTACGGCGATGGACTTCACCCTACCGGTCATTCAAACAACAGGTGGCGTCCGATGTGTGCCTATCGCTATCGTCAGTGGCTTTATCCTAAGCTTGCTTGTTCCGATATTGATGTTGTTCTTTGTATCTCTTGCTAACTAGATCGCAGGAATAGCGTTTGTTTTAGATTAGAATGCAACTCGAATACCAATGCCCAAGACACCGATACAGTTATCGAAATAAAAAGACACTAAGTGTCATTGCTCAACAAATAACGATCACGGTAACCTGTAACGACAAAGTTATAAAAAGAATAAACTTACAAAAGGAACCACTATGAAACGCCTTTGCGTCGCATTACTGCTAGCTTCAACTTCTACTTTCTCTTTTGCAGCAGATTCAATGTCTGAGACAAACCAGTGCCAAGCAAAAAAATATGATGCGTACATCGACGCTTCTTTGAATTGGTATGCCGACCTTGCTGCATTAACCTCTGAGCAATATCCAGAACTAACAGAAGTCAGTGAGTGGTTCCTAGAAGGTCGTAAGCACCACTTCGAGCTTAATCGTGCTGCGGTTAACTACTACCTTGTGAACGATTCAAGTAAAGTGGCAACAGAGCAACCTGTAGAAGGTTGGTTGCAACTCGAGCAACACGATATTAAAACGCTATCCACACGTGATGATGAGCTTGGTAAAATCGCGAAAACAACGTTCGACGACCGCCAATCAACGCCTCACGCTCAAAACTACGAGCTACGTTCGGCCTTTGCAGAGCTGCTTAGTCACCCTAAACAAATCGACTCAGCGCTGCAGCGCTACAACCAGTCGATTAGTAAACTAGAAGCGATTAAGTGTAAATAACCCCTCATTTAATAGGCTTTTTTGAGAAGTTGGATTTCATAATTAAGACGGGACATTGTTCCCGTTTTCGTTTAGATTGTCCCGCTCGCGTCAATATTAGAAAAATAACTCGCTTGCTATGGTTACGGAACAAAAAACAGCAGATGTTAGCTTCGACAGTCTTCTACGTATCTTCACGGTACCTGAAGGCCCAGATTCAACACTCACTCAAATTGAAGACAAACTTTCACGAAACCTGAATCAATTCTTACGTGAACACATTGTGGCTGAAGAAAAGCCACTGCGTGAAATTGAGAAAGATTTTTCAAATGCTCATATCCCAGAGCAGCCTGAGTTTGTTTCTGAACATACTGAGCATCTCCTCGATTCTCTTGTGTCTCATTCGGTTCACACGTCTTCGCCAAGTTTCATTGGCCACATGACCTCTGCTTTGCCGTACTTCCTGATGCCGCTTTCTAAAATCATGATTGCGTTGAATCAGAATCTAGTAAAAATCGAGACTTCAAAAGCTTTCACTCCCCTAGAACGTCAAGTTCTGGGTATGTTACATCGCCTGATTTATCAAGATAGTGACCAGTTTTATTCACGTTGGATGCACAGTGCAAACCACTCTTTAGGTGCGTTTTGTTCTGGTGGTACCATCGCGAACATTACTGCGCTTTGGGTTGCACGTAACAACGCACTAAAAGCGCAAGGTTCGTTCAAAGGTGTGGAAAAAGAAGGCTTGTTTAAAGCCATGAAGCACTACGACTACGAAGGCCTAGCCATCTTAGTCTCTGAACGTGGTCACTACTCTCTGAAAAAAGCCGCGGATGTCCTTGGTATTGGTCAAGAAGGTCTAGTGTCTGTTAAAACGGATAACGACAACCGTATTTGTACGGATGATCTCCGACTCAAGATTGAGCAGCTCAAACAGAACAAGATCAAACCTTTCGCCGTCATTGGTGTAGCTGGTACAACCGAAACCGGTAATATCGACCCGCTAAGAGACATTGCTGAGGTGTGTGCCGAATCAGATTGTCACTTCCATGTGGATGCTGCTTGGGGCGGTGCAACCTTGATGTCTAACAATCATCGTCATCTGCTTGATGGTATCGAATTGGCTGACTCTGTCACCATCGATGCGCACAAACAGCTTTACATCCCTATGGGTGCAGGAATGGTTCTATTTAAGAAGCCAGATGCGATGACAGCGATTGAGCATCATGCTCAATACATCCTACGTAAAGGTTCTAAAGACTTAGGTAGTCATACATTAGAAGGCTCACGTTCAGGCATGGCGATGTTGGTTTACGCAGCTATGCACATCATTAGCCGCCCAGGTTATGAGCTGTTGATCGACCAAAGCATCAACAAAGCGCGTTACTTTGCCGATCTGATTAAACAGCAAAGCGATTTTGAGTTAGTATCAGAGCCAGAGCTTTGCCTGCTGACTTATCGTTATGTACCTGAATCAGTTAAAGCTGCGCTACTTAAAGCGGAGCCTGAACAACGCATGCAGCTGAACGAGTTGCTTAACGAACTTACTAAGTTTATTCAGAAGAAGCAGCGTGAAACCGGCAAATCTTTTGTGTCACGTACTCGCTTAAATCCTGAAACATGGGCACACCAGCCAATCATTGTTTTCCGCGTGGTGTTAGCTAACCCACTAACAGGCAATGAGATACTTTCTTCAGTGCTTGAAGAACAACGCGAAATCTCTAAACTAGCGCCTAACTTGATGGGTAAAATCACCAAGTTGGTTACGCAAATCAACGCATAGCCATTCAATTTTAGTTGCATCAAATTGAAAATTTCTTTCTTTTTGATGTAACTAAGCTGTCAGTTCATACTCAATTTGCATTCTTTTTGCTCAAACCCTCTTCCAATTCTGTACTTTTCTAAAATTTTGTTGAGGTTTGTCATATTCTTAAGCATTCATGCCGTGTTTTTGTATTAGTAAATAGTATGTTGGGTTTATACTGACTCTATGGTGCTAGTTAGCTTGATATCTATTTGAAGCAGCAGTATTTACGATACTGAATTAAGTTTGGTTTTGTGATTATTGATATTTGTTTCAGCCATACCCCCTGGTAAAAGATATTAACTGGCAAGTTGTTCTCTATACCCTTGTGAACACTATGAATACATTAGAAAAAATACAAAAAAACCTGGAAAATTTCAGCAAGTCTGAGCGTAAGGTAGCCGAAGTAATCATGGCTTCCCCTCAAACTGCAATCCATTCTAGCATTGCTACCTTAGCTAAGATGGCTGACGTAAGTGAGCCTACAGTTAACCGCTTCTGTCGTCGTTTAGACACTAAGGGCTTCCCTGACTTCAAACTTCACCTAGCTCAAAGTTTGGCGAACGGTACACCTTACGTGAACCGTAACGTTGAAGAAGACGATGGTCCAGATGCTTATACGCATAAGATTTTCGAATCGACTATGGCATGTCTAGACGTTGCTAAAAACAGTCTAGATGCGATGCAAGTAAACCGTGCGGTCGACTTGCTGACTCAAGCAAAACGCATCTCGTTCTTCGGACTGGGTGCCTCTTCTGCCGTAGCAAAAGACGCTCAAAACAAGTTTATTCGTTTTAATATCCCAATCACTTGTTTCGAAGACATCGTGATGCAACGAATGAGCTGTATTAACTGCAGTGATAACGACGTTATCGTTCTTATCTCTCACACTGGTCGCACTAAGAGCCAAGTTGAGATTGCGAACCTAGCTCGTGAAAACGGCGCAACCGTTATTGCTATCACAGCGAAGGACTCTCCATTAGATAAAGCAAGCTCGCTTTCTATCTCATTGGATGTACCGGAAGACACTGACGTTTATATGCCAATGGCAAGCCGTGTTGTTCAAATGACGGTTATTGATGTGTTAGCGACTGGCTTTACACTGCGTCGCGGTTCTGGTTTCAGAGAGAACCTAAAACGAGTGAAAGAGTCGCTTCGTGATTCACGTTACGAAAAATACTCTCAGTTCTAGTCTGTTAAGACATGACCAGGAAAAATTGAATTAGAAAACGGAGCCTAGCGCTCCGTTTTTATTTGTCTTTTGATACGATTGAATACAGCTAGATAGTCCAACTATTTCCCTTCTCAACCACACTGTTCTCAGAGGCATAAGAGTTGATAATGGTAAAACTCGATTCCGCAGTTTGAGGCTGGTTGATAAGTTCATCCTGATTCAGTAGCGCTATCTCACGGTAATCACTGCCGCAACTGCACTCTTGACAAACCTGCTCTAAAATATGAACTAGCCTCTCTTGATTCAACGGTAGAGGGTTTCCTTTTATCGCAACTGACTTCAACGCATCTGCAGATACCTCATCAAACTGAGCTTCACAGACACCAAATTCCAGTAAGCTTGGAAGCTTTAACGTATCCAACACTTCAGATAACCAAGAAATTGCCTCTTCTTCTTTCGCCTTGACGTTCCCCGTGACTATCTGAGCGATTCGTTGATAACGCACTAGGATATCGCTTCTTTGCTGCTCTTTCGCTACCGCTATGTTCTCTAACATCACAAATGGCGCTAAGCGCGCGGTAATCACACTGTGAGGCGCAGAAATCTTACCGCCTAATGCAGAAGCTAATCCGTGTGCAGCACCAAGCTTTGCATTAGTGATTGCCATTCCACCAAGCATTGAAGCAAAAGCGAGATCAGAACGCGCTTGAGATTCATTATAAATACACGCCTGAATTACCGAACTACTCAGCTTACGTAATCCTTCTTCGCAGATCATATCGGTCAGTGGGTTCGGTTCGCCACACACGTAGGCTTCCATTAGATGAGTAAAGGCATCCATCGCACCGCGTCCTGACAAATATAAGCTGGTGCCATGAGTTAAAATTGGATCGACAATCGCAACGTCAGCCAACATATCTGGGCTTCTAAGGCTGACCTTAACTTGGTCTTGGCCTGATTTAAGCACCGCATTTTTAGTTACCTCTGCGCCGGTACTGGCCGTGGTAGGAATAGCGATGAATGGAAGCGGTTTAGTTTTAAGGGGTACATTACGCCCGACAACTTCGACATAGTCATATAAGTTGCCTTGATTAGGTAAAACCGCAGCTAACGCTTTTCCCATATCGATGGCACTGCCGCCGCCCATTGCGACCACCATATCTGGCTTAAATCGACGTGCAGACGTGGCAGCCTCCTCGACCATTTTGATATTGGGTTCGCCCGATACGGCAATGTGCTGATAACGCATGCTCTGTGCATCTAGATAGTCAGTAACAATTGAGGTGCGCTCCAATGTATTACCAGTGACCAATAGCACGCTGTAGCCATATTGATTAAAGAGAGACAATGAAGCGGAAAGTGCTCCATCACCAAAGATGATCTTTGTAGATGTCATAAATTGAAACATGGTGCCTCCTGCGCCTATGACCGAACAAAACTGCGAACTCTTGGTTGTTGGAATTTAGCCTTTATATCGTGCATCAGTATTAAGATGCCTCGTTCTGTATGAGCTTTTTTTGACGAGGTGCAACTTGTGGCATTAAAGATGAATTAAAGTCGTATTCTTAGGGGTAATTCACACTCTTAAATTAAGGGTAATCAATCTAGATACCCATCAGAAATCAGCATGGATCCTTTTTGTGACCATTATTTGCTCTGATAGGCAAAACCTATTGTATTAAGAGGCAATTCCATCTTTATTTCCCCATGGCATTGAGGCATAGTTGGTTTTAAGAAATTTTGAGTGGCATTCATAAAAGAATAGTTAACATAAATGAGTTAACGAGCCTCATCCCGTATTTAGGAGAAATTAAATGTTTGTAGTTATTTTTGGTCGCCCTGCTTGCCCATTCTGTGTTCGTGCAAAAGAGCATGCTGAAACTCTTAAAGCTAAACGTGATGACTTCAACTACCGTTACGTTGACATTCACGCTGAAGGTATCAGCAAAGCTGACCTAGAGAAAACAGTGGGTAAACCAGTAGACACAGTTCCACAAATCTTCATCGATCAAGACCACATCGGCGGCTGCACAGAATTCGAAGCATACGCAAAAGAAAACCTAGGTCTTTTCGACTAAGCTAAGATTTCTCTCAAGCGATCGAAGCCTTTATCTTGAAAGCTTTACGCATTTGAGTGTGAAAACTTACAATATTTAGAAGCCCGCTCACTTGAGCGGGCTTTTGTTTGTCCAACACTTTGTGCACTAAGAACAAATAAAGTCAAAACCAAGTAAAATAGTAAAATACCGCTTATAATTTATTTATATTTAGATACAATTCATCCCTCAAACTTACCCTGTGTTTCACGCCAATTATTGAGCGACCACTGTGAATATCGACGTTGTTTATTTGCTAGAACAAAACCCCATCCTCCTCATTTTTGTTGTTTTATCGATTGGTTTAGCCATTGGTAAAATTCGTTTCGGTAGCCTCCAACTGGGTAACTCAATCGGTGTTCTGATTACTTCTCTTGTCATGGGGCATCTTGGCTTTTCCTTTAACGCAGACGGTCTCACTATTGGTTTCATGTTGTTTATCTACTGTGTTGGCATTGAGGCTGGGCCGAACTTCTTCGGTATTTTCTTTAGAGATGGTAAGCATTACCTCATTCTAAGCCTTGTGGTACTTTCTACCGCGATTGCCCTCACCTATTTCAGCAGTCATTACCTTGGCCTTGGCTTCGGCTTATCTGCCGGCATGATGGCAGGTGCGCTTACAGCAACGCCAATCTTGGTAGGTGCACAAGACGCTCTTAATTCTGGGCTTGCTGAAGTGCCAAGAAACATGGACTTGAGCCTGATTATCGAGAACCTATCGGTGGGTTACGCGATGGCTTACTTGGTTGGCTTAATCAGCATGATCATGTTTGCTCGCCTGATTCCAAAACTTCAGAAAGTAAACCTACACGACTCGGCCGAGCAGATAGCTCAAGAACGTGGTTTGGGTGCTTCTGGCCAACGTAAGGTTTATCTGCCTATTATTCGTGCTTATCGTGTGGGCCCAGAGCTTATCTCTTGGACTGATGGTAAGAACCTGCGTGAACTGGGCATCTATCGCCAAACAGGCTGTTACATCGAACGTATTCGACGTAATGGTATTCTTGCCCACCCAGATGGTGATGCAATTCTACAAGAAGGCGATGAAATCGCATTGGTTGGCTTCCCAGACAGCCACGCTCGTCTAGACCCAAGCTTCCGTAACGGTAAAGAGGTTTTCGACCGTAACCTACTCGATCTACGTATCGTGGAAGAAGAGATTGTCGTCAAAAGTGACAGCATCGCAGGTAAACGCTTATCTGACTTAAACCTGTCTGAATACGGCTGTTTCCTTAACCGCGTAGTACGTGCTCAGATTGAAATGCCGATGGACTTAAACATCGTGCTTTCTAAAGGTGATGTACTGCAAGTGAGTGGCGAAAAGAGTCGTGTCCACGGCCTAGCCGAGAAAATTGGTTTCATCTCAATCCACAGTCAAATGGCAGATTTGATGGCCTTCTGTAGCTTCTTCATTCTGGGTATTTTGTTTGGTTTGATCACCATGACATTCGGTCAGGTTTCGTTTGGACTAGGTAACGCAGTAGGCCTTCTTCTTTCAGGCATCATGCTTGGTTTCCTACGAGCGAACCACCCTACTTTCGGTTATGTACCTCAGGGTGCGTTGAATATGGTCAAAGACCTCGGTTTGATGTTCTTTATGGTCGGTATCGGCTTAAGCGCCGGTGGTAAGATATTTGAGCACTTAACCCAAGTTGGCCCACAGGTCATTGGTATTGCTCTGGTGGTGAGTGTGCTACCGGTATTCTTCGCTTACTTAGTTGGCGCTTACGTGCTGAAAATGAACCGCGCGCTGCTGTTTGGTGCGATCATCGGTGCACGAACCTGTGCTCCAGCAATGGACATCGTAAACGACCATGCTCGCTCAACCATTCCGGCTCTGGGTTATGCAGGTACCTATGCGATAGCCAATATATTAATGACCTTAGCTGGTACTTTTATCATCATCATTAGCTAGTTTATTCAGCGTTATAGCGCTTTAGATTAGATATTTAAAATGCACTAATTCATCTTTGGGTTAGTGCATTTTTTATGGCCTGTTTTAAGCAATTCAAGCCTTCTTCCCCGCTCTTGCTCTTGCTCTTAACTCTCTTCGTATCTCGAATCTCGTCACTCGTATCTGCTCTCAATCTCTTCGCATCTCTCTACTCGTATCCCGTATCTGCTCCTAATTTCTTTACTCAGATAACAGACAAAAAAATAGGCGCTCAATGAGCGCCTATTCGTTTAGATTCGATAGTTTGAATTAGATGTCAGCTACATCAAATTCAACAGCTGGGTTAACGTCAGCTTCGTAATCAACACCTTCAACACCGAAACCAAATAGCTTCAAGAACTCTTCTTTGTACTCTACGTAGTCAGTCAGTTCTTTTAGGTTCTCAGTTGTGATTTGAGGCCATAGGTTACGACAGTGATCTTGGATGTCTTCGCGAAGCTCAAGATCATCTAGACGTAGACGGTTCACTTCATCTACTTCTGGCGCGCTGCCGTCATCTTTGTATAGACGTTGGCTGAACATACGGAAGATCTGTTCCATACAACCTTCGTGAATACCTTCTTCACGCATCTTCTTGAACACCATAGCGATGTAAAGAGGCATAACAGGAATTGCAGAACTTGCTTGAGTCACAACAGACTTAAGAACAGCAACGTTTGCAGTACCACCAGTTTGGCCTAGTTTCTCGTTAAGCGCTGACGCTGCACGGTCTAGATCCATCTTAGCTTTACCTAGCGCGCCATCCCAGTAGATTGGCCACGTTAGTTCAGTGCCGATGTAGCTGTAAGCAACAGTCTTACAACCGTCAGCTAGAACACCGGCTTCAGATAGAGCATTGATCCAAAGTTCCCAATCTTCACCGCCCATTACTGTAACAGTGTCTTTGATTTCTTCTTCAGATGCAGGCTCAACACTTGCTTCGATGATAGTGTCTTTGTTGGTATCAACCGCAGTTGATGTGTACGTTTCGCCGATAGGTTTTAGAGCTGAACGAATCACTTCGCCAGTCTCTGGCATTTTACGCACTGGAGACGCCAGTGAGTACACAACCATATCGATTTGACCTAGATCTTCTTTGATCAGATCAATTGTTTTCTGTTTCGCTTCGTTAGAGAAAGCATCGCCGTTCAGGCTTTTTGAATACAGGCCTTCTTCTTTAGCTAGCTTGTCGAACGCTGCTGAGTTGTAGAAACCAGCTGTGCCCGGCTTTTTCTCAGTACCGGCTTTCTCGAAGAAAACACCGATAGTTGAAGCGCCGCCACCAAATGCAGCCGCAATACGTGAAGACAAGCCGTAGCCACTTGAAGAGCCAACAACTAGTACACGTTTAGGTGCGTTTGCGATTGGGCCTTGAGCTTTTGTGTAAGCAATTTGTTCTTTTACATTAGCTTCACAACCGACTGGATGTGTTGTAGTACAGATGAATCCGCGAATTCGAGGTTTGATGATCATATTCAACTTCCTTAAAAAATCAGGTTAAGGATAAAAGTTTCGTACGCAAATGGCATCTAATTTCTGTAAAAATGTGGTGAAAATGCAAGTGGTTGGAGCACTCAGCGAATATTTGCTGACTAAGTCACCATTTGTTAACGCGTCTATTGCGACTTCTACGACAAAAACAAAAAAAGGCACCTTATTAGGTGCCTTTTGTCATTTCTTTATCTAAGCAACGCTATTTAGCTTAGGTTTTAACTCTTTTCGCGTCAAAGTTTCACTAAAGTCATGACTGAAGTGGTCAACTTGAATCGCAGCGTAACGCAGCTTATCGGCAGCCACAATCTGATCAACTTCTTCTTGCGTTAGTACATCAGCAGCAAGTGCTTGAGCAAGTTTATCTTCTAACAAACCTTTACGAGCAACTTTGCCCTCTTTCACCGCTTTGAAGATCTTACGCTCAAGAGGCTTAATGCTGTACATCGCATTGAACGCGCTCTCCATCAGGCCAACGCTATCCTCTTCTTCTTTACCGATGTAGCAAAGATGAGTCAGACGTTCACGGTGTGCACCCGGAGTCATCAAGCTTTCAGCCAGTTGTACCGTTAGGTTATCACTTGGTTTTTCAAAGTGGTTACCTACAGGGAAAACAAGACCTTTAAGTACTTTACCAACCATCTTGTTCGGGAAGTTTCTGTACGCTTCTTGTAGAGATTTCGCCGCGTTATGGAAACAGTGTTGAACCGCGTAGTGTACGTAGTCAAGGTCAGCTTGTTGACGACCTTCGTCTTCATACTTCTTAAGCGCTGCAGACGCCATGTATAAGTAACTTAGACCATCACCTAGACGTGCAGAGATAAGCTCTTTGCGTTTAAGTTCGCCGCCTAGTGTAAGCATTGCGAAATCCGCACTTACAGCAAGCGCACGGCTCAAGCGAGTCAGGTCTTGGTAGTAAGGCTTCGTTGGGCCGCTCATATCCGCTTTAATGAACTTAGAGCCTGTTAATGCCGCACCGAACGCACCAAACGTGTTCTTAGTCGCGTGACCAATATGCTTGAACAACAAGTTATCGAAGTCCTTCGCACCTTGCTTCTCATCTGGGTTTGCTGCCGCTTCCATTTCGCTTAACACGTATGGGTGACAACGTGTCGCACCTTGACCGAAGATCATCAGGTTACGAGTCAGGATGTTCGCACCTTCTACTGTGATAGCAACCGGAATACCTAGGTACGGCGCTGCCAAGTAGTTCATCGGGCCATCTTGAATTGCGCGACCCGAGTGGATATCCATCGAATCATTCAGAATCGTACGCGCCATTTCTGTCATGTGATATTTCGCGATAGCCGTTACGATACCCGGCTTCTCTTTCATATCAAGTGAAGTGGTTGTCAGTGTACGAGTTGCTTCAAGTAGGTATGTTAAGCCACCAATACGGCCTAGGCTCTCAGCAACACCTTCAAATTTACCAATCGACATACCAAACTGCTTACGAACATAAGCGTACGCACCGGTAGTTTTCGCTGTTAGGTGGCCCATCGCCGTGCCAAGCGCTGGTAATGAGATACCACGCCCCGCAGACAGACATTCCACCAGCATACGCCAGCCTTTACCTGCGTAATCTGCGCCACCGATTAGCCATTCCATAGGAATAAATACATCGTGACCACGTGTTGGACCATTCATGAATGCAAGACCAAGTGGGTCATGACGCTCACCAATCACAACACCTTCATGATCAGCTGGGATTAATGCACAAGTGATACCAATGTCTTCCTTGTCACCAAGTAGTTTCTCAGGATCGTGCAGTTTGAAAGCCAAACCAAGTACAGTCGCTACTGGTGCTAGTGTAATGTAGCGTTTGTTCCAGTTAAGCTTAATACCTAACGTCTCTTTACCTTCGTGCATTCCCATACACACAGTGCCGACATCAGGGATACCACCCGCATCAGAACCGGCTTCAGGGCCTGTTAATGCAAAACATGGGATATCGGTACCGTCAGCAAGACGTGGTAGCCAGTAATCTTTTTGGTCTTGAGTACCGTAGTGAGACAGCAGCTCACCTGGGCCAAGAGAGTTTGGAACCATAACTGAAACCGCAGTACTGATACTGCGAGTCGCAATCTTAGTTACGATGGTCGAGTTTGCGTGTGCTGAAAATTCACGACCGCCGTACTCTTTCGCAATAATTAGCGAGAAGAAACGTTCTTTACGTAAGAAATTCCATACCTCCTCAGGAAGGTCTCGGTCTTCTTTTACAATTTGGTGGTCATCAAGCATAGCCAGCAAAGTTTCAAGCTCATTATCCATGAACGATTGCTCTTCTGCTGTTAGCTGAGGTTTTGGGTATTGGTGAAGCTTAGTGAAATCTGGTTTACCAGAAAACAGCTCTCCGTCCCACCACACGCTACCCGCTTCCATCGCTTCTTTCTCAGTGCTAGATAGTGGTGGTAGTACTTTTTTAAAGAGTTTAAAAGCTGGGTCACTTACCCATTTTTGTCTTAGAGAGCTCATAGTTCAGATCCTTTTGTTCACTATATTGGTTGTGAATGTTTCGCTTTTTATTGTTTTATTCTTCTGCTGACATGCCAGCGGCTAAATATGGAATAAGAATATCGACCACCGCTTTAGCATCTATCTTTCTGCCATAGTCATTCTCTGCAATTTCTACCAGAGCCTGACTTGATGCCATGGTGAATACACAAGTCCCTAGGGTGAAGTGTAATCGCCAAAATAACTGTTCTTGAGTGAGGTTCGGATTCGCCTTCATTACTGACGTCGTAAACAGAGAAAGTACTTCGCTATAACGCGTAGTAATGAACCAACGCAGGTGCCCTTGCACATCCGTATAGCCTCTGCCGATAAGCAACATGAATCGACTTGTACCATTTGGCCTAACATCATTAAGTGCTCTTAGTGGCTGTCTCAAAGACTCAAACACGTCACTCATAGAATACGTTTCGTTCAAGTTTAAGTTCACTAATGCATCTTGCAGTGCTGGCATAAATGCTTCTAAGTAACGATTGAGTACCGCACGAACCAGAGTCTTCTTATCGCCAAAGTGATAGTTCACTGAAGCTAAGTTGACATTCGCTTTACTCGTAATCGTGCGTAAAGAGGTGTCATTAAAACCGTGCTCAGCAAATAAGCCTTCAGCCACATCTAAGATTTTGTCTTTGGTTGTACTTCTTGGTGCCATTTCAATCACTCGTATTAAACAACTGTTTGAAATATACGCTTAGTACATTTATTTAACAAGCAAGCAACATCACATTTTCACAAATTGGTCGTACCAGTCAATAGAACTCAGCACTAACCGATTGAATCGCTGTGTGTTTACAAAAAAATAAAAAAATAATGAATTTTCTTGGAACTGAAATAGAAATGGAGGGTCATAAATTAGGTAGAAAACAGCGTATTTAGAAGTTTAACAGGCCGTCAAACTTGTTCTTCTCACTGCTTTCTTAATTACTGCATTTTCCTTATTAACTCCTATACTTGTATCCGCCCAAACCACGTTGGTTTGGGCTTTTTTTGTGTGTTGTTCCGATACCTTTTCTTTGGCTGGTACTCGACACAAAAAAGCCCCCGAAATCGAGGGCTTTGCTTACGTTAAGCGTTAGAGCCTTTCACTTTATCTAATTAAGCAGCATCATTTTTTATCAGTTCTCCTAGCACAGCTAAGTCATTACCTAGGTCAACCGAACCAGCCAGTTCAGTCGCAATCCCCTCAACAACGATAGTTTGAACATCATCCCCTCCAGTGATTGGAATGGACAACGCAATATCTTCTCCGTCGACAGAGACCTCAATCGCATCAAGTAGCTCTGCCATTTGAGTCTCATCTTGAGGGTCTTCGACCAAATCATTGAGGTTGATCAGGTCCCCAGAACCACCTGTATAAAGCTCGAAATCTTTAATAATATCAGTACCGTTGTCAAGCGCAGAGTCTAGCCAAGTGAAGATGTTGTCTCCGCTATCTCCAATCAGCAAATCATTGCCTGACTCGGCATACAAAGGTTCATTACTCGCCGCACTAATAACGTTATATTGCTGCGGAGCTTCGATATCTATGGTGACCGTCTCTACCGTGCTTTCTGCACCATTAGAGTCGACCGCGACATAATCAAACTGCGGGTCTTCAGTTACCGCCTCGTTACCTTGAACATAGCGTAACTCCCAACTGCCCCCTGTCGATGACAGCTCCATCCCAACAATCGGATTGTCTGGTGAAGAATAACTAAAATCATACAGAATTTGGCTATTCCCTGTATCTCCTGGATCTTTTTGATATTGCTCCGTCTGAGTAGTGCCATCAGCAAAGGTATAGAGCACTTCAACATAAACATTACTATCAGTGTTAAATGAACCACCCAAACCATCTAAACCAAAGTCAACAACCTCTAATGGATTATTAGTAAAGTCGAGGAACAAGGTCTCCTGTTTGTTCATGCCGCTACCATCGGTATCACCGATACCAAAGCCGACATGAGGTTGTTCACCTTGATACTGTTTCAACGGTTTATTATTGTTATCTTCGATAGTTAGTGTAATCGTATTACCGTTGTCCAGGGTAATTAGTCTTTCGGTTGGTGAAACTTCTACACCCCAATTATAGAAACCATCAACAAGATCTGGTATATCCTCAGGATCGCCACTAAAGCCCATTTCAAACATTTCTCCAGGCCCAGCTACAAAACTGATATTGTTCGGAACAAACAACACACCGTTATCAACATCAGACTGAACGATTTCTCTCGTGACGCCATTTTCGTCGGTATACAAAAGGCTGCCGTTGGTTGGCAAACTTTCTATCCGAATATTAAGTGGAATGTCGTCATGGTCATCTTCTACATCTGAGATGTAATCTGGCATACCACCATCTTCAGAATCGAAGAGGATAGGTATGACCGCGTCCTGATCATTAACGACCGTAAAGCTGGTCGCTTCAGGTGCGTCATTGACACCATTGATTGTTATCTCGATAACATGCTCTACACCATCAATAGCGGTTACCACATATCGCTCAATAACCACGTCATCATCATTCAAGTATTGAACCGCATCGTTATCAACGACATAACTCCATGCCCCCTCAGGAGTAATAGTTAACATGCCCAGAGCAAGTGCATAAGTAGATCCAATAGGGGTAAACACACCATTAGGTTTAAAGGCGGGCATATCGCTAGTATCGACATCAGTAATCGTTAAAGTACCTGAAACTGAAAGTTCGTTGGTATCAGGATCGACATCGACATCTTCCGTCACCTCACCCATGTCAGAATCACCTTCACCAACGGTGATCTCAGACGGATCATCGGCACCGTTTATGGTGATGGTCACTTCACTTGTGGTTCCGTCAATCGCAGTAACCGTGTAAACCTCGGTAACGAACTCATCGTCATCAAGATATTGCACATCATCGTTGTCCACGACGTAAGTCCATTCACCATCGTCGGTAATGGTCAACATACCCAACGCAGTATCATTGGTTGAGCCTTCTGGGTTAAACGTACCGTTTGGTTGAAAAGCAGCGACATCGTTATCGTCGACATCGGTGATGGTTAGTGTCCCAGAAGTTATTAAGTTGTTGCTCTCTAGGTCAACATCCACATCCTCAGTCACTTCACCTGTGTCTGAATCACCTTCGCCAACGGTTATATCAGATGGATCATCTGCACCATTAATAGTAATGGTCACTTCGCTCGTGGTACCGTCACTTGCTGTCACGGTATAAACCTCGGTTACGAACTCATCGTCATCCAAGTACTGAACATCATCGTTGTTAACTACGTAAGTCCACACGCCGTCAGGGTCGATGCTCAATATGCCTAGCTGTGAATCGTTTGTTGAACCTACGAGGTTAAACTCACCATCAGCTGAAAAGGTGGGAGTGTCGCTGTCTACATCTGTAATCACGATCTGACCAGACGTTACCAATTGATTGGTGATGTCATCTACATCAATGTCCTCAGTTACACTGCCTGAGTCATCAGTGGCAACAGCCGCATCATCAGTACCAATTATCGTTACAGTGATGACTTGTTCGCCTCCATCGGAGGTTTGTACTGTCGTCGTATCTTGAATTTGCTCGCCATCGGCAAGCTCATCATAAGGGCTATTGGCCACGAAGGTCCAAGTACCATCTTCGTTTACAACAAAGGTCCCGAGCTCATTATCTCCAGCGACCTCTTTGCCAATAAAGGTAACGTCCGGATCATCGCTGGTTAAAGCGCCACCTGTCTCAATTGGTTCATCCTGCTCAAACTCAATAACATTAGTTTCACCTGAAATAAGCGCAAAAGCGATGATATCAAAAAGAGCAATACTTTGAGTTTCTGACAATCCTTGAGACTCAAACCCTTCAGTTTCAAAATTCGTGGCAGCTTGAGTTTCAGCCCCAGTACGTTCAATCCTACCGCTGTTGGTCAAACTCGAGCCTTCCTCACCAGCAGCAGTATCAAACTCATCTCCTAGTTCTGTTGGATCAAATCCTTCTTCAATAGCACGCTGAACTTGAGCGACCGCGTCATCAGTATCTAGCACATTTTGTTGGCCCTGGTTATCTACAAAACGTGCAGAAACACTTGGCACACTCTCTTCACTAGTATCAAAACTGATAATTACGTCGCTAGCGGCTGGTTGTTCGCCCGGAGACAAACGTCGAACTTGGCCTTGAGCGTCGAGCACTACACTCCCGCTAGCAAGACCTAGTATATTTAGGTTGATATTTCCCATATCCATATTCCCACTTCTACCCAGAACACACCAAACGCGGCTCCAATCCCACTCTGCGCTGTGGCTATTTCCTACAGTAAATTTAGTAGTAGCACTATTGATAATCAACTCACTAAAGTAGTACAACCAAAGCGCTTTTCAAATTAGTCAATGGCAATAGCGACTTACATTCAAAAAAAAACCAACAAACTTCGCATTTTTTTGCAAATGTCCTAAGCTTCGTTTAATACCATTCACTCAATTCAGCGGTAAACGTAGGTTGGGAAACGGATGAGACATTGAAAGTAGAAGGAGAGCTACTTTGAAATTGTTCAAATTATCCATCATGTGTTGCTTAGTTGCTGCAACACCACTCGCCGCTCAAACTCTGGAACAGTCGGTGGCTATTACTTTGGCAACCAATCCAAAGATAAAAAGCATCTTTAACGAATATGTGAGCGTGAAAAAGCGTAACGATGCCTCTGGAGGTGCATACAAGCCCAGTATCGATCTTGACGCCGGTATTGGTTACGAAGGCATAAACCCTGCACCAAACAACGGTCCAGATACCGATCTAACAAGAAAGGAAGCGACGATTTCCCTCACGCAATTGCTTTGGGATGGTTCCGCGACTCTGTACGACATTGATCGTACCGCCGCAGAAGCCGAGTCGGTTCGTTTACAATTGATTGCAGATGCCGAAGACAAAGCGCTGGAGGTCACTCAAATCTATTTAGATGCAGTGAAAGCCACTGAAGTGCTGGCACTGTCAGAAAGTAATCTTTCGATACACAAGAAAATCTACAAAGACATAAAGAAACGAGCTAATTCAGGCATAGGCTCAACCGCGGATGTATCTCAGGTAGAAGCTAGGATTGCAAAAGCTCATGGTAACTTGTTGGCCGCACAGAATAATTTGATCGATACACACACACAGTTCAGACGAGTAGTTGGCCAAGAACCCCTAGGCTTAATTTACCCACGAGCCGATATTTCGAGGATTCCTTTGTCGTTAACGGACGCCATTGTTGATGCCTTGGACAAACACCCCGTTATAAAAATCGCAACGGCTGATGTCGACGCAGCACATTTTCAATACAAACAATCGAAAGGCGTGAACTACCCTACGTTCTCTATTGAAGCATCACAGTCGTGGCGTGATGATGCGGGAGGCGATGAAGGCTCTAGTCAAGAGACCCTCGCGATGCTACGCATGCGATATAACTTGTACAACGGTGGAACAGACAGTGCTAATTCCGAAGCAGCTGCTTACCAATTGAATAAAGCAAAAGATCTGAGAGATCGCGCTTATCGCCAAGTGGAAGAAGGCCTTCGCCTTTCATGGAGTGCCTTAGATTTAACACTGCAACAAAAAAATTTTCTATCTGACCATGTTGATTCAGCTTCGGAGACCGTTATCGCTTATGAAAAACAATACCGAATAGGCAAACGTACTCTGCTTGACTTGCTCAACACAGAGAACGAACTATTTGAAGCCCGTAAAGACTATCTAGATGCGCATTACTCTGAGCAGTACGCTAAGTACCGTGTGATGAACGCAACCGGTTCTTTATTGAACGCTCTACTGGTCGACATACCAGAAGAGTGGACAACGGCCGTGGAGTATTAATGATGAAAATAACTTACTTATTACTTCCCGTATTAACGATGACTCTATTCGCCTGCTCTAGTCAACAGGAAGAGGCCTACATCGAGACACCTGAAGCGGAGCAGATTGCAGACCTGCAAGATGATGACAAAGATGGTGTGGTAAACGCACGCGATACCTGCCCAGGAACGCCTGAAGCATCACAAGTCGATAATGATGGCTGTGGTGAAACGATTCGTGCAGAAGAAGTCAGACAGCTAAAGATACTCTTTGCTCATGACTCATTTGAAGTGAACCCAATATTTTCTGATCAAATCAGCACGATGGCAGAGTTCCTTGAAACCTACAAAAGTGCTTCTATCGAAATCCAAGGTTACGCGAGTAAAGTGGGTTCCAATGAGTACAACTTAGATTTGTCAAAGAAACGAGCGAATAATGTGCAAGACGAGTTATTGTCGAATGGTATAGAACCAGAGCGTGTCAGAATTGTTGGCTATGGCGAAGAACGCTTAGAAAGCGATGGTGATGACCCTACTTCACACGCACTGAACCGAAAGGTAACGGCGACCGTAGTTGGGTTAAGTGAGCAGATCGTTGAAGAGTGGACTATTTTTACCACACTAGAAAAGTAGCGTGACATTGTCACCGTACTTGCAAAAAAAGCTATCTTACAAATAGTAGCTTAGCAACATGATCAATAAAGCCGTGATAGGGTTACCTATCACGGCTTTTTGTTCTTTGTCGTCACATAAATCGTGTGGATGACTCTGTGACTCTTCTTGCTACTCAGAAATTGACTTGTTGCTCAGGAATTGGTTCGATGGTTAATCGAACCAATTACCGATTATAGTTTTACTTCTTGATGCTTAGTTTTCGGTAGAGAAATACTTAGCAGGAAGTAACCTAAGATAGCTGCAGTTGTTGAGCCCATCAGGATACCTAATCGAGCAAGCGTATCAAAATCTGCGTTCGTTGGACCAAATGCCAGTGACGAGATGAAGATAGACATAGTAAAGCCAATGCCACACAACACAGATACCGCGAAGATGTTCATGAAGTTCACACCTTCAGGAAGCTTAGCTACACCCGTTTTCACAGCGCCCCAGCTGAATAGGAAGATACCCAGGGGCTTACCAACCAATAGACCCATAGCAATACCAAGCGGTAGCATGCCTGTAAGGTTTGAAAGTGATATTCCTTCCAGTGAGATACCTGCGTTTGCAAATGCAAAGATTGGCAAAATAGCAAAAGCTACATATGGGTGCAGTGCATGTTCTAGGTGTTTCAGCGGAGAATGTTCTCCTTTATTACCTTTTAATGGGATAGCAAAACCAATGACTACACCAGCCAATGTTGCGTGAACACCAGACTTCAATACAGCGAACCACAGGATCGCACCAACAATTAAGTACACGCTCAGCTTAGTTACATGCTTGTTATTTAACATGAACAACACACCAGTCGCGATGAAGCCAACCGTCAGAGCAAGCGTTGATAGGTCGCCTGAGTAGAACAGTGCAATGATAACAACAACACCTAAATCATCGATAATTGCCAACGCTAATAAGAATACCTTCAAGCTTACCGGTACACGGTTACCAAGAAGAGCCATGATGCCCAATGCGAATGCGATATCCGTTGCAGCAGGGATAGCCCAACCTTGAAGCGCTTCAGGGTTACTTGAGTTAAATAGCACGTAAATAAGTGCAGGAGCTAGCATACCGCCCACAGCAGCGATAGCTGGGAAGATTGCCGTCTCTTTAGACTTTAATGCGCCTTCTAAAAGTTCGCGCTTAACTTCTAAGCCGATTAGAAGGAAGAAGACAGCCATTAAGCCATCGTTAATCCAGTGAGACACAGACATACCAAGAACGTAACTATGAAGTACACCTTGGTACATTTCGTTCAGTGGTGAGTTTGCTACAAACATTGCGATCGCCGCAGCGATGACTAGGATGATGCCGCCAGCAGATTCCAATTTAAAGAAGTCACGGATGACGTCGGTCATGATTTCGCCCTTATATTTATTATTTAAATAAACGAATAACAAAGAATAACCCAGAGTTTATATCCAAGCTTTATCGATAGATAATCACTTCTTCGGATGTTTAACTTCGGTTTTTCCTACAAATACTAAACAATACGTCGTATATTCCATAATATTATTATGCGCCATAAAATAAGTATAGATGAGATCACCAAGGCTGTATGCACAAATAATTCGAGTCTGGTAGGAATCGCAAACATAAAAAAAGGCTATAAAATGATAGCCTTAGGTGTTTTTTAGTAGCCTGTTAACTGCATAAAGCCTGTTGCTTCATGGCTTCCGCTCGCCATAATTGGCCCTTCCCAATAGGGTATGACAAAAGGCAGCCACATATCCCTGCGCTTGATACGCGTCGTGAGGTTGATATTGTGTTGTGGCACATTAATAATCCATTGCAGTGGCATTCTTCTGCCATTCAGTAGCGTCGTATTCTGTAAAGGCTTAATAGAAATATCGGAGTCCGTGAGCTGGTACACTTTACCTGAGCGAGTGGCCAATGTTCCGAAAACATAAGGCAACTGTTGATTATGGCGGTAGCGGTTAATGCTCAGTGCTGTACCATCATCAAGATTAAACACGAACCAATCCCAGCCTTGCTGGCCCACTCCGAGTAAGCCACTACCCCACTCTTTATGTACCCAAGCAATGCCTTCAACTTCCTTGGCAACACCGTCCAAATTTAACACGCCACTTAGAGACAGGAACGGAGCGCTGAAGTTATAAGACGCAACAGGTAATAAATCGTGCTTTTTCTGATAGCCGTTATCGCCGTTGAGCACGTATGGGCCTTTCGCTATAGTGTCGAGTTCAAGGCCAAACGTATCAGTTTGCACTTGAAGTCGACCTGGGAATGGTGTGCTACCGAGTGCGCGCCAGTTCCAGTTATCAATCCAAATCCTAAACGGACGACTGGTCATTCCCGCCTGGCCTATGCCACCACGCGCTAAACGTTGCTCTTTCCAAACTTTGGAATCAGAGGAGATCACAACATTTGAAATATAGACCTGAGGACTTTGCCACCCTGGAGTCTCACGTTCATCAGTAGCTATACGGAAGAAGCTCCACTGCACTGAGTACTTTTTACCGTCATCCCCTTTTAGAGATGCAAAGTAATGCCACCACTCGTGTTGGAATTCTGGGTGGAACTGAAAGTCACGAGGCAATGAAACGCTGCGGTCAGGTAGCACAGGCTCAAACACATTGAAGTGTTCGCTAACAAGTACTGAGTTAACCTCGTTAACCCCCTTTTCACCAACGTCAACAAAATAAGAATAGTACGCCCAGATACCTAAAATAGCGCCAAAGAAACCAATCAGTAATAGAGAGGAAATAAATCGGTGTCTGAGTTTCGTTGAGCCGTTTCGTTGAAGCATATTAAAGCGCATCCCTCAATGATTTCATCGGGGTATTCCGAATCATTCTCATCACTGGCAAAGCACCAGCCAACATCAATGCAGCCATGGCCCATGCAAATGTCTGTAAATAGTCCCAAGGAATCACTTGTAACTCGAGAGACCAGCCAAAAGACTGCTTAATAACGATATCAACAATCAAGCTTGCTAACGCTAAACCGAGCGGAATCGCAATCAAGGAGGAAATAAGCCCAAACACAAACAACTGTAAGCTACCTGTCAGAATCAGCTCCTTCGCCGATACACCTAAACAGCGCTGCAGCGAGATATGCCTTTGTCGAGACACTTCACCAGCAACGGTTGCGAAGAAGATACCAAAGACTGCGATAACCAATGTGATGTTACCCAACGTATCAGCGATCGCAAACGTTCTATCAAACACACGCATTGCTTGACTGTGAATATTGTTGTTATCAAAAACTCGCTCAGAACCAAGCCTGAATACACTTTCCAGTCGGCTGCGAAGTCCTACTGAATTGACATCATCTTTGAGTATCACGCCAAGGCCCACATTGCCGCGCCCTGCAAATCCATACAGCCAGTTTCGATGCGACATCATGACCTGATGGTAAGGGTTCCCATAGTCGTAGTAAACACCGACAACCTGCCAACCGGAACCGAGGTTGTCATAAAGGTCAATGTAGTCGCCTGGGCGAATCCCCAACTTAAGAGACATCGACTCACTGATCAACACACCTTTCGAGTGATGTAAGTGATACCAGTAGTTCGGAATACCTAATTTGATGGTCAGAGCTTCTAGTTCGCCTTCAGAAGGACCAGTACTGACCACTTGAATACTACCCACTGGAGAAGCTACGTCTTTTTCCCAACGCCACCAAACTGAGTCCACTTCTGGTTGGCCTGACAGCCAGTTACTCATGCGAGCAGCGGCATTGTTGGTTGGGTAGATGTAAAGATCTGCAGCCAAACGCTGTGTTAGCCATTTATCAGTGGTATCCCTAAAGCTACCTACCATGGTTTCTACACCAATGTTTGCAGTCAGCGCCAACATAAACGCCATTGTTGCTACGCCACGGTAGCTCATACTTGACGCAGCATCAGCAAAGAACCAACGAGCACGAACCCAGCGCAGTGAATAAGAGAGGCTATTAAATAGCTTCCACATCAAGAATGGCGTAAACAGAGCCACACTGACGAGCATCAACGCAATAATCGCAAAACCAGACTCTTGAGTCTGAGGGGCTTGATACACAGCGACAGCTGCAACCAAGAAGCCACACCCAATCAATGCTTGCCATGTGAATTCCGTACCCGCAAAGCGCATCAAAGATAATCGAGAGGTCAAACGAATAGGTTGTGATCTAAGCAAACGAACCAGCGGCCAAGCACACGCTAAGAAGGCACCAAGTAGTGCCATTAACAAGCTGTAACCGCTCCATCGCCAATTCCAGTCAATCGTTAAACCAACATTGGCGTCATATAGGTCACCTAAGCTTGAAGATACTGCCGGTAACAATTGATTAGCCAACATGACACCGAATACATTACCGCAGATCCAGCTCAGTACTACCAATAGCAACAACTCTAAACAAAGCGCTTTCGCCAGTTGCCAGCCCGATACACCTGTTTGTCTTAAAATTCCGACTAACGGTTGGCGCTGAATAAACGACAGCGACATCGCTTGATAGAAAATAAACAAGCCAACCACAAACGACAGCATACCCATCGCTTTAAGATTTAAGTGAAAAGCACTGGTCAGCGACTCGAGTTCCGCTTTAGAACTGCGGGTGATCGTCAGCCCATTCGGCAACATATTTTTTAGGCGCTCAAATTTCTCAGTAGACATGTCTGAGCAAGCAATAACTGAAAGCCCTGCACTGCGTTTAAGCATGCGGAGCAAGGAAATATCTGCTATTAACCTGGTGCCATTAATCAGGTTGTTTTGATCGACAACCACAGGACCGAGCTCAGAGCCATCCATCAGAGGAATGTAATCACCGTTGTTCCACTCCATGTGTTCAGCGAGATCATCACTTACAAGGATTGGATATGGCGGTTTCATGAGGTTTAAAGTGGTGAGATCTTTTAACGCAATACCCGGCTGCAACTGAAGCATAGAAACAGGGTCTATGCCGATAAGCATGAAGTTCGCGCCGTTTTCATCAGTGATACGATGGTGGTCAAAAGGAGAGCACTGTTGAAAGCCTTCACGGCGAAGCTGGATATAAAAACCTTGTGGGATCTTATTAGCGTTGTGTTTTGGTCGAATACGGTAAGGAAGAGGATTCGAAAAGAGTTTTTCGCCATGTGCATAGCTTTGCTTGGCGTGTTGATTGATAGCAGTAACACCAACCAAAAGTGATACGCCGAGGGTTAAACCAAGCCATACCAAAATAATCTGCAGTGGGTAACGTCGATAGTGACCGAGTAGTGCCTTAACTACGGGCCATAACATGCAGTTGCCCTCCTTGTAGACGGATCCTGCCATCCATGTGCAGTGCTACTTTTTCACTGTGTGTCACCAGCAACAAGGTACATTCTAATTGGCGAGCCAAAGAGGTCAGCAAACGCATTACGGCTTCTGCATTACGCTCATCTAAACTACCGGTCGGCTCATCGGCCAGTAATATTTTTGGTTCCATATACAGCGCACGCGCAATTGCCGCACGTTGTTGTTGACCACCAGACGCTTCTTCTGGGTAACGGCCAAGCAAAGGCATAAGGTCTAAAGCAGAAAGAATCTGCCTCCAGAGGCCTTTGTCTTCAGGTAAGCCTTTTAACTGACGGCAAAAACGGATGTTATCGGCAATATTTAGCGTTGGCAGTAAGTTGAACTGCTGAAAAATATGGCCAATGTTGTTTCTACGATAAGCAGTGCGATCACGCTCGGTTGAGTCGTGCATATTGAAGTGAGGGAAAGCGATTTCACCTGAATCAGCAAGGTCTAAACCCGCGATAAGGTTCAGTAAAGTGCTTTTACCTGACCCGCTTTCTCCCATTAATGCTAGCTGGTCACCTTGGTTTAATGTTAATTCAGCACCTTGCAAAACAGGGTGAAACTCCCCCCATCGACATAGCCTTTACATAGGTCTGACAGCTTTAACATTAAACAGCTCGCATTAGTTAGAATTTGGAAGGAGAATCTACACTAATTCCCTGTTAGGAGGAAGTATTTTGAAAGATAGATCACACACCAATGATAAAGTGACGTGATTGGTGCGTCCTACTTCAACTTCCTATCAAGTTTTTAATCCATTTTCTTGTTTTCATGCGATAGAGCGACCCGCCCCACTTAATCACTTCTTCGGTTAGGAAAAGCAGATATACCCACTCCGGTGGAAACTTAAGATAAATAGCAGCAATAGCCGCCAGTGGAATACCAATCACCCACTGAGCAATCAAGTCTTGATAGAGGCAGAACTTCACATCACCGCCCGCTCTCAACACACCAACAATCACAGTCAACGGTACCGAGCGAATAATAATACCTACACTTAGAATCAGAATAAACTTTTCTGAAAGGGCTCTGGTTTCTTCAGTCAATGCGCTAAAGGCATTAAGTATTGGCGTTTGAACGAAGTAGAGAAAAACGGCCACTACGATACTGGTTAAGAAACACAGAATCGTTAAGCCCAACGCTTGATAGTAAACCGCTTCATTGTTTTTCGCGCCAAGTTGGTTACCCACCAGAACCGCTGCCGCATTTGACAAACCAATCAATAGGCTCAATGAGATAGACTCAACCGGCGTCATTACTGAAAGTGCAGCTAAACCTTGAACGCCCGATTGTCCCATGATCGCATGGTAAGCAAACAAGCCACCCGCCCATGCTAAAAAGTTGAACGTGGTCGGGAGAGACAACTTCAAGAAGCGAACCACCTTTTCGATCGAAGCTGCCGCTTTAATATCGCAGAACTTGAAAGCTAATAAATGCTTAGAGAAATAGAGATAACCAAACAAAGTCGCGACTTCAATTGCGCCACTCAGTACTGTTGCAATTGCTGCGCCTTTGATTCCAAGTGCTGGAAAACCCAAGTTACCGAAAATCAGCACCCAGTTTAAGAATATATTAGACAGGATACCGATACCGCTGAAAAAGGTACTTAGTCCAGGTTTGTGCATCGCTCTCAAACCCACAGCCATACTGCTTACGCACGATACCGCTAGCATGCTAAATGAGGTAATTACGATGTATTCAACGCCTAGGTTGATGACCTCTTGAGAGTCGGTCGTCACGCCCATGATTTGTGCAGGAAATGAAACGAAAAATGCAATGGTCAGTAACGCAAATAGGGTCGAAACCAGCCACGTCAGTGCGGTGCTTTCTCTCACACCTTGCCTGTTACCCGCTCCCCAATATTGAGCAGTAAGAAGCGCGCCGCCGGTGGTGACACCCACCAGCATAATGGTCGTCACGAACATCGCTCGGCTCGCAACACCCACAGCCGCAATGTCTGCTTCGCCAAGTTGGCCCAACATCAACACATCCACTAAGCCTCGGCTTGAAAACATAATGCTCTGCAAAGCAATAGGCAAAGCAATCGCAATAAGCCTGCGAACAAAATCACCTCGAGTATGATGAATAATTGAAGAGAGCAACATAGAGATACCTAAACGGAACGTATTGATGAATAAAGGAAAATATCCCGCCATTATATCAACGTTCGGTTTTTAACCATACATAAATAACGAGGTGAACATGAATTCCCGCATAGCATCCTAATTTATGCATCATTCACTTGTTCAAATGTGAAAACTCGATTAGCCAGACAATAGTGACATAATCTTGTTCCTTACTCACCGAACTAGCAAAGCACATTCACTCAACCACTCTCTCGAACAAGGCGGAAATCATCAAATCAGCATTATTAATACAGGTGCACATATCAAAAAACACATTTGACGCTATAGACAGGTAAATTGATTGAAATCAAAGTTAGTAGCGATCGGCATCGCGTTGTATTTGTTGCCATTTTTAACAAACCAACATAACCACATGAATTAAAAGGCTTTATTTCGTTAAATTATTCTCCATCTAGTTATTCGATTAATATTGATTCCTTTTTGTCATTTCATAAAGTCGCTTAAATTCAATAACTTCCTAGCCAATTCACTAGGGAGTTAAAAGATGAATAATAAAAAAATAATATTAAGTTTAGTTGGTTTAGGGATATTGGCTTATTTAGGCTCGGTGTATTGGGTCGACAAAAATGACCAAAAACTGGCCGAGCAAAACTTGGCGCAATTCTCATCACTCGATAAGTCATCTCTTGATTATCAAGCGATGAAAGTACTTACAGATAAGGGATGTAGTTATTGCCATACAGGCGACAGCGAGATGCCTTTTTATGCCAACTGGCCAATCGCTAAAAACCTTATGGATAAAGACCTTCAATCTGGTATGAAACACTTTGAAATCACTCAGCTCTTCAATGGGGTACAAGGTAAAGAACCGATATCTGAAGTGGCATTAGCTCGTATCGAAAAAGTGCTTTATGACGATTCCATGCCACCAAAAATCTACCAATCGATGCACTGGTCAGCGGGAATTTCAAAAGAAGAAAAACACACGCTTCTTAGATGGATTCGTCACACTCGTGCCACTCTTCACGCCAACTCACCGGTGCATGACGAGGGAAAAAAGCTCGCTTTGCAGCCTATCTATTCTAGCTTTGACGTTGACGAAGACAGGGCTAAGTTAGGTAAGGCCTTATATCACGATACGCGCCTGTCTGGAGATGACACCGTGTCTTGTGCATCATGTCATGGCCTTGATACGGGTGGAGTAGACAACCTCGTTGGCTCGGTCGGCATTCATGGTCAAGTGGGCGGAATCAATGCACCAACCGTCTTCAACTCAGTGTACAACAAGCTCCAATTTTGGGACGGTCGAGCAAGTGACTTACAAGACCAAGCTGGCGGTCCTCCATTCAACCCAATTGAAATGGGTTCTGAAGGTTGGGATCAGATAGTTGACAAGCTTAGCCACGACCAAGAATTAGTGGCTATGTTCGACAAGACCTACGAAGGTGAAATCAGCGGCCACACAATCACTCACGCTATCGCTGAATTTGAAAAGACATTGACGACACCCAACAGCCGTTTTGACCAATACTTAACGGGTAACGTCGATGCTATAGATAGCCATGAAAAATATGGCCTAATGCTTTTCAAAAAGTATAGCTGCGGTACATGCCATGCGGGTGAAGCCATGGGCGGTGAAACCTTTGAGGCAATGGGCCTCAAAGCGGATTACTTCTCTGACCGTGGTTCTGACATCACACCAGAAGATATGGGGCGTTTCAACGTAACAGGTATCGAATCGGACCGACACAAGTTTAAAGTCCCTACACTGAGAAACATCGAGCTGACAGCGCCCTACTTCCATGACGGACAGGCAGAAACTTTAGACAAGGCGATTTTCGATATGGGTAAGTATCAAGTAGGTGTTGAAATGAGCGACCAAGAAGTTGATGCGATTAAGGCATTCCTCAAGACACTCACTGGTGAATATAAAGGTCAAAACCTTAGCCCAACCTCGTAAGTAATACCTTATGTCGCTCGTTCTTAGATAAAAGAGCAGGCTGCTCTTGAAGCTCAAAGCCAATAGGTTAATTCTATTGGCTTTTTTACATCCATCACTGGTAAATTGGTGTATAAGCAAGTTAACGCAGTTACCTTGAGTAACGTGTCCGAACTTTGAATAGCACATTACATGGAGTAACAATGAAGAAAGTACTGGTTTTAGGCGCTTCTGGATATGTTGGTTCGCAACTCCTCCCTCTTCTGCTTAAGCAAGGCTATCAAGTCACTGCAGCAGCAAGGCATATCGAGTATTTAAAGGCACGGACCGAGCCTCACGAAAACTTATCACTTAAGTATCTTGACCTGGCTGATCAAGCCGCAACACAAGCCTTAGTCCCCGATTTTGATCTTATCTTCTTCCTTGTCCATGGAATGGCAGAAGGCCACGACTTTATTGATTATGAGTTAAATCTAGCTCGCAACTTTGTCTCTGCACTTGGCCCTAAAAACCAGCACGTTATCTATCTAAGCTCGCTTCAGCCTCAAACCGGCGACTCAGAGCACCTTCAAGCGAGAAAGAAAACCGGTGAGCTACTTCGTAAAGGACCAGTACCGATAACCGAACTTCAAGCAGGCGTGATCATAGGCCCAGGCTCTGCGGCATTCGAGATCATGCGAGACTTTGTGTACAACTTGCCGATTATGATTGCGCCAAAGTGGGTCGATTCTAAAGCCAACCCGATTGCATTGCAGAACCTAAACCACTACCTACTGAAACTTGCACAAGAAACGCCTAGCGAAAGCCAAACCTTCGAGGTTGGCGGGCCGGATATTGTCTCTTATCGAAATCAATTTGCTCACATAGCCAAAACAGCCGATCGTCCACTCAGGCTTTGGGCGACATCGCTACTAACGCCGTCAATCGCTTCATATTGGCTGGGCGTGGTAACCTCTGTACCCTCTAACATAGGCAGAGCGCTTCTCGCAGGCTTAAAACACGATTTTATCGCCAGTTCGACCACCATTAGAGAAAAGTACCCTCAGAAGCTTATCTCGTTCGAGAATATGGTTGAGCAAGCTATTCATTCTGAGGGCAACTTCGTAAAGAGTAATGTGTGGGGTTTTGACAAAACCGCCTTCAAACGCTGGCAAGCTGGGTATGGCTATTACCCGAAGAAAACAGGCGCAAGTATCACCTCAAGTGCACCACTAGAATCGCTTTGGCATGTTGCTCAGCAAATCGGAAGCCCGAAGCAAGGTTACTTCTTCGCTAACACTTTATGGCGCACACGCGAATGGTTGGATGTTCTTTTCGGTGGCGGGGTACCTGTTCGTCAAATGCCAGAAGGCCCCAACCTAAAAGTCGGTGACAAAATCGATTCATGGAAGGTCATTCGCTGTGAAGAGAATCAGTTTTTATCTCTGCTTTTCGGTATGAAAGGCCCCGGTTTAGGACGACTCGAAATTACCGTCTCTGACCACGGAGACTCTCGCGAGCTGAACATTTCAGCGTGGTGGCACCCTAAAGGCTTTCTTGGATTACTGTATTGGTTCGCAATGATGCCAGCTCACCTATTTATCTTTAAAGGCATGGTGAAGGCGATTGAGAAGCAAGCAAAAGAGCAGATGCGAGATTCGAGTGTCGAGATGCGAAAAGACTAAAAGCAGATACGGGATTCGAGTGTCGAGACGCGAATAGATTAAAACGGATGCGAGATTCGGGTAACGGGATGCGAAAAGACTAAAAGCAGATGCGGGATTCGAGTGTCGAGATGCGAATAGATTAAAACGGATACGAGATTCGGGTAACGGGATACGAAAAGACTTAACAGCAAATTAGCGACACGCGCTATGAGAGGCAAAAAAAGAGCGGATAATTCCGCTCTTCGTATCTCTCATCTCGTATCCCGAATCCGCTACTAGCCAATAACGCTAATTGGGATCTCAGCCAATTGGTTGCCTTGATTAGCAGGGTAAACGATGTATTCACCGTGATACTTCACTGCAGACTTATAGTCCGTTACTTTGTGAAGCATGAACCCCGCTTCCATCGCCGCTTGGATGAACTCAGCGTGGTTACCACGAACAAACCAGTTCATAGGCTTAACCATCAACTCACCGTCAAAAGAGTCGTCGCACTGTTTGCCACACAAGGCAAAAGAGTGCTCACCATCGGTGAAGAATTGGATCTTACCGCCAGTCGTTAGCTCGTCTTCACTCGATACGCTCCACCCCATCTCGTACATTTTGTCCATGAACGCTTCAACATCACTGTCTTTTAGTGCTTTAGGCTCTTCGCCTTCAGGGAAAAAACGTCCGTAAAACGCAGAAATACGTTTAAAGGTAAAAGTTAAATCAGAGTTGTTGCCTTTTGAGCGCCCCTGTTTCTGCCAGCGAACCAAGTCCGGCACAATCACACGATCATACGCTTGAGACTTAATCGCTTTTGTTACCCAGCGAACAAGGTAAAGGTTGTTCGCGATAGGCGCATCGATCGCTTTACCTGACTTATGTAGAGCATACAGTTCGCCTAACGCATCGTTCACTAACTTCTGAATTTCAATATAGTATTTTGACATTATGCCTTCTTTCCTAATGTCCAATATAGTAATGCTGACAGTATTGCACAAACTGCCATCACCATAGCCATTGGCCCTGCAGTGTCACTTGGTAGCATTGCAACAATTGCCCCTACCACAGAACCAGTACCAAATCTTAATGTGCCCGCAAGCGAAGACGCTGTGCCGGCCATATTCGGGTATCCGCTTAAAAGCAGTGCCATTGAGTTACTACCAATAGTAGACAGTGTGCCGATAAACAGCATCACAAACGGCACAATACCCCACAAACCGATATCCAGCATCCAACCGACGAGTAGGCCTAAGCCAGCAAATAGTTGAATGGTTAAGCCCACTCTAAGCATGGCATGAGAGCCCACTTTCTTAACGATTCGACCATTGATGCTCGTCATCAAGATCATCGCAACAATGTTCAGACCGAACAGGTAGCCAAACAGATCAGGGCGAACACCATAGATATCAATGTAAACGAATGAGCCAGCCGTTAAGAACGCAAACATGCCTGAAAAAGAGAATGCACCAGAGAAAATCAAGCCCATCGCCGTTGGGTTCTTACACAAACGCGCGTAATTACGAATCGTTGTTTTAAAGCGCAGTGGCTGTCGCTTTTCTGCGGGGAGCGTTTCAGGGATCTTCATCGATACCGCTAGAATTACGATCACAGAGAAGATAGCCAGCACCCAGAAAATAGAGCGCCAACCGAACCACAACGCTAAGTAGCCGCCAATCATCGGAGCGACTAATGGCGCTACCGTCATCACTAAGGTAACGAAAGACATGGTTCTCGCGAAATCTTCACGATCGAACATGTCTCTTACCACCGCTTGGATAATAACCGCTGCGGCAGCACCAGCAAAACCTTGAGCAGTACGGATGTAAGTCAGCGCTTCAATGCCGTGTGTTGTCGCACTCACCATAGACGCGATAGCAAACAAGAACACACCAATGAGCAATACAGGTTTACGACCGTAGCTATCTGCCAACGGACCATGCAGCAACTGCCCCAGTGCGAAACCCGCGGTATACGCTGTTAGCGTAATTTGTACCTCACCCGCCGTCACACCAAGATCTTTGGCAATGGTAGGCATCGCAGGCAGATACATATCAATGGCGAGCGGAGTCAGTGCACCAATCGCACCTAGAATCAAAAACAGCACTAAGCCTAATTGAGGGGGTTCTGGTTGGGAGCTTGGGCTCTGTGGGGGCGATGTTTGCATAACTCTCCGGCTAAGTACTAGGTTTTATTTGTGCACGAGCATGCACGCAGCAATATACGAATACGTACAGTGATACACGAATATGCGCACACATACATGAACATATAGTAATAATGGCTGAAACTGTCCTAGTACCAGTCAAAATAATCAGCCGACGCTATCCTTGGTCGGCTACATCCACGATAGAAAGGATTACTTCCAGATAGAGTCGACTTCTTCTTGCGTTAGGTAGCGGTATTCACCTAGCTCTAAAGATTCGTCCATTTCAATTTCGCCAATACGTTCACGGTGCAGCGCTTCTACCTTATTACCAAGTGCAGCAAACATACGTTTAACTTGGTGGTATTTGCCTTCATGAATCGTTAGCAATACTTCGCGCTCTGCACGAACTTCTAGGTGTGCTGGAAGTGTTAGGCCATCTTCGCTCTTAAGCTGAATGCCTTCTTTGAATTTTTCAACGTAATCGTCTTCAACCGGTTCAACCAACCACACACGGTACGTCTTCTCGCACTTATGCTTTGGTGATGTGATACGGTGAGACCACTTACCATCATCAGTAATCAACACAAGACCCGTTGTATCAATATCTAGACGACCAGCGAAATGCAGCTTATCCATTTTGATTTCATCGAGTAATTCAAACGCGATACGATTTGCGCCATCTTCATGCGAACAAACAAAGCCTTCTGGCTTATAAAGCATGATGTAACGAGGGCCATGCACATTCAGTTCATTGCCTTGCCATTCGACAACACACTCTTCAGTTACCTTGAGTGAACCGCTTTTTTGAATGACATCATTAACTGTCACTGCCTTGGATTTTAATAAGTGTGTTGCTTCTCTTCGAGTGACGCCTAATGCATCGCACAGAAATTTATCTAAACGCATGAATACCTCAACTAATCTAAGTCGGGTATTATAGTCACCTTTGCTCAATTAGTTGAGCTATTTCACACTATTTGTTTTCCACCTTACAAGACGCGATATGTATACACTCCGCCCGTACCAAGCTGATTCCGTAAAATCAGTGATTCATTACTTCAGAAAACACCAAACTCCGGCTGTTCTTGTGCTTCCGACAGGTGCTGGGAAAAGCCTTGTAATTGCAGAACTGGCAAGGCTTGCGAAAGGTCGTGTACTGGTACTTGCTCACGTAAAAGAGCTGGTTGAGCAGAACCATGAAAAGTATGAAGGCTACGGGCTGAAGGGGTCGATCTTCTCTGCGGGTTTAGGACGTAAAGAGACCGACCAACAAGTCGTGTTTGCTTCGGTGCAATCCGTCGTTCGAAACCTCGACTCATTCTCTAACCAATTTTCACTATTGGTGATCGATGAGTGTCACCGTGTTCCCGATGAAAAGACCAGTAGCTATCAAAAAGTAATCACTCACTTGCGTGAGAATAACCCGGGCATCAAGGTGCTTGGATTAACCGCTACCCCTTATCGTCTTGGTATGGGGTGGCTTTACCAATACCACACACGTGGACAAGTTCGATCTGAAGAACCTCGCTTTTTCAGAGACTGTATTTTCGAACTTCCAATTCGCTACCTGCTCGACGAAGGCTTCTTAACCCCTGCACGTATGATCGATGCGCCAGTTTTAAGCTATGACTTTTCACAGTTAAAGCCAGCGAGCACTGGTCGCTATAAAGAAGCCGAACTCGACATGGTGATCGAGCAATCTAAACGCGCTACTCCACAAATTGTCGACCAAATCATTGAACTGGCCAAAGACAAACTCGGCATCATGGTATTTGCTGCGACGGTTCGACACGCACAAGAGATCCTTGGCTTATTGCCAGAAGGCGAATCATCAATTGTAATTGGTGACACGCCTACGCTAGAGCGCGATCAAATCATCAACGATTTCAAAGAACGTAAGATCAAATTCTTAGTCAACGTATCGGTATTAACCACAGGCTTTGACGCGCCGCATGTCGATTTAATAGCGATTCTACGCCCAACTGAATCCATCAGCTTGTACCAGCAAATCGTTGGTCGTGGCTTACGTTTGTCTCCAGGTAAAAAAGAGTGTTTAGTGCTCGACTATGCGGGCAACAGTTACGATCTATACCAACCTGAAGTGGGCGACCCAAAACCCGATTCAGACAGTGAAATCATCACCATCCCTTGCCCGGCTTGCGGTTTCAATAACAATTTTTGGGGGAAATTGGACAGCAACGGCTTCTTGCTTGAACACTTTGGTCGTAAATGCCAAGGCTACTTTACCGATGAAGACACTGGCGAACGCGAACACTGTAATTATCGCTTCCGAGCGAAATATTGTGGTGAATGTGGGGCCGATAACGACATTGCCGCGCGTATTTGTCATGAGTGCGATGCAACCTTAGTCGACCCAGACAAAAAACTTAAAGAGGCACTGAACCTAAAAGATGCTTTGGTATTCGAGTGCTTAGAAATGGACCTCAACGTGCTTAAAGATGATAAAGATAAATCACAACTTAAAGTCACCTATCGCGGTGAAAACCAAGCGCAAGTGCATGAGTTTTGGTCATTAACCACCAAAAAGCAGAAGCAGAACTTCAAAGACCAGTTTGTTCGCCCTCACCTTGCAGACAGACACCGCCCTTTTGAAGAAGCGTCACCAACGAAAGTGGTTGCTCACCAACACAGATTCCGGCCACCTCAATTCGTCATCGCACGTAAAGTCGGACGCTTTTGGAAAATGAGAGACAAGATATTCGAAGACGAGCTTCAACAACGCTAGATATTATGTTCTTAACACTCAATGGTTAGTCTGCAGTTATCAAGTCTTTAACCAATAAGTTTGAAGTTTTTAGGTTCAAATTCTCATTATTAATCAGGTTCACTTTCTGTTCAGAATTACTTTTTTATACTGAACGCTATCAACCTTCTCTAGGATTCGCTATGTTTAGTAAAGCTATGATTTCTTTGTTTTCTATAAGCTTAGGCTTATTTGTTTCTGCTGGCGCATGGGCTGACTCACATCATAATGGTCACGACCTAGTACAAGACGTTCACAAAGCAGGAACTCGTATCGAATTTGAAGAAGATCAAGACGAAGTCTATGAAGCGGTTCGAGAAGGTTATATCCGCCCTTTCTCAGAAATGTATGCAGCGGTTGAAAACGATCTTCATGGTCGAATTATTAAAGTAGAGCTAGAAGAAGATGACGACATTTGGGTGTATGAACTAAAAATCAATTACCAAAACAACATCATCAAAGTCGAATACAACGCTGAGACGTTAGAAATGCTCATGATTAAAGGCCGAAACTTTAAAGACGCAATTAAGCACGGTGAATAAGTAAGAGCCGCAACTTTAAAGACACCATTAATCACGACGAGCAATTAAGCACAACGAACAGTCATTACAGAATTAAGAAGAACAATTATGAAAATTTTAGTCGTTGAAGACGAGCCTCGTTTGGGCCAACAAATTATTGAAACACTTGAGGGAGCCGACTGGGTTCCAGAGCTTTCTCAAGATGGTATTGATGCACTCTACCGTGCAACATCAGAAGAGTGGGACGCGATTGTTCTCGATTTAGGTTTACCTAAGCTTGATGGCCTTACCGTATTAAAAGGCATTCGAGACGAAAACATTAACACACCAGTAATTATTTTAAGTGCTCGTGACACCCTAACTCAGCGTGTTGAGGGCTTGAATGCAGGTGCAGATGATTACCTAACTAAGCCATTCGAAATGGTTGAACTTATCGCCCGCATTCGTGCTCAACTACGCCGAGCGTCAGGCAGTGCGGCACCGATACTTCAAATTGGTGATTTAAGCCTAGATACACGCAGTTCTAAAGTGTTATGGCAAGGCCAAGCCGTCAGCTTGACAGCATTGGAGTACAAAGTTGTTGCTTACTTCATGCATAACCAAAACAAGGTTATCTCGCGCACTGAGTTGGTTGAGCACATCTACAAACAAGACTTCGACCGCGATTCAAACACCGTGGAAGTGTTTATCGGGCGTATTCGTAAGAAAATCGCACCTAAGATCATCAAAACCGTTCGTGGCCTTGGCTACCAACTGAATGCTGAATAATGCTGTATTTAATTAAGCTAAGAGCAGTCGTCAATTTAAGCACAACCATCAATTAAGTGGACAGCCTGTGCTGACCATCGTTGTTCTCATAGCAAGATGAGCAAAGACAGGCTGATAACGTATGAATCTAAAAAAACGAACACTTAAAAACGTCAGTCTAAAAAGCCGCTTGCTCCTCGCCGCGGCTTTTTGGCTAGGTGCGATGATATTAGCGGCAGGCGTTGGAATACCTAAGTTGGTTAACGATTACTTGGTCGATGACGTCAAGCAACAGCTCAGCCTAACCATGGACGAGTTAACCGCCAACATAGAAACCAACGACAATGGTAACCTCATCATGGCAGAGCGTCTGTCTGACCCTAGGTTTAACCAACCCTACAGTGGTATTTATTGGCGAGCGGCTACCCAAGACCAGATTATTCGAGCTCGATCTCTATGGGACAAAGACCTCACCATCAAGCGTTCTCCTATCCACACATCGGTCAAAGGGCCACAAGATGAGAAGCTGATTTACATTGAGCAAGACATCTACTTACCTGAACTAAATGAGCCCGTTACCATCACCATAGGTATTGATGAAGACCCACTAGAATCCACATTGACCGAGCTTACTAGTCAAGTATGGTTGATTCTGATGTTGTTGTTTGTGGGTGTGCTACTGCTCATCGGCATTCAAGTCAGTTGGTCGTTATTACCACTCAGCAAGATGCAACGTGAACTGGTAATGTTAAGAAACGGCGAGCAACAAGGGTTAAGCGATAACTACCCGAAAGAGGTTTCTCCGCTAGTTTCTGACCTCAATGCCCTACTCTTCCACTATCAAGAGTTATTGGAGCGAGCTCGCAACCACGCTGGAAACCTATCTCACGCGTTGAAAACACCGCTTTCCGTTCTGAAAAATGAGATAGAGCGACTGCCCGAGGATGACAAAGCACTGCTGCAACAGCCCATTCATCAAATTCAAAGCCAAATAGATTATCACCTTGGCCGAGCGCGTATGGCCGGTGCAATGAACATTCTTTCTGTGAAGTCTTCACCTTGCGAGCGTGTCGAAGCGATCTCAATGGCGTTTGATAAAGTGTATGCCGCCAATGAAGTCACCATGATTAACGAGCTAGACTCTGAGATTGAAGTGGCGGTAGAAAAAACCGATCTTGATGAAATGGTCGGTAACCTACTCGAGAACAGTTACAAGTGGGCGAGCAGCATTATTCGAGTCCATGCAAATGAACTCGACGATGGCAACATAGAATTGGTGATTGAAGATGATGGCCAAGGCATTCCTGAAGAGAAACTTGAGCAAGTGACCAAACGTGGCGTTCGACTCGATGAAACCACACCAGGAACAGGCTTGGGGCTTAACATCGTAAATGAAATGGCGCACAGTTACCGAGGCAGCTTAACGCTCGGCAAGAGCTCAATGGGCGGATTAAAAGCCTCTCTGGTACTTAAAATAAGTAAAGGCTGAACAAGCTAAGTAAAAGTTAAACACAATAAGCCCTAACGTAATGCTAGGGCATACAAACTCTATATATCGTTCACAGCGACATCCCAAGCTTGGGAATCATCACTCAGGGTCGTTGCTCCAATCATTAAAATTCTACCATCAGTATAATAATCATGATCTTCATCGATCACTTCCACAGTTGCCAATGGATACTTATCTAACTCAATATCAGGCAGTAACGTACGAATCTGATTAGCGAGCCTATCTCGCTCTTCATCAACGTTAGGGTCAATGTTATGAAGTATGGTCACAATACCTGAATAAGGAGTGACTTTAAGGCCATCATCATAGCTGATTGCGCCTAACCATTGAGGCTGATTAGTTTGAATATCAACACCAGCACGCCACCAGCGAATATGGCTGCGCTTCATCAGGTTACCCGGCAATTGAAACGCCATATCTTGCGGCTTGTCTCGCCAATATAAATCGGACACTGGCGGTGTTTTGTCTCTGAGCAATGCGAGATAACCAGCCCATTCAATCTCATTTCTAGAAAAGGTTTGATTCTCTATCCAGCCTAATTGCTGCATTAAATCTCTTGGGGTTGAGCCCACATAAATCACGTTGATCGCTTGTGCTGAATAGAATGACGATTTCCCTGGGAATGCTTTATAGGAAACCGAGTTCCAATCTACTTTACTAATTTGAGCCGTACCTTGTTGATTCTGAAAATCATCGGCCTTCCAGAAAAAGTGTGCGTAATTTGCAAACAATACCCACGCCAACAACAGCGCACTCGACTTAAGAACCAAGCGTCGCCACTTCATTCGGTAACCGATAATGGTGAAGACCAATACCGCGAACACACCCACGATCAAGCTATTATGCTCAGAGATAAATATCTTAAGGCTATTAAGCCACGGAAAGCTTTCAACGCCATGCGCCAGCAACATGCCCCAAGCAATGAACTGTCCACCACCAAGAACCAAACCAGTAAAGGCCAACACACTGAAATTGCGCCACGGTACACGATGCGAGCCAGCAATAAATGGTACAACCCAAGCAATAGGTCCTAACAAACGAGCAAAAAGAATGATATATGTGCCTTTGCGAGCAATCAGGTAGCGGCAGCGCGCAATTAATCTTTTGGTTTTAGGGCGAAACTTAATGAGCCTTCGTTGCGCCTTAGCACCGTATTTATAACCTATAAAATAACTGAGTTGATCACCAAGCAAGCCACCTAGCATCACTAAAACTAACGCCATCCATGCACCTGAATACAATTGAAAGCCCGCTGCGATAAAAAAAGGCTCTCCCGGTACAAATAGGTTTGGGCCTATGAGAGCATCACCCAATGCTCCCAAAAACAGCCCTAGTCCATCAAACATAACAACCTCAATGCTTACTGTTCTTTATAGTGACCAAACTTGTAATTCATCTCATTGTTACGCATTTCTCCTTTAAAGAAGCGTCTGACATTGGCTTTAAGGTAAGTTGAGCCTGTCTTCACAACGCCATCTTGATCTAATCGACGTGGGTCAAACCCAAAGGTCAGATTTAGAAACCTAAAGCGCCATGTCTTGCTTGCACGTTTAACGTAGTCACAATCTTCACACAGTACGATCTCTTCATCGAAACCACCGATTTCTTCATGTGCTCGTTTCGTCGAGAAAATACACGCGCCAATCGCCGTAGGAAAAAAGAACTGGGTAGTAAACAGGCCTGCGTTAAATAGCCCATAACCAAACTTGTGCACAAGCGGCAAACCTTTCGAACTCATGTACACACCTGCGACCTCAAGCTTGTTCTCTTCTAGTTCATAAAGCGCTTTTGCAAGGAAGTTTCGAGGCAAGCTCACATCGGCATCTAAAAAAAGGATTCTGTTGTACTGAGCCAAAGAAGCGCCAGTATTTCTGCCAAGGCTCACACCACGATTTTCCATATGATGAACAGTTAATTTTGGCAACGCGCTTTCATAAGCTTGTGCCACTCCTCTTGTGTTGTCTTCACTGTTCGAGTCGACAACAATCACTTCAAACTCTTGGTGGGTTTGCACGCTCAACTCTTCCATTAAGCGGCTAATACGTTTCTCTTCGTTTAGTGTAATAACGACAATGCTGACCGGTTCCATATTTTCACCTATTCATTCTGCTGTTTAATTAACACTAAGATTAACTAACCAAGCCTTAACCAAGCCTTAGCTAAGCATTCATTTTCCGTTCATTAACTTGATGATTTAGCAGCGATATAAATAGATAAGAATGGCGATGTAATAGGGGCTAAAATGGGCTCAACAAGCATTAGCGAACGTTTTATCTCCAAACGAACCCATTATTGAAGGAAATTCACTTTGAGGTGGGCTTCTGACTTGCTCATATTGGAATGTGATGTTAGTATCCGCGCTCGCTTAAGCATGAACTCGTTTATGCCTAGGCATTACCACATACTCAAGGTCGCATTGAGGTGTGAAGTTAATTTTTACTAATTTGAGAGTAAAACTATGAAATTTGAAGCAGTAGTACGTACTGAACTAGGTAAAGGTGCGAGCCGCCGCCTACGTCACGCTGGTAAATTCCCAGCTGTAATCTACGGTGGCGAAGCAGCAGCTGTAGCTATCGAACTTGTTCACGCTGACGTGATCAACCAAATGGATAAGCCTGAATTCTACGAAGCAATCACTCTACTGATTGACGGCGCAGAAGTTAAGGTTAAGCCGCAAGACGTTCAACGTCACGCGTTCAAGCCAAAAGTTGAGCACATGGACTTCATCCGTATCTAATTCCCTACCAAGGAATAAGATTGGATTAATCCAGCCTTCTGCATAGAAAAGATAATCGATCTTACCAGTCGAGAAATCTAGAAATTCGAAACCCCGATGCTACCAACATCGGGGTTTCACCGTTTTTGGGCCCTCAAAAACGTCTTAAACATGTTATCGAATCCAAACTAAAGATAACTACCCACTCGCTCCACTTCTCTCAAAGCAATACCATCGGCCGCTATACCAACAGGAGCAGTATTTAGCGAATACCACGCGATGCTGTCAGCTTCTTGTGCGATTATCTCCCCTTCCCATTGGGTTACCACAAAGTAATGAATCAACTGGGTCTCTGTTGTTGGGTGGTAAAGTGAACATAAGAACGTGTATTCAGTAGGAGTAACGTTGAGCTCTTCTTTAAGCTCACGAAACAACGCCTGTACCTGACTTTCACCGCGCTCAATATGACCGCCAGGTATGGTAATCAATCCCGGATCCGTCTCTTTAGACTCGCTGCGTTTTTCTAACAATACTTGTGATTCGTTCAGCAAGATAAAAGAAACACACTCATGTACATCCATCGATTTTTCCTTAAGCCAAAGTTTAGATAATTAGACTTTCTTTACGACAACAGAGCCCGCAATGAAATCATGAATCGCTCTGCGTTTATGATTAAATAGCATGGAGATGAACTCTAAAAGAACCCATCCGATCATTGCGTACCCAACAAAAATAAAGGCCCGGCCTTGCTCTAAACTTTCCCAAGTCTGGCCGTAAAAAGACAGTTGCGCGTAAGCATAGAGACTAAAGGGTATAAGCATAATTGGGACAATATCTCTCATACAAGACTGTTTGAGGGTTAGGTTTCGACTTTCAGATACATCGACTACTTTCACTCGGGTGACCATCTTACCGATTGTTTGCCCAAATTTAGCATGCATGCCAACGTAGTAAGTGACACCAATTAGTGAATTCACCGCTCCCCAAGCAAAAATACCACCTGAACTTATCACGCCAGAAAGTACATAATCATCTATCCACTCCAAAGGTAAAAATACGATTGAATCTATCCAGATAGCGAAGAAGCGTCTCCAGAAATTAGAATACTTATTGGCATACATTTTTGTTCCTTGGTCTCTATTGGCAATAAAGCACAGACCTTACAACACATCAGTTTTTAATACATTCAACTGGCTATGATTTATAAAACAAATGCGAAGCGGCATGCATATGCCAATGATTTACCCCACCGATTTGCAGGCTCACTAAGCTCACGACAAATTCTTGCTTAGCCTTTCATACAACTCCAAGGCTTCAACTTTAGAGGTTAATTGCCCGAGAACGTATTGGTGTGCTAATTCAATATCGTCACTTTGTTCTGAATAATGACGCTTGGCTACAGCAGTGCACTGGCTCAGGTTGGTGTACCAACTGCCGTCTTTCTCAGCGACAAAGTAGTACGCCGCCCGCACCAACTTCTTGCCAATCACCTTAGCGACATCCGCATCAGTCATTGTTTTAAAGGTCGAACTCATTTGATCCAGAAATGTAGACAAGTCGCCATTGAGAGCTTGGGCTATTTCACTACTAGGTTTGTAACGTGGAAAATCAATAGCTAGATCATTACCCCAAATACAACAGCAACAGTGCTTGAGCCAAAACTGCCAATGGAATTTTTCTTGTGGTTGCAACACTTCTGAAAGAAAGCCAGGGTCGATATCAAGCTTACTGACTTGGGGATATGCTTTGGGAATGGTGTCATAAAGGTGTTGAAATAGTCGCTTCTCTTTTTGACCAATAGGTGTATTGAGTACGATAGAAACATCCAAATCCGAGCGACCAACAACCGCCGTTCCTCTCGGCACACTTCCGTATAGATAGATACCATCAATTTGATTCGGAAGGCCACTTAACAACGAATCAATAACGGCACTCACAACCTCTTGGAATTCGGGAGCGATATTCTTATGAGAGTATAGGTTTTCGATGAACCCGTCTTTGTCGAGACCTCTAGTTTGATTCAGCATGCCACTTTCCAGCTAGATTAAGATCCGTTTCACAGCCCGAGATCGTACATAGAACAATGCCACTCTCTTTTGAGTTTGCACTGATCACGAGCTCTCCTTGCGAACTCCAAACCGAGCTCTTGCCACACGTTTCCCAATCTCCCGTCATAGAGATATGGTTACTCAGTAATACTGGTATACCGTGTTCCGACGCAATTCCAGATAAGATTTTAGAATCCGGATCAAAGCCATTCTCAGAGATTAAAGCGCTCGCTAAATAGATATCAGCATCTAGATGTTTAGCTCGTTGGGAGTGATCCGCCTCTATGAAGTCAGCACATATTGCTAGCGCGATTTGATGCCCATTCACATCAAATACATAATCAACATCGCCAGCGGAGCAGTATTCACCCTCACCATCATGCAGGTGCTGTTTAGAGTAGAACTCAACTCTGCCATCGGGAAAGCAAACAACGGCGCCTATGGTGGGATGGGATAAGCCAGGAACTCGCAAGGGACACCCAGCCACAACAATCATCTCACTTTGAACTGAAGCACGGGAGAGTTCTTCAAAATTTGATGGCTCAAGAGACAATGCAAGTTCTTCAGCCAAATCAAGCTCATAGCCAATCAGTGATAGCTCGGGGAAAACAACCACATCCGCATTGTACTTTGACGATTGCTCTACCATTTTTAGATGTTGCTTAAGGTTTTCTCTCCAGTTGCCTCTTACGATAGGAATTTGGGCCAAACTGATAGTGACACTCATTTCAAACTTCTCCAAAGAACAAAAATCGCTACAGAAATCTCTACATAGTTAAATGCGGTTTACGTTAAGGTGTTGTGGTTATAATTTGGCTTCAAACACTGCTAATCAAAGCGACATTAACTCTCGCTTAATTTCATTGTCCAACTTTTCAATCGCGTAACGAAAAGCCACTCTTGGTATTGCGGCATGCTTAGCATTCAGATAACCAATAACCTGTTGAGGCTCTTTTTGACTGAGTACTTTAAGCATCCAACCATAGCCTTTCTGTACTAAGTCATGCTTATCTTCGAGCAATAGATCCGCCACGTGAAACGGATCCAACGCAGCGTAACGATTCTTATTGGTAGGATAAATTAAGACGACCGCAGCGGCCCTGCGTACAGCGAAATTCGAATGCTCGACCCATTTGGTTGTGAGATCGAACAAGTCATTGTATTGAGACAGTAACTCCCCAAAAGCATGAGTACAAAAGTCGTCACAATCGTTCCAGTCTGTGACGAACTCTTTTAACCAACGCTCAAAAACAGGAAACGTGTCTCTTGAATATTGTTTTCTTACTCTAAAAGCCCAATCGTACGCGATAACTCCTAGCGCCCAGTCTCTTTGCTCCAATAATTGAGTACACAGAGACAACACGCTAGAAATATCTTTGCCTTCAAGAGTCTTAAAAATCTGAGCAGAAATGGAACGAACCTGAGCTGTTTTGATACCCACTTTCGGATAACCCACTTCTGAAAGATGCTGCTTTACCGTTTCGACCATACTCACTAAAACAAACTCCTTGTCTATCTAAATTCAATATTGAAGTGAGATATCCGGCTCTTAAGATATTTCTAGATTAAGTTTTATAAAATAAAGCCATGTAAATCACAACATTCATTATTGGTTAATAAAATCACCTCTGCAATATAGAAATTTCCTTTGGCAATAGTCACTTATGGTGCATACTTGCCGCCTTCAAAAGAGGTGCATAATGAAAAAGAACGGTTTTACAATTATTGAGCTTGTTGTCGTTATTGTGATTCTTGGAATAATCGCCGTTACGGCAGCGCCCAGATTCCTGAATGTGAGTACAGATTCGCATATTGCAGCCGTGAAAGGTACTGGCGCTGCTTTCAAAGCAGGTGTCGATCTTGCCTACTCAAAAAATTTGACCTTAAACGGTGGCGGTCCATCTACGAACATCCCTATCTATGATGACTCTGCCACTGGCCAGCTTGACTTCAATGAATGGGGATACCCAGTACAGCAATGGCCTTACGCAGAAGATTTTCCAAGGTTGGATAACCCGGAAGACTGTATTTCGGTATGGGGAGCTCTCCTGCTTGATCCACCAAGCGTTTCTAGTTTCAACTCATCGACTGATACTGACTATATCGCTGAGTACATCCACGCCGACCAATGCCGTTATCATTATCGAGTCGTACCGGGGATATCTATTTACTACAACTCGATGAATGGCGATGTCACCGTGGATGACGAACCAGACAGCTAAGCTCTAGTTTAATACTCAACGTGTTGGTACACACAAATAAACTTAGAGAATGCCAAGCATCAAGATTCAGCCATCCTAGAAATTAAGACAAGCACGTTTTGGCGAAAACCAGCGTGCTGTCTAACTCTCCAGAAGGTAAACGCCTAGCATTAGCTAAACATGCTTCTTGCTGGTAGCCACATCATTCCCACTCAGTACTAAGAATCGCCAATACAACGGTATCCCACCACTTATTTTTGAAGAATCGGTGCTCTTTAAAGCAAGCTTCTTGTCTCATCCCGAGTGACTTACACAATCTTATCGCCGCTAGATTCTCACCAATGGTTTCCGCATAAATTCGATGAACCCCTAACTCTGAAAACCCAAAACCAGCCAGAGCTTTGGCCGCTTCTATGGGTAGCCCTTTCCCCTGAATTTCTCTCGCAAAAGCGCAGCCCATTGAAGCTTGCTGGTTATCTTCAAGGCGTAAACACACGGTTCCGATAAACTTCCCTGACTCTTTTCTTTCAACAGCTAATTGATAGGACTGACGAGGATCTTCCTCAGCCTGTTCAACAAATAATTGGGTGAGTTGATGGTATTTACTAGGTTCACAATCAGTCTCATCATAGAAGCGCTGATATTTAGCGTCTTGAGACATGGTAACAAAGGCGATCTCATCTTGGAGTGTCATGTCTCGAAGAATCAGTCTGCTGGTTTCGAGTTTGAACATCAAAATTCCTTTTTCACGTTAAAACAAAACGAGTTGTCACTTACTCGTATACTTTCCCATTATGCTTTAACCAACCATGAGCATGATGATTGCGAGGATCTTTGTGCGTCCAGTGCATTACGCCACCTTTCTTGTTCCATTCATATTCACCATAAAATTCAACTCGATCGCCCTTTGCCAGATCCTGAACACGAGGAGCTAAGTCAATATTATGTGCGACTAACAATGTTTGTCCGCTATCAAGTCGTAAAATGAATTTCTGATGCCGAGAACCTTTATTATCATCTGGCAGTAATCGATACACCGTACCCGATCCGCGCACCTGAACGTCGCTGTGGTGATTTTCGTAAGCTTGCTTAAGTCGCGTATCATTCGCTTGAACATGACTGATGCCGAAGCTAAGCAGCCCTAAAAGTAGAGCACAAAATTGTTTCATTACCTTCATTTCTTTCATTCCCCATATCTGAGTATTGATTTGGGATACTGACTTGGCATCCCCTCTTTTAACGATGCTTGTACTGAGTTGGACAATAACCTCTCGACACTTCAGAGCTACGAAGTTTTACATGTTTTGTCGCACGACCTGCGACGCGAGCGCGCCACAATTTGAAGCTACCCAGCTTCATATGGCTACGCATAAAACGAATCACCTGTGATTCATTTAAACCAAATTGGTGTTCTATTGCCTCAAATGGCGTTCGGTCTTCCCACGCCATTTCAATAATTCTTGATTCACTCTCTTTAGATAATTTCATTGTCTACTCATCCTTTAAAATCTGAGTAGAAGTACGCTCACTCTCACTTTTTAGATCAGGGTGTTACCACTGAATCGATAAGGAATCATCAAACAAAAAAAAGATATTTGTCGCTATCCTCTCTCCAGCCACTCGCTACGCAGCACCCCATACTTCACCGAGTCATAATACTCGCCTTGGTAATATCGCACCTTTCTCAGCTTCGCCTCTTGCTGGAAACCTAGCTTCAAAGCAAGAGACATCATGCGCGGGTTACCTGACCAAGTAGTTAGCCCCACACGCTCAATCTGTTTGTTGTCGAATAGGTAAGTAATCCAGAGCGGAAGTGCCAATGCTGCGATCCCCTTCCCCCAATAATCAGAGTTATAAATGACCACGCCAGCTTCGAGCCAACGTGTCTCTTCACACTCCCAGTAGCAACTCACGGTTCCAACAGGTACACCGTCGACAACCACCAGCTGTAGATCATCGCCCTCGATCAGTCGTTTGAACGAATGCGCTTCAAAACTTTCTAATGACGGATGAGAATACGAAAAATAAGGGCCATTAAACTTCGTCCACTCATCGTTTGAGGTGACCAAAGCATAAATAGCGGCCAATTCACTTGGCATGGCGGGCCTAATAGTGACTTTCATATACTTTCCAAACCTGATTAAAAGGGTTATCAATCTCAACGATAACTATCATTAGGAGCCAATGTAAACCGTACAGTTCAAATCCCAGCCTAGAAATTGAATATAGTCCCTTTGACGTTTTAACAATCACTACATCTAAGAACAAAACCAAATCATAAATGCCACAACTCAAGAATCATACGAATAACAATCGTTGTTAAATAATGGAATACTTTATTCATGCTATTCAGAAAACAAAAAGCTCGTCAAATAATGACGAGCTTTGTTTTCACAAGCGTAGTTAGAGTGATGCTATCTACATTACGAAAACTAGTTTACGAATAAACCTGGTCACGTAACTCCAACTCAACGTTTTTCAAGACTTTGAATTCTTCGCGAGTACAACCACGAGCGACAGACACCCAATGATCGCCCGTTTCATCTGACCCTTTAAACTCTACACGCAACTCATATCTTCGCCATGAGATAAAGGCCAAAATAAAAGTCAGTGCAAGCATAGGCAAACCAAACTGAGGTACAAATGCCCAAGTAGCAGCGGAAAGCACCAAAGCCAATGAAACGATATTGATTGCGTTTTCTTTAAGGCCTAACTGACGAACTTCTAACTGTTTAATTTTCCGTACGCTATAAACGTCCTTCTTAACTCGTAATTCACTGTCATTTACAAGAAAATCAGTCTCCTTATAAGACTTACGAAATCGCATTATATTCGCCAACCTATTGCGCTTATGGTTCTTATTCATCGCTTTTCTCCATGTTATTAAAGGTTAGTAAAAGCTAATATAATCATGAAGTTATTAATGAACGGTGAATTTATAAATCAAGCCAATATTAAAATCAAGCTTATATGGTTAATAACATTTATCATAATTAGAAGGGGCCTGAGCATTAGTGACACCCATGTAATGCTTCACCCGAACTACCGCTGAGTATCAGATTAATGCACAGATGATATTAGCCTGCAAAACCTACAACTTTGTAAGCATATGTTTCACTCATAATTATACTGGTTGCTAAAACGCACAAAGCCGCTTGAAGCCACATCACAAAATCCTTGAAATTCAATAAGTAAACGTAAAAAAAACACCCCGTTCTATCACAATAAAACATACCTGAATAATACTAAACAACACATTAACCATGACTATCTATTAAGCAATTGATCTCATAAATTGGAAGCTGTACCTTTGCTTTATGCATACGGTTACTCAAGGGAAATAATAATGGACAAGCTACTGACAAACGCAATGGAACAAAAACAACGCACAATTGTGACGAGCTTATTCGCAAGAAATGGATTTAAAATTGCGACAACAGATTTTGATGATGTGACTTTTAAACGTGAAGATGTACTTGTTAATGTTCGCTTCGACCTATCTTCAAATGTTGAGTCAATCTCAGTAGTGAATAACTAAATATTAGATTCAATTACTTAGATGGTGGGCTTAGATAATATAGCTCACCGTTTATTGATTAGAGATAAAAGCATGACTCTGCACTTCACCTGCTTCCGCCTTCTCGTGATAAGCGCTACTTATTATTCATATTCAAACCACTAGTTAGCCAGTTGTAAACATCGCAAATACTATACCTCTATCAATGGAAAGTTATCGATAAGCCATCATTGAAAGATAATGCTTGTCACATAGTTAGGATACTTTTTTCTAAAGTAGAGAGTAGTTTCAAAATGAAAAGAACAGCTTTATTTGCCTCCTTAATAGCGGCGTTACTGACCGGATGTAACAGCTCAAATGATTCTAATTCAGTTGATGGTTCAGCACCTCATAACCCTGAAAAACCGATCTTACCACCAGAAGGCGGCGATGGCTCTGCGGGCGATCAAACCAATCCTGATGAAGATACAGACTTAAATCCATCTAAAGACGCGTTAATAGTTGAAGCAGCCCAACGCTGGGGAACAAGTTACGACGAGATGTACAATGCGTGTCAACTTTGGAGCTGCAACCTTGCGGACATACAAGAAAGAATCATATTTACTATAGAGCGTGAAACACAATTATTAGAAGGCTCAGCTAAAGTGACCTTCATTCTTTCTCATAACACCGCTGACTTATGGCCTACTTACGTATTTTACAGTGATTTAATTGGAAATACCGAAATCGAAATTGAACACTCTTCATCAAGTTTTCATTACATAGATGACGATAAAATCGTAAGTGAAGGCTCTACACTATTGGGTTGGAAGACTGGATTTGGCAGTTGGGCCACTCAAAACCCACGAAATTGTATCGACGCTTATTGTGCCGAATTCAAGACCTCTTGGTTAGAAACCGGCACCTACTCAAGTGCTATGGCTGTATACCGAGAAAATGGAGAAGTCATCAAGACTCAACGTGGCTACCTTAGCCAAGATGAGCTGAGAGCACTCTACCCTGTATTTAGTCCGACATTCCCTGGTCACTACTAACGTCAGTCTAAATATCATGAAAAGTGAACAAGGAGTATTGTTATGATACTCCTTGTTCATAAAATTCCGCACTAACAAGCCAATTAGATTCTGATAATTACTGACTAATCAATCATTAGAACACCCTGTTTTGTCGCTGAATTCGCAATTCCATCAACTTGGCTTATATTTGTAGGTAACCTTTAAACAAAAATTGAAGTGGTGTTTATGTTCCTAACTCGGTTGATTTATGTCAGTACGCTTTGCGAAAGTTGCGACGCCAAAGCTTTAGATGATATTTTGGATATTTCCCGTGACCACAATAAACAAAGCCATTTAACTGGGCTACTTAGTCATAATCAAAAGTATTTTCTTCAGTGTATAGAGGGGTCGAGAGATGCGGTCAATCATACCTACAACCATATTCTCAATGACCATCGCCACAACAACGTGACAATTCTCTATTACAAAGAAATTGATAGCCGACAGTTTGGTGATTGGTCAATGGGTGATATTCCCCAATCTAGCTTGACTGAATTGTTGAACTTACAATTTTCGGCCTCTAACCAATTTAACCCATATGAAATGTCTGGGGAAAGCGCGTATCAAATGTTATTAGAGCTGAAGCAGAACCTGCCATCTGAGTAGAGTTTCAATTCAGTAAGCTTCTTTCAGTCTCGGTGCAGATTAAAAGAAGCTTAAAGTGATACCTGAAAATACCTTAACACTACTAAATCGATGATAACGGGCCAAAATAACCTGTCGCTTCCATTTTGTTTTTACGCATGCCTAACCTTGGATCCTCTTCGACTCTCTTAAGTATAAAATTTCGACCATCACTATGCTTTATCTTAAACACCACCAGTAGTTGATGAGATTTTAAGAATACATTTAGGTTATTAGGGTTTCCTTCAACTACTTGATTTTGTCTAACACCTAACATATATAGAGTGTCAAATAACGAGCCGTAGTAACCTGTCACTACTGATTGTGTTCTATCTTCGTACTCAGTCTGAAGTTTAAACCTGCCGTGAGATCCTACCATTTTGATTTCGCGATCAGAAAATTGACTTGTTAATACAAAATCACTGAACAAAGCGTTAATCCAAGGAAGACTTAAAGGAGCTAATAAAAGCGCACAGATCAACAACTTCTTTTTCGTTGTAGTTAATCCCATACCTTGAACCTTCCTTGAACGATGACACGATCAAATTTCTCTTCGACATCATCTCTCTGCATTAATCCAATCATATGTTCGCCTTGTTGCTGAACCTTAATATGTGTCATACCTCGGAAGTAATTTTCCAGATCTAAAGCCACCACTTTTTGGGCAAACTCATGGTCCAAACCCGTTACGTAATCACCGGTGAGAGAAAAGAAATACAGAGAATCCCCTAACGCAGCATAAATTCCACGATGCACGCGATAGACTTTCCCTTCATAACTATGAATAGTCTTATAAATACCCGATTTAGCATTTAAGATAATATCGTGTTCATCATCTTCAAAATGGGCGTAGCCAGAAAAGTAAGTACCTAAAGACAAGTACCATGGCACTAAAAATAGTACTACCATGAAAAGCCCGATTCGTAGACTCAGAGATTTAAGGCTAACCACCAGCACCTCCAAAACATTCAAAACATTCGAATGCCTCACGATAGACAAAGTAAAAAGTGAGCAAGCCGATAAATAATGCAATGGTGATCTCCCACACCACAGGCTTCTTGATCCAACGATGAGATACGTTAGATGTTGAAGACGATTCTTCTTGAATAGAATGAGTAGACGTATCTGTATGGTCTTCATCAGCTTGTAAAATAGGTGCTTGGTAGAATTCTTTTCCATAGCCTGATTCGTTAGCCTCAACGACATTATCATTATTAGCGCCAGGTTCATCATGTACAATTTCGATGTTCATTGCATTGATGAATACATACCCTTCTCCAGGTAAATTATTCACTTCAAATCCAAGCTCTAGACTGTCTAATTTTTTCCTTAACTTCATGATCGCCACAGCCAACGAGTTGTCCCCAACAACTCTACCTGGCCAACCTTTCTCTATCAGAACTTGTTTATCGATCACTTCACCGTGTGACTCACAAAAAGCCAACAGTAAATTATATTCACTTCGATTCAGTTCCAAGGGTTGATTGTCTTGCCCCGAATCACTGTTTATCAAAGTGATGGATCTTCTTATTGTATCTATAGAAAGTTTTTTAAACATTCTTTTTCCTGTATTGCTTCTACCTATTAAAAGTAGCCTAAAAAAACATAAAACACGACTTTTCAGTCACTTGCTAGTCATAAACCTAAAAAATTAAACGTTATTAACTATGTATAAAGCACTATTAACGGGCTTTTATTTCCAATTCATACGCCATTGGAGTCAAATCAATCACCTCGAAAGTGTGCAAGTAATCTCAATTCAAATGCACCTTTTATTTTTATACATACATTAATCAACAATAGGTAAGAAATATGAAACTTAATAATTTTTTCGTGATGAGCGCAACAGCATTCGCAATGACTTCTGGTTCGGTATATGCGGCAGATGAAGCACTTGCAGATGCGATTTGGAGCGGTGTAATTGGTGGTTCAGTGCCGAGCTCAAATTTAATCATCACAGGTGAGGCTGGTGGCGATATTCAACAAGGCAGCTTATATGTAAATACCGATGGCACATTCACTTCTTCTAATGTGATTTTGGAAGCTCGTGACTTCACTCCAGAAGATCAAACCGTGGGCGATCGCCAACCAGAAGCAACATGGACTTATGTAACCTCTCAAGTTCTGATGGGTAGCCAAGTAACTCAAGATGCAAACGTTGAAGTTTACAACGACCAGCAAAAGCTTGACCAAGGTTCTGTAGGATCAGCTACTGGCGGCTACGTTCAACTTAACGTTAAGAATACAAATCCCGTGACGGATGTGGCGGTGGAAGGTGAAGCACAAGTTATCGTTCAAATGGCTGCTAGCTACGTAGCGGCACTTTAAGTCGTTTGGGGAAAACTGTGAATTACTTAACTCGCCCACTTCTCGTGCTGTTGACTGCAGGCGCTATGAGCCTTTATACCAATGCAGAAACTCATACGTTCCAGTTAACGAGTGATATCGATAAGAAGCACTTTTTCTCTTATCAGATTACAGAGATCGCGTTTTCCCCTTCTTCATTGACACTAACGGTCGATCCAAAAAGCGATTCTTTCCGTGATGCAACAACCCAGTTATTGGTTGAAACCGACATTCCAAGTTCAGACCAATCGACTCGCTTCCAGCTGTTCATGATGGACAACACTGCGCAGTGTTTCGACATTGATAAGCAAGCATTACCTACGCCAACTGACCTTGTCAATGTCACTCTCGCGGATAACCCTCTAACGTCATCGAACCCAGTTCTGATGGATTTCAATACCACATCAGACGACCTAAAGGGTGGCGAGTACGACGTCATCTTATCCTTTGGGGCTTTACCGACAGGCTCAAACCTGTGCCAAGGCCAGTTATCTGTTTTAGCGGAGCTTTCACTGTGAAAAATAGCACGTTTATTACAACAACGATCTTAGGTTCGTTGACCTTGTCACAACTGGTCTTTGCTAATGGAAACACTTTAGTCCCAGCGGGATTTGAAGATTTTTATTCGCAACAAGAGCGCGATGTCGAGATAAAAAACATTGATGGTCGTTACATGACGATTCCTATGTCTGTAACTTACGATTCAGTGCAATTCAGTAACCCTGACGATGCAACTACCGTTGCAAATGAGCTGATGTCATCAGGATTAAATGGGCGTACAGCAAAGCAGATAGTCTCTGGGTTTACTCGCGGTCAGTCTAATACTGTCGACTGCCAAGGTGACCTGAACTTATGTAGCCTTACACCGAAAAGCTACGACACATTTTATGACTATCACTCAAACAAGCTGTACCTCTATGTGAATAAAGAACTGCTTGAAGAGAGCCAACCGAAAGCAATCAAGAAGCATTACGCGTCGACTTACAACGCAAACCCAGGCTTGATTAACAACGCAAGCTTGTACACATCAAGCGATTTTACTAATGACTTGAATGTGAATTTAAGTGATCAATTCATCTTGGGGCTGCCTTATGGCTCGGTTCATGTTGATACCTATCTGAGCAACCAAGAAGATGCGTCCGAGCTGAATTACGGCTACTACAACCTAGAGTACCAAAACCTGCGTTTAACAGCAGGCTACCACCAAGATCGCTTGGCGCTAAACAGCACCTCTTTCTTGCTCAACAGCACGCAATATCATGACGTAAACGTGAATTTATCTTCAAGCAAGAACCTAAGCCGTACTGCTAAAAACGAAGACCAATCACTGTACTTCTATGCGCAAACACAAGGCGTGCTCAAGATCTTCCGCGATGAGCAAATCATCGTGCAACAATCTGTACAAGAAGGCCAAGGAAGCGTTAGCTACTCAGAATTACCAAACGGCGTTTATGACGTAACCGTTGAGATCTCCGTGGGTACTCAAGTGGTTTCTTCTGAATCGGTGCGAATTTACAACGCGAATACAGACACATTGAATACTGGCGAATTCGATTATTCGATCGCCGCGGGCCAATTTCAAGACAACGACACTTACCAAAGTGACGAAGACCAACCATCCGGGATGTCTTCAACTAATGAATTCGAAGACGTGGCATTCCTTCAAGGTGGATTGGCTTATAAATGGTTGGATACACAAACGGTCGCGATTGGTAGCACTTTGACCAACGAACATGCGATGGGGCAATTGGGTTTTAAAGGCTACCTACCATTCGATAGCCGCTATGAAATGTTCCTTTCTAACATCGATAGCGAAGCTTGGTATTTGTCAGGATATTGGAACCTTGGCAGCTTGGGCTTTACCTATGAGCGCCTAAACAACCCAGACCAAAACCCATTTGCAGAATACTTATACGGTGCCAGTGACAAAGAACAGCTCGGTATTTCCACCAGCTACACCATTGGTGACACAGTGCGTGGGTATAGCTCAGTGAATTACATCGAACAAAGTAATTTATACAACAGCTCGCTAAGTAACTGGTCACTGTCTTCTGGCTTAAGTACACCGTTCATTGTCGATTCAACTCTCGACCTAAACGTCACTTTTAACAATGAGCAACTGACATCTAATTGGGACGATGGTGAGCTCTCCATCTCTCTAAATTGGTCGGTACCTCTTTCATCGAAGCTTACTGGCAATACGGGTTTCACCGTCACAGAGAATGGCTTTAGCCAATATACCAACAGCTTAGAGACACAAGATTTAGTCGAGGACCAAGATACAGACTTACGACTTACTGCCAGTAACAGTTACTACGTTAACTCCCCTAATGCGGCAGTGACGAATGTAACAGCGTATGCCGCTAAACGGGATGAACATTACCAAGCTGACGGCTTTGTCTACGCCGCGAACAATGGCGAAAAAGCATTAAACGCGACATTACGCAGTACCCAAATTATTGGTGGCAAGAGCGTGAGTTTCACTACAGCACAAAGTGATGCCTATGTGGTGGTCGATACCCAAAACAACATTCGCTTTGATGCCGATGAGCGCAGAACCAAAGGCTTGGTGGTCGTAAGAACCGATGACCAAGTGATGAATAAACAATACATCTATGACGACCGAGCGGTCATTACGCTAGATGACTACCAAGCCGCAACCATCGAGCTTGATGTCGAGAGCGTCGCTTTGCACAACACTGGTCAGCAATCAGTGACGGGATATACGCACCCTGGTTCGGTCATCGAATTGAATTCAAACGTAAGTCGTGTGATCAGTTTTGTCAGCAAATTCAAAGATATTTTCGGCAACGATGTACACCACATTGAATGTGAAGGCCCAGCTTGCCTGAACGTATCAAGCATTACGTCCGGCATTCACAAAGTCGATGTACAAGAAGGTCAACAGTTCGCACTAACTAGTAACGGCCAGCAATGTTACTTACCGTCTGTCGATGACGCGAAACAGCTGAACTTTGGTACCAACTTCTGCCAGCCAAACTTGAGTCCAATGGAATCAATGATGTTGGTGAGCAACGACAAAGAAATTAACGTGATGTACATCGGTGAATTCGATGACATCAACACACTGAACGAACAATTGCATGCACTGACTGACAACGGGATGGAGTTTATTACCACGCGTCTAGGTCGTACTTCTTTTGTTTACCTGACTGTAAATAAGGATCTTCAACTCAGTCATCAACAACGTCAACACATAGAAAATGTTGCTCGCTACGCCAATTCGGAATCGCTACGAGAGCACAACTTTGTACTTAACCGACCTGAAGGTAACTGATTATGAAAAAGCTTCCTATTTTACTGACTGCTGCTCTAGCAACCTCTGTTAACGCGATGAACGTCGATACCATGTTATTGGTTGGAGACGAATACGGAAACGGCGTATTCACTTTGACTAACAGTAATAAGATCACTGAATTCATCCAATCCAACATTACTCAATTGGTGGTTGAGGATGGCGAGATCACGCGTGTGCCTTACTCAGATAACAACTTTGAAGATTGGCACGTCACACTGACTCATAACAAAACCATTCTAGAACCGCACCGTCAAAAGCAAATAGGCGTTCGCTCTTTGTGTGGTAACAAATGTGATTTCACTGAAGACCAATACTACCTCGTCAGCTTTGAACCTTCTCCGTACGATCCAGAAGGCAAGCTTAACTCTGCCGTCACCATCAACTTTGGATACCGACCTTTGTTTGTTATCCCTGCACAAGATCAAGATATTGATTACTCAATCTCTTTGAACAAGGGCGAGCTGTACATCAACAATACAGGCAATAGTTTTATACGTGCTTATATCGATCAATGCAGCGATGAAGTAACGGAAGATTGTGAAGTAACTATCATGTCTCTTGCGGGTCGAGAGCGTAGTTACCCCCTACCAAAAAACATTGATTCCTCAAGCTTAAAAGTAACGATCGTTAACCACGACGAAAGTTACCGTCAAGATGTCAGTCTGAGTGAGAGTAAGTAATGAAACGACTCGTTTTAATGTCGCTATTATTCGCGGCTATGCCTAACTACGCAGCCACTCTCAATATCAATATTGAAGGGCAACAAGTAAGTTTTGAAAACGCCATCACTCTAGGTGGAAACCAGTATACCTTGAGTGATTGGTCTATCGCGAATGGCCTCACCACAACAAGTCAGTTCTTACCGAGCGCTTTTGTTACAGATAAGCCCGACACCATGTCCTTGACCAACAATGCCGGACAGAATATCGACATTCAAATCGCCCTAAAAGGTTTGCAATACAATGTGTCTTCAAATTTTTATATGGTGGACCATAGTGAATTAGTAGCACCAATATGCAGCACCTCTAATTTGTCAGGCAACATTGTGACACTTTATGACAATGACACGCAGAATTGTAGTGCGGACTTCTCACTTGAATATCCGCAATCCATTACGCCGTTTTATTTCTATCGTCCGACCTTCGATATAGATACAACCTCTCTATTGAACGCGCTTCAAGGTCAGGAAAAAGGTGTGTACACGGCAACGATTCCAGCTGACATAAAATACTACTATCAGTCCTCAGGAGGGGCGTTAACCTACCGTATTCTTCCAGACGTTTTTACGGTGAATATCGATTACACGCCAAACAGTTTAGAGAGTATTGACGTTACAGGCGACGGGGTTTTGAGCCCTGTGTATGACACAACGAATCATACCGTTTCAGCGCAGACCACGTTCAACATCACCGCGTTAGGCCAGTTCAGTACTGGCTTATCGATGACGTTACTTACCAATGAATTTAAGCTGAAATCAGCGTCAGGAGAAACATCTATCCCCTACTCGATTAAGTGCAATGAAGCTAACTGTGAGGATACGGATTGGGTTAAAAATGGCGTCAATCAACTCGACAATAGTCAAACCAGCTATGTGATTCAATCACCGAGCTCAGTGATCAATTTCGATCTTAATGTTAACTACCAGAATATTCCTTCGACAGACGTTGAAACCGGTACTTATTCAGGAAACTTCACCGTGATGTTTGAGGAACTGTATTAATGAAACTATCGACTTTTTCTTTCGATAATACTTTAACGACTAAATACGTTATCGTAGGAGCCTTGATGTTACCTAACCTATGCTTGGCCGACGCCTCGCCGTTTTACATCGGTGCTGATGTCACTAATGCAGGTAAGACAAACTCTGAGGTATCTGACACCGCATTTGGTGGGCAGATTCTATTGGGTTACGACCTAAGCAAAACATGGTCACTAGAAGCTAGCACCGGTTATTACGGACATATAAAAACCATGGAAGAACCGGACCTCCCTTATTCAGACGTTCATGAAGAAAGATTCAACAGTACCGATATTTCGTTACTCGGTACTATTCCACTGTCACGCCATTACAACCTTTACGCTGGCGCGGGTTCGTTACTGGAGGGCAATACATGGTCTCCGATCGGCCAGCTTGGCGTGACGTATGAGTTTGATGAACAGCTAAGCCTGAAGTTTGGCTATAAGTTCATCTTCAGCGATGACCCAGAAAAAGAGCTGCAAGTTCTTAGTGTCGGTATGCGCTACCATTTCCCAACACAAAATGAACCCGTCTCTGAACCGATTGTGTACGACGACGTTTCTGTCACTTCTACTTCAGAAGTAACGGTGTATGAACCTAAAGTTGTCGCTGAGGTAGAGCCTCAAACCTGTGAGCCTGTTCGCTACATCGTTCAGAAAGACGATTGGCTGATTAAGATTGCTCACAATCACCACATTAGTTTTGAAGAACTGAAAAAGCACAATCATAGCTTTAAAGATCTCAAAGATATCGACTTGATTCATACGGGCGATATCGTGTTTCTTCCCAACGCACACTGTAATTAAGCCATGTTGTTGTATCTAAATTCAAAACAAGATGCATTAGAACTGTATGACGGAGAACCACTCACTCTGTTGCACTCTGTATCTCTGAGCACCATCGAGTTTAATGTTCTGCTTGTTCTCTATAACAACAGTTATAAGCCTTGTAGTCGTCAAGACTTAAAAAAGGCGGGATGGCCAGATCGTGTCGTTGGTCCTAATTCACTTAATGTATGCATAATGCATCTTCGAAAGAAGCTCAAGTCCCTCACTCCTGAGTCAGAAATAAAGGTTGTGCCCTCTCATGGATACAAGTTGCAAATCCCGACATCAATTCAGTTAGTTGGTGAAGACCAACGGCCCAACATGAATTTAAGAGAAAGCCCCAAACAACGAAAGGTTTCATACATTAATGAAATTGGCTCCCCGTCTAAACGCACCAAAGTTAAAAGAAAACAGACCCAACCAAGCCAATCAACTTGTGAACACAACAAACGGCATATTCGTTGGGGTGACCTGATACTCGCAGTCTGTATCTGGGCATATACTGTTGCACTCTATCACTCAATTTACAACTGAGGTTCTGTATCATGAATTTAAAGCGACCACTTATCATCATTCTTGCGATTTTGGCAGTGCCTTACATCAATGCAACTGGCGGTGAGTTTTCCTTTTACAGCCCTATATCCAAGCAATATGCTGAAATTCACATACAGTTTAGCCATGGCGTTTACTCATCGGTTCAATTTCTCCCAAATGAGGTGGTGAGAAATGGATATGGCGTTTACGGCGTATTTAACGACACTGTATTCATGCTCTCTTTAAACAAAGACTATGAGTTTTTGAACAAAAACACTGATGATGGTGAAGTACTGAAAACAGACTCAATACAACATTTATCTCGTATTAATATCGTTCAATTAAGTTCAGATCAACATACTATTTATATGCGACAGCGACTAGACAATGAAAAGATCAAAAATATTCAATTTAAAGGTAAGTTGGGCTTCTGGTAAATTCTCGCTTTGGAAGATTTCTCTCGCCTTTTTTTCTTATTATCCTTAGCCCTTGGATACGCTTATTGGGTTCAGAATTTATAATCGAAAGTCGATTATCCAATCCAGAGCGTTCATTGCATGTATACGCTAATTATGGTCTGTTTACCTTTGTTTCTACTTTATCTGATGGTACAACGCGTAAAAGCTCAGGGCTAATTGGCTTTACAAATAATTCCTTCTATTTTCTTACACTGAATTCTAAATTCCTTCATGTTGGAGATTACTTAACACCAGAGCTAAAACGCGATTTCATCAATGTAAATAATCGTTTTTTTGATGCACGTTTAAGTAAACAAACCAATGATGAAATATTGATTACCTACGATGAAGAGCTCAATTTTGAAGCGGTTCAGACTCAACGGGCAAAGATTAGTGGGAGCTACCCAACGATCGATTGATAGTTTCAAAGTTATAGACATCAAAAAAGCCCCAATTGAGGCTTTTCTGCTTAATTCAGCCTCTAGACGAAACCTCACGACCTGAGCATTTATCAACAAGCACGGGAAGTCTCATACGTATTAAACTCAGTGCTCTTTGAGCATGGCGTAGGTTCCCTAACTGCGAATTATAATATCTTAAGCTACATGACTTCTAAACAACCATTAAATTCGATACATTGTTGCTTTTGAGTCAGTGTGTATAAATTCTAGCAACCAACTGTAAGATTTCGGCTACAACGACACTTTTAGAAGTACTGTTCAACCATGGGTGTTGTGGTAATAGGTAAAACACTGAACAGGTATGGTTTAACCACGTTGGGGGCGTTTGATAATGAGGACCAGGCATTAGACTACGAGGGCTCATAAATATAAAGGATCAGGTCGTAGGTTACAGGTTTAATTCAATCAAATTACATAACATAACTAGTACTGCCCCTACGACATAGCATAGGGGCTGTATAATATCTAAAAATCAAAATCTAGATAATTAATTTTTGCTTTAGTTCCATCGGCACCATCTCCACCGCCAGAAAGGCCAAAATAGAAAAACTTATTAGTATCTATATTTATATCTGACATTGGATAATCAATAACCAACGACTCATCAGAATAATCAAACTGAGTTGATTGATATATGTACAAACTTCCATCTTTAATAACAACCTTGTAATAAAGTTGTGTTAACGTTCTATTTAACAATGTTCCTGAAGCTACAATTTCATTCGCATTTTTAAAATTTATGATTTGGTAATAGTAGTCAAATGTAAAACCTAAAGAGCGGGTGTCATTTTGAGGAAACCCTGCGGTTTGCTTTCCAAAACGGCTCCATTCACAGTCACCATGAACCATAACATCACACCATTCATTTATATCTGGAGCTAGGGAACTAACTTGCTGAAATATGACATTGATAGCACCGCCATTTAACTTGTCAGCTTCTGTCCTATCTATGCCAAACTTAATCGTTACCTGGCTACCAATAATCGGAGTTTTCGATATTGCTGTTAGATACTCGTTCATATCTCCTAACGCTACCTTTGTTCCAGTTTCATCAATAATCGGTTCATAGTCAGCAAGTAAAACATCCCCATAAACCTTTGATACATTCCAATCATCAGGATTGGTTACATCAAATCCTGATGATTGTAAGCTAACAGCCGTAAATAACGCACTGTCTCTGTACTGCGCCATCACAAAGTCGTCATAGCCACTAGTGAAAGAATAAACAGCAGTAGCACTACCATCAGAATCAGTCATAGATTCAATTTCTAATTCGTTTTTTGTTACACCAAACCCCCCTTGCTCATTCCTAGTCCAAAAAGTAATATTTTGGTAAGGTGCTGGAATTCCATCGGGGTCTAACAAAGTCGCAGTAACATAGCGAAGCGTACTAGTCGGTTCGTTATTGTCACTATTTTCCACATCTAAAATTGAGAAATCATTTACATCCCCTCTGAGGTAAACACATGAAACATATCCAACACCCTCTATACTTTGACTGCTGAACGTACCATCAATTAAAGAGACTATAGAACCATCGGTTTCCGATACTCTTGTGGCTGTCCAATAAGGTGTGTTCGTTGGCCAGTTACTGTTCTTGTATGGATCAGTCTCAGCTAAAGCTTCGAGTTCTCTCTCTTGGGGTAAACGACCATTGCGTGTCTCACAATAGTTTTTCGCCTGTAACCAGTTCATTTCTGCAATTTGAGCACCATTAGGCCCATAGTCACCATTTTCGGTTTGAACCGTTAAATAATCGGAATTAACATAATCAGCCATCGCTTTGGACATGGGTGCAGAATAAGTAATCTCGCTATTTAGAACACTATCTAAAATCGTAATGTCGTCCCAATCTTGCACAAGACTAAAATCAGGTTCTACTTCAAGATAGACTTGCCCAACTGCATACCCACCACGTCCATCCGTTACCGTATAAGCGACCTCGTGCGGCCCCGCTTCTGATGATTGAAACGTAAAAGTGTGCTTAGATGTTGAGGTAATCTCCGTTTCAGCGTTATAGGCACGTACAGAATCTAAAATCACACTATCTTCAGCGTCAGATACATAGTCTGTTAGGTCGATTTCAACCGACATGTCTTTGGCTAGCTTACCTTCTCTAATATAGTCATTAGCGATTGGTGGTGTATTGCCAGTATCAGAGACAGCTACATCGATGTTTCCGAGTTTGGTTGAAGAGCCATCACTCATTGAGTACATAATGCGTGTCACACCAATATCTGCCGGTGAATATGTAATCGTATTATTTAGCGAGTCGACTTCAACTGAGCCCGAGCCTAATAAAGTCACCTCTTCCGAAACCGTATATATTGATGTATCCAAGTCATCCGAAAATTCTTCAGACAGGTCGATCGTCACTGGAGTCTCGACATTGGTCGTTTCTGACAAATTCGGCAGTGTATTATTATCAGCAGTTTCAGAAACAGATACCCTTGCGAGTGATGAGGCTTGCCCAGAATATACATCTTGCTCAACGGGTTCTACTTTATATTCAAATTGACACTCGCCAACCTGAGCCGATAAAGTTGTAAACGTCATACCTTCAACAGAAGTTACTTCACAAGCTGTTCCATCACTGACTAGGTTCACTGACGTTAAACGAAAATCAATATCTGAATCTACTTTGACAACCGTTTGAGATTCAATATCGACCAGCGCTTTTGACTGAACCACAGAGGCTTCAATATTTACCTCTGAAGGTGAAGTGGGTTGAGTCGTTTGAGAGCTTGAATCAGAACCTTCTCCGCAACCAAATAACGAAATTGTGGAGCAGAGTGTGATGATTATTTCTTTCATTAATTTCATATTTAACACTCCTATAGGTATGCAGAAAAGTTAGCGGTTACAACATAAGCTTCAACATCTTCATAATTAGTTGAGCCACCAGTCCCCACCCAAAATGGTTGTGAGGGGTCAATCGCCCCCCAATTAAAGGGAACAATAAAATCAGGCTTTTCAGGTCTAGTTTCTGTTGACGATGAATAGTGATAGAGTTGATTTCCTTTTTTCTGGAACCACAAATATATGTCGGTCTCTTGAACTTTTGCATTTGCTTCACCGACAAAATTGTTGTAACCCGAATAAAAATTGAATTCATTTAGGAAAAAATGAGTGACAATATTAAAAGTATCGTCCGTCAGTGGCGCTCCTGGTTGTGCTCTTGTCACGTCATACCAACTTGAATCAGGTAAATTACCTTGTTGTTCTATGAAAAAAGAGGCAGCACCATGAGTTCTATTTCCCTTATTTTTAATGTGTAGCGACATAACAAAGTCATTGCCCTGAAAACTCTCTTTATAAACAGAACTGCTTCCCATTCCATCAGGAGAATCATACGAGAACAAAATGGGAATACCATTTCCACTTATTTGAGGTATTGATAAACCATAACGGATATCAACATGGTTCCATTTAGTTGGGTCTGTTGTTTCAAGCGCTGAAGCTTCTTCATCTGGAATAAAGGGGTATAACTCGGTCACAGAACTCACGCCTAACGCAATAACCGACTTATTAAACGCCGTATCGTAGTAACTCATCTCTGTCGTTCCGGTTTCATTGACCGTTAGTGTTTCTGAAAACTCTCCCGAATCAAACACCCCATTTCCGTTCAAAGCTTCCAAATTAATGTCTTGAAAAGCACCAACGTCGCCATCAGGATGTACTACGTCTATTTGATATCTATACTCATTTCCTGAAGCTGATATTAATTGAGGGGCAACAGAAAAATCGCTCACACTCGGGTTACTCAAATCAACACATGTCGTGTATATAGCAACCGTTTTTGATTGATTGCCAATTGAGCCATCATTCAAATGAACAGTGGCAGCGTTGGTTTCACTAACATTTTCTGCTGTCCAATACTTCTTACTTGTAGGCCAATTATGGTTGGTGAATGCACTGGTTTCGTTAATAATGAGCGTTTCAAGTTCTCGCTGTAAAGGCAGACGACCGCCGCGGACTTTGCAATATTGACGCGCTTGGCTCAGTGTTTGAGTCACGATTTCAGCGTCTTTCAAACCTTGTGTTCCGTCCTCTGTATATGTTCCCGTATAAGATGCATTCACGTAGTCTGCATACACTTTTGTCATTGGCGCAAAGAAACGAATATCCGAATCAATAACTGGGTCGTAAGTAACGATATCTTCCCAATCCTGAATCAAGGAGAAATCCGGCTCGACTTCAATTCGAGCTACTGCTGTTGTATACCCACCCATGTGATCACTAACTGTATATGCCACATCGTGCGGTCCTGGTTGGGTAGACGAAAACTCAAACTTTGTGTTGGTGACATTGGCAGGATCGTAGAGTGATGTTGTTGAGTTGAAATCCTGTACACCAACGAGTTGTACGTCGTCTAGGTCTACATCTGATATATAATCAGTTACATCCACCACAATGTTTTCACCCAATAATACTAACTCACTAAAGGCGAAATCTTCCGCTGTGGGTGCGGTATTATAAGTAACCTCTGAAGTCGCAATCGACAGTGAGCCTTGTTGAATAGACTCACCGTTTTGGTAGCTGTAATACACCTCAGTTTGACCTTTGGCGGTTGGCGTGAATTCAATCTGATGCTCGCCAGATACACGAGCGATACCTGAGCCTAGGCTGATAACACTGTCTTGCAGTACAAAGTCATCACTCGGTAACGATGAACCTAGCTCCCTCTCTAGATCAACCACCACCATCTGTGATTCGAAGGTTGAAACTGTAATACGAGGAAGTATGGTAGACGAGTAATTCTGCCCCATAGCAACTCGTGCATATGCAGTTGTCATTGAAGTGCTGGTTTCAGTCGTTACTTCATACGCGAACAAGCAGTCGTTAACATCAGACGAATAGACATTAAAACTACCTTCACTAATACCTTGAACTTGGCACGTATCATCAGATAGAGAGCGAGCATTGGTTACAACAAAATCTTGGTTGTTCGACGTATGAACATGCTCAGTAAGATCAATAGTGAAGCTTTGTTCTACTAGTGAGTTATCTTGAATATTTTGCGCAGAAATTGAGGCAGTTCCAGTTGGTGATTCAATAACGACTTGTTCTCCACCAGAATTAGATTCACCACCACAGCCTACTAGCAAGACTGCTAAACTGACTGAGCTAAACACATTTAGTGTTGAATTCCGTTTCAAAAAATCACTGTTGAATTGACACATTAAAAGCACTCTGATTAATGAAGTAGATCTGCATTATGAACTTTGTGTCACTTCTACTCCATTAAATAACTATGATTCATTATTAAAAATTAAACCATTGATAATTAAAGCTATTAATGCAAATTTTATCACCTTTCAAACTTCTAAATTTTTCTAAACCTCGGTATGAAATTTGAGAAAGAGTGTTTAATAAATATTCAATCACATTAAGTTAACTCCTCCACTCATCCTCTCCATACTGCCCGACTCATTCACATTGACACGGCAAACATCTATGAACCAAACCAAGATTGACCATGTGTACACACTTGCGCTACAACACCAACATTCACTCGATGCACTTAGGTTGTTACAACCAATGCGCCATCATTCGATCGAAACTTATGAACATACATTAAGGGTCTGCCTGCTCTCTTATTCATTTGGTCTGTACTTAGGATTTGATGCAGAGCAGCTAGAGTTAATTTTCGACTCTGCCCTTGTTCACGACTTAGGCAAGTTAAAAACGCCCGGCAACATACTTCATAAGAATGGGAAGCTGACACCGATAGAGCGTCAACTAATGAACAAGCATGTTGAAGAATCTTACATTATGAGTAAGCACGTTTCTGAGTTAGAACTTGCTTCTATTTTGGGTGCACTGCATCATGAACGATGGGATGGGAATGGTTACCCTCTAAGATTGAAAGGAGAAGAAACACCTCTGATTGGACAGGTTCTTGCTCTTATCGACACATGGGATGCTATGACATCAACAAGAGCTTACCGTACTGGCATGCCTACTGATAAAGCACTACGTATTCTGTTTAATGAGAGATCGGAGGGGCAGTTTAATCCATCACTGGTCGACAAATTCATCACCTTCATCACGACCATTAAGTAATAGGAACAGCATTATTTCGTTCACGGAATTGAAGGATTTATATGGAACACCAATCAAATATGGTTTCAAGAAAAGTCCGTGTTTAATATCTCGAACATATTCAAAGATGTTAAACAAAACGGACTCTTCAAAAAATTTACTTAAAATGAACCTCAACTACCCGTTCATTCATAGAGTGGTATTGTTTGCCTAATTTGGAACAGTTCATGCCGATTGTACCTGTGTAATTGCCATCTACCCGCTATGTCCATATAAAGAGCCGTTAAGCCAAATGTAATTAGCTTTATATAAGTACTTCTTCATTCATTTTTTTGATGGCGTTACTCTGGCGATCAACAACCTACCAAATGACCTAAACCTCGATGTCCGTAATATAAAATTGACTATTGAGCATCAGAATTCAATTGAACAGCTGTTTTATACAAAGTTTGCCTTAGCTTCTCTTCCAATGCTTGAACACATAGTTTAATGGCGATCGGTGTGTTTGCAGCGAATGGGGTTAACGCATAGACCGTGTTAGTTGGCAATTGAAAGTTCGGTATGACATCGACCACCTCATCGGATAGCTGATGAAGGTAGAAATCTGGTATTACACCAATACCAACGCCTGATTTGATTAAGGCAAGGCAACTGTGAAAAGAGTTGGTGGTACAGCTGGCTTGCTGTTGGTAGACAAAGTCTTGTTCATTTTGAGAACTAAAGTGATGAGTCACCTGTTTCCCCTGCCAAGAATTTGCGATGTAAGGGATAGATTCAAGCTCTCTATCTTGCATACCTTCAACACCACACAACACATCTTTGAACTCGCCTAAGCGCTTCTGCTTAAGGTTACTGTCACGGGAGCTGCCTACTCGAACTGCGAGATCAATATCATGTTCCATGAAATCTAAGTGCTGATCATCACTGATCAGTTCTGGTTTTAGCTTTGGGTATTGCTTCATTAGCTCTGCAATAACAGGCGCGACCAACAAATCCATTAACGCATTCGGAGCCGTGATTCTAATCCGACCTTGTGGCTCTTCTAATTCTGCTTTCGCCATATCCCAAGCAGAGTCAGCGATCACGTTGATGTCTTTACAGCTTAGATAAAAACGCTCCCCCATACTGGTCAGGATCTGTCTCCGCGTTGTTCGTTTAAGAAGTGAGGCGCCTAACTCTTGTTCCAGTATTTTAAGGTGCTGGCTGACGACAGACTTAGATAGTTCAAGCTTTTCAGCCGCCGCTGATACTGAACCCTGCTCTACAATATGAGCGAAAATAGACATCTGCTTTAGCTTATTCATTTAATTGTTCTCTTTTTACATACAGTCTTTTTTATTATCTCTGTTTTTCCATTCAATTTATAGAACTAAACTGAATCCAACTTATCAAGATACCCAAATCAAAACACAGTGTTTGAAAGAAGACTGTTATGGAGAGAATAATGTTAAACAACCAAATATTAGAAGCATGCAAGCAAGGCATTGACGCATGGCAGAAAGCATTCAACAGCCAAGATGCCAAAGAGTGTGCAGCTCAATACACTGAAGTATGTGTGATGGAAGCGCGTCCGTTTGGTGTTTTTGAAGGTCGTGAAGCGATTCAAGCATTTTGGCAGAATATTATTGACCAAGGCTTCAAAGACGTTGATTACACAGACGTGACGTGGGCAGAACACCCAGAAGGCGGCTACATCCTGACTGCAAGCTGGACGATGAACAAGGCATTCGGTGTCGTGCACCGTGAGCACTGGGCTTTGGAAGGCGATGGCCATGCTCGCCTAGTAAGCGACTACTTTGAAGTTCAAGGCGAACGCTAGAAGCTCAAGAGTAAAACAGAAAGCAAAAAGCCAGCAGTCCAAATAAGACTGCTGGCTTTTTTAATGTTCACTCTGTCGCCATTTCACTTGATTTGAAGGTGATTGAGTGACTCTACACAATCACTCAACACGCTCATCATTTCAAATCAAAATGTCTTGTAATACAGAGCAAATACAAGTCAAAGTTACAGCGCTGCTTTCTTCGCTTCTGTAATCCAACCATCGAACGTACTTTGGTTCGCTTTGATCCAACCGTTTACGTGCGCTTCGATATCCGCAGAGCTGTTTTTACCTTTGCTCATCATCATGTTCTGAGCACTTACATCATTGATGTTAAGTTTGATGATTTCGAAAAGTTTAGCCGCTGATGGGTTGTTCTTAGCAAACTCTTTGTTCGCAATAATGCGCATTGAGTTCATTTCGAAGCCGTAGTTTTTACCATTAGACAAAGTAGTATCAACATTCGCACGCTCACCTGGTAGTGAAGAGAACGGAACTTCTAGCCATACTACATCTTCGTTAGGCGCCAATACGCCACTCACCCAATAAGGTGTCCACGTGTAGTAAAGGATTGATTCACCTTTCTGGTAACGTGAAATTGTGTCGGCAATGATCGCCGCATAGTTACCTTGATTATGAGTTACCGTATCGTCCAGCTTGAATGCCGATAGTTGGTGTTCGATAACCATTTCACAGCCCCAACCTGGGTTACAGCCTGTTAGGTCTGCTTTGCCATCACCGTCTGCGTCAAACAGCTTGGCGATTTTTGGATCAGTCAATTGACCAATATTAGTGATGTTGTACTTTTCTGCCGTTTTCTTATCGATTAGGTAACCTTGAGCGGCACCACTTACATATTGGCCTTCGCGGTAGAATTTGTCATCGCCGCCCGCCATTTTGTATTTATCAGCATGAAGCGGGAACCAACCTACCGTTAGGAACGTCGCGTCACCTTTTGCGATAGAGGTGTAACCTACATTGTAATCCACTTCTTGCGTAGATTTCACGTCGTAGCCAAGCTCTTCAAGAGCGCGGTTAACAATCAACGTTTGGAATGTTTCTTCCGCAACAGACGATTGAACTGGCTGAACTGATACACCTTCACCTGGCAAGCTTGCTGCCCACACGTTCGTTGATACAGCCAGTGTCGAAACGATGCTAACGGCTAGTTTGCTCTTCCATGAATTATTCATTGGTGTTTTTCCTTAGTTGTAGTTCTGATTTGTTACCGCGATTTATCGCATTGAGCACAAGAGAAACAGGGCCCATGTGGTACCAGCGTAATTTTGTATTACCTGCATTTACTCCAAGAACTTGGGTAATGCGGTCAAGTAGGATTGCGAGAATAACAATGCCTAGGCCACCAACAGCGGCCAATCCCATATCCAGTCGGCCAATACCTCTCAGTACCATTTGACCTAATCCACCTACCGCGATCATTGATGCGATAACCACCATCGATAGCGACAACATCAGTGTTTGGTTCACGCCCGCCATGATGGTTGGCAGTGCAAGTGGTAGTTGAATTCGGTAAAGCATCTGCTTTTTGCTTGCACCGAATGAGTGACCCGCTTCGATCAACTCTTCCGGTACTTGCTGAATACCCAAGATAGTCAAACGTACAACAGGAGGAAGTGCGAATATGATGGTCACCACCACACCCGGAACGTTACCGATACCAAACAACATTACGATGGGTACAAGATAAACGAAGGCTGGCGTCGTTTGCATGGCGTCGAGAATTGGGCGTACGAATTTAGCCGCAGTATTACTACGCGCGAGCCATATCCCCATGGGTAAACCAATCAACAGGCAGAAGAAGACCGACGTCATAACCAGTGAAAGTGTGGTCATCGCTTCAGACCAAGCGCCAATCAAGCCAATGAACGTCAACGATACTGCGGTAGCCACGCCAAGCTTCAGATTTGAAAACTGCCATGCGACGAGAAACAAGATGATCAACATAAACGGAGCTGGTGTAGACACCAACGCCGTTTCAAATGAACTTAGGATGAAATCGATAGGCACACGTATTGCTTGAAATAACGGACGTCCGTGTTCAACTAACCAATTTAATCCAGACTCAACCCAAGTATCAACAGGCAGAACTGCTTCTGCAAATGGGTTAAGTGGATCAAAAGGTGTCGTTTCGACGGTTTCGCTGCTTAGCCAATCTGCAGATGGTGAAGTATCAGCGGCTTGGCCCCAAGGATCACTTGCAGGTTGAGCGGCAGGAGTAGACTGTGACCATGGGTCATTATTTGTTTGTTCAGACGACATGATCTATCCCCCTTATCTAATGTTTGTAGCAGTCGTGACTTAGTCACAACGCCAAAGTAATTACCTTGCTCGTCCACAACAGGAACGGAATAAGGCACACCGCCAACAAGGCCAAGCACATCATTGATTGGTAAATCAGGGTTCAGCGTTAAACCATCATCGAGCTGCGCGCTGACGAGTGATTTGTTTTCTTTATGGGCTTTACGAAGGGAATCAATAGAGACGATGCCGGAGTAACGACTGGTCTTCTCAACTACGATGCCGTATTCGCGGTCGTTATCCATCAAAATTTGTAGAGCGGACGCTGGGCCATCGTGTTCTGATTTTTTAAATACCGCAGCTGGCTTCTTACGCGCAATGTCTTTCACAGTAAGCACGCTTGCTACGTTTACACCACGGAAAAAAGCTTCGACATAATCGTTAGCTGGGTTATTAAGAATATCGTCTGGAGTACCTACTTGAACCACTTCGCCATTTTGCATAATTGCAATTCGGTCACCGATACGCATCGCTTCATCCAAATCATGCGAGATGAAAACAATGGTTCGTTTATCGTCATTTTGCAGGCGAATAAGCTCATCTTGCATTTCAGTACGAATCAAAGGATCGAGTGCAGAAAAGGCTTCGTCCATTAACAGAATATCAGGGTCGCAAGCTAGAGCACGAGCCAAACCAACACGCTGCTTCATACCGCCAGACAATTCATCAGGGTAAGATTCTGAATACGCGCCAAGACCTACTCGCTCTAACGCTTCGAATGCTGACTGTTTTCGCTTATCGACTTCAACACCCGCTAGCTCAAGACCAAACGCGGCATTTTCAATTACTGTCATGTGAGGCATCAATGCGAAGTTTTGGAAAACCATTGAGATGTTGTTGCGGCGGACTTCGCGGAGTTCATCTTCTGAGATGTGGGCAATGTCTTTGCCTCGAAGAAACACATTACCTTTGGTAGGTTCAATCAAGCGATTAAGAAGGCGTACTAGGGTTGATTTGCCAGATCCTGACAGTCCCATTATTACGAAAATCTCGCCTTCTTGAATACTAAGAGAAACATCGTTAACGCCAATCGTTAAACCTGTTTCTTCGAAAACTTTATCTTTGTTCGCGCCTTCATTAATCATTGTAAAAGCACGGTCGGTGTCTTCACCAAACACCTTGTACAGTCCCTTAACTTCCAGTATGGGATCCATGTAATCTAATCCTTCCTCAGTTATTTAAACTTAAAAATGGTTATTTAAACCCGAAAAACGATTAGCACTCTAAGTAATTAACAAGTGTAAATCAAGGAGCTTCGTTCGGCAAAGAAAGGAGATAACCAGAAACCACACCAATAACGCCAAGTTCAAAAAACAAGCCAATACACGACAAGATATTGATAATTAAAAGAATAAATCAAACAAACATACGACCAATATTATGTATTGCTTACTCATAGATTATTGAATATTAATTTTACATTAGAGCAATTAATAGGCTGGATGAACCAAGAAAACCCACAATTAGTTCGTGCACAAATAATTCGAATACAAACTATTTATTAAGCTTTCATGGCGTTTCAGAGGCGAAAGTTCATTCGGCAACAAAGCTAAAATCTACTCTCAATCTCTACCTAAACACCAAAGGTCAACCGGCTAAAGTCAGCGAGTCTAAATCAACTTTTTCAACCAAGAATTTTAATACACCACACCAACTGTGATACTTGCTGCAAACTCTCAATTGGTGATTACCTAAGCTGGACATCAACTTGTAGAGTGCTCATTGCTGAGCCATTCTTTATAAAAGAAATAAACATTTTCCCGTGACGAAATAGAGAAAAAGACAAGGAATTCGAATGATAAAAATGTTGGTGTGTGACTTTGACGGTACGCTTGATGGTGGTTCATCTCACGGTGTTAACCAGTTGTTTGATTACCTCACAGAGCAACCTGATATCCGCTTTATCATAGCGACGGGAAGAACATTACCTTCGATTCGAGTGGGTTTAGAATCGGATAACTACCCGAAACCACACAGTATTATTAGCGATGTGGGCACGAAAATTCATCATGTTCATTCCCAAAAACCAGACCATGTTTGGCATAACCAACTGGAAGCTTCTTGGAACAAATCAAAGGTAGAGACGGCTCTCGCACCACTTGATTTTATGGGTGAGCGCTTCGAAAACCATCAAGGTGATTACAAGATTACTTTTGAAGGGAAACTGTCTGATCCTCAACATGAGTTGATCGAATCAAGTTTGGAATCGCACGGATTGGATGTACATCTCACCTACTCTCACGACTGGTATCTGGACATCACCCCGAAGGGCGTCAATAAGGCTACCGCGATTCATCATCTGCTCAAACAACATGATTTGAGCGTTGCGGAAGTGTGCGTAGCGGGTGATTCTGCTAACGACACCTCGATGCTCACCATTGAGGGCGTAAACTCGATATTGGTCGCTAATCATTATCCTGAGGTTGCTCACCTATCGGATAGAGACAACGTATACACGAGTAGAGCAACACACGCTGAGGGTGTGTTAGAAGGCCTTAAATACTGGCAAGGGCGTGCGTCGAGTATCCGATAAACGCCAGTTCGCCATTAACAACAGATTAGAATCAAACAGGCTTCTAGCCCTACTTCCAGCCTGGGAGCCAATTTTGATTATCAGTAAGCTCTCGCCAATTGATGTTTTCTTCTCGTTTAGTCATTACTGCCTCTATCATGCAGCGCACTACTTCCCCTTCATCAAATTCAACTTCTGTGACCATAAAGTGCTTTTCTTTCTTCAAAGGGCTAACGGCCGTCCATTTACTGCGAAGTAGTTTCTTTGGATTGATTCGATTCATTGGTTCTGTCCTGTCTTAGTTTTTTAATACTTTATCTATAATCCTCAAAGAGTTAAAAAGATCACTTCAAGTTTAAAAAGCCCACGATTCAAACCCAGGTAAGTCATAACTAAAATCAATAAAACAAATCGTAAACTCGATACAATAGTTGTCACCAGAACAGAAACCTACTTCCCATGAGCCAAACAGAATTCCAACAAAAAATAGCGAGTTTCACTGCCATCGAACAAGCGCTTGATTACTTTGAGATTGGCTTTGATAGCAAGTTCATCGATCAAAACAGAATCGAGCTCGTTAAACGATTTAATGGTTATCTGATTCTTGCGAAACCTGATGATTGGTTTTCTGGACGAAGGGCATTGAAAAACGCTTATTGCAAGGTGCAACGTAGCAAGTTAGATCGCCACACACGTTCTGCCTGTCGCGGGTGTACGACTTGCCAGCGCCGATAGATTGAAAGTAATTGTTCAAAATAGACAACTAAAAAGTAGATAGTTGAAATAACATCTCATTACGATTTAGTTAGTGGTTTGCTCGAAAAAAAGTGTGCTAGTCTTACGGCAACTCAACTACGAGATAAAAACTACAATGAAAATTTTCAGCAATTTCGAAAGCGGCAACATTCACGTCGTTTCAGCAGATTCACCACAAAACATTCAACTGACTATCCCAGCAGACAACCAGACTGAAATCTCTCAGTGGTTTCACTTCCGTTTAGAAAGCGATGCTCAACAAGCACACCACTTTGAAATCGGCCAACTGGCAACGTCTGCATACCCTGAAGGCTGGAAAGATTACGATGTGGTTGCATCGTATGACCGTGAAGAGTGGTTCCGTATCCCATCTCAATTCGATGGCGACACACTAAGCTTTGATATCATTCCAGAGCACGATTCAATGTACTTCGCGTACTTCGCACCGTACTCATATGATCGTCATCAAGATCTTCTGCACAGTGCTCAAACGCACCCGGCTTGTAAGCTTGAAACTCTGGGTCATACGCTAGACAACAACGACATCACTTTGCTAACTATCGGCGAGCCAAGTGAAGAGAAGAAAAATATCTGGGTTATTGGTCGCCAACACCCTGGCGAGACTATGGCTGAATGGTTGATCGAAGGTCTACTTCAACGTCTACTCGATGAGACAGACACAGTGGGTCGTTCACTATTAGACAGCGTTGTATTCCGTGTTGTGCCTAACATGAACCCAGATGGCAGCATCCGTGGCCACCTGCGCACCAACGCGATCGGCGTTAACCTAAACCGTGAATGGCAGTCACCTTCTATGGAACGCAGCCCTGAGGTTTTCCTTGTACGTGAGCGCATGCTAGAAACTGGCGTTGACCTATGTCTAGACATTCACGGCGATGAAGCGATTCCATATAACTTTGTTGCTGGTAGCGAAGGCACACCTTCATACAATGAGCGTATTGCTAAATTAGAGAACCACTTCAAGCAAGCGCTACTGACGATCACGCCAGAGTTCCAAGATGAGTTTGGTTACGACAAAGACGAACCAGGCAAAGCGAACATGACCGTTGGTACAAACTGGATTGGCGAGCAGTTCAAGTGTTTGGCTTACACGGTTGAGATGCCATTTAAAGATCACATCAGCCACGCTGACGAACTTTACGGCTGGTCGCCAGAGCGTAGTGCCGCATTTGGGCACGACATGCTAGCAGCAGTTTGGGCAACAGTAGACGAGCTATAGATTAGCCATGCTCTTTATTTGACTCTCTATCTAGTTTGGTCAATATAACAAAGCCCAGCACTTATGAAAGTGCTGGGCTTTTTAATCTCTGCTTAGAATAAGCTATTTGCGCCTTAAGGAACTTACGTCAGCCGCTTTTAAGCCACTCTCAGGCTTGCAAAAAATACCGGGTATCTTTGCCTAATATGCCTTTGTTCAGACACCATATCTTTGAAGCTGGGGCCTTGTGATAACTGAACGATCACTTCATCGCCCTCTTGTCTCAATACAGCACCACTAATATCGACACTGTTGTTGTCATGCAGCCTCAAGGTGCCGGCCATTGAAAAGCCACGATAAACCGGAATGATGTTGCGCATCATCAGGCGTACACCTTTTTCAGACACTTCACTGACATGAAAAAGCTCATCCTTAATTCGCATCACCGGGCGTGCCTTTTGAGGGTACTTTAAGCGGTAATATTTGCGTTTCTGGGTGAATGAATCTTCACGCATTAATGACTCCCTGTCTCTGTTATTCGGTCAAGCAATAAACTTTAGCTTCAATTGGTTTCAAACAAACACATTCACCAAATTAATAGCTGATTATTATATCGACTTACCGGGATAATACTTTAGAGATTTATACAGAGAAACAAGGATTGCTTAGCATTCAGTAGAAAATGAGAACTGAGACGGAAATCAGAACTGAACCGATAGCTAAATAGCCAATTCTTCACGTCGCCCCCTAAAGCTGAAACAACGCCAACTGGATGCTGAAGCCCACGAATAGAACACCACAAACGATGTTCATCATTTGTGAGGTTCGCTTTTGAACCAACAAGCGCTTAAACGTATCCGCCATTAAGATCACAACCAAGAACCACATCGATACCACTGACGCCTGAATCCCACCAAGCATGAGACTGTCTGCCACAATCGCATTTTTTGAAACAAATTGAGGAAATATAGAAAGATAAAACAGGACGATTTTAGGATTCAGAAGATTAGTAAGGAGCCCTTTGAAAAATTGGTTATATAACTTACTTCCCGATGCACTTACCACAGAAAGTACGCCCTCTTGAGCGCGCAGTGCCGCACGAAAATGGTTATACCCAAGCCAGACAAGATACAAAACCCCAGCCCATTTTAGCCCTTCAAAGGCCATGGGGGTGTTCGACAGTAACAGACTTATGCCGTTGGCCGAGATAAAGGCATGAAAAAAGAAACCACATGACACGCCCAACACGTTCACAAATGCGAACAGCTTCCTTTGAGTTAAGGCTGTGCTTAATACCAATAAAGCATTAGGCCCCGGAATAATGGCAATAAAAAACACGATAACAATAAACAGCCAGATACTGTCCCAACTCATTTCGATCTCATTTCATGAACATTTTTAGGGCGGACATTGTACGTCCATTCATTGCCATTACAATATGACAAACGCTTAATTATCACGTATGGCTAACATATATAATTCGCGCGTATAATCAATACGTTTATCGTGTAACGTACAAAACTGATTCTCTAACATTTGCAGCCCTGTTAGACTCCACATCCCTTTTGATACTTGGTTCATTTATGTCATTTGATAGCCTAACCCTTAACGCAAAAACCGTGTCCGCGCTCCCATCTCAATTCAATAAGCCGACAGAGATACAGCAAGCGGTAATTCCTACAATTATTACGGGGAAAGACGTACTTGCATTGGCTCAAACGGGTAGCGGTAAAACATTGGCCTTCGGCTTACCTTTGCTGAACAACATCAATCATGATGTAAATGAACTGCAAGCACTTGTTATCGTTCCAACACGTGAACTTGCGTCTCAAGTCGCTAAGTCTTTAGAACCCATCGCAACTGCTCTTAATATCAAAACGATTACGTTAACTGGCGGTGTGAACGCAGATGACCAACAACAGCAATTATTAACGGGGCCACAGCTTGCTATCGCAACACCGGGCCGATTGCTGGCTGTTATCAAAAGTGACGAATTAGAGTTAACTCAATGTGTGTCATTGGTTCTTGATGAAGCAGACCGATTGATCGACATGGGCTTTTGGCCTGATATTCAAGCGATCATCGAAGCTCTGCCAGCGAAACGACAGTCACTGCTATTCTCAGCGACACTTCCTCCAGAGTTGGTCAATCAGGCTGAAGCGCTTTTATCAAACCCAGAGAAGATCACGATTCACCAAGAAAACAGCGTTGTCGAAACCATTGAAGAAACACTGTATCTCGTAAACAAAGGCAACAAGGCTCAAGCACTGATTGCCCTACTTAATCAAAACCAATGGCCGCAAGTGTTGGTTTTTATTGGCGCCAAAGACAATGCAGACGCATTAACCAAGCGATTGAACAAAGCCAAGATCAGCGTAAGTGCGTTACATGGCAACAAGAGCCAGGAAGAGCGCATACAGGCATTAGAGAGTTTCAAAAATGGTGAAACTCGCGTGCTTATCGCAACCGATGTGATGGCTCGTGGCATCCATATTGATCAGCTACCTGTTGTGATCAACTTTGAATTGCCCTCTCACTCAGCAACTTATGTACATCGCGTAGGAAGAACGGCGAGAGCAGGAAGCGCAGGCTGTGCTATCTCGCTGGTTAGCCACAGTGAAAACGAGCACCTCAATGCGATTCGAACTCTGACTAATAAGCCACTTCCGTTGCAATCGTTGGAAGGTTTCCCTGTAACTGATAAACCTGCATCAGAATCAACAGCTCGTAAGCGTCCGCCAAAAGACAAAATGGCCAATCGAAGAACAGCCAAAAAGAAGAGCATTAAGCAGTTTAAAAGCAAAACAAATAGCTCAAAGTAACCAGGAATGGCTCTAAGCAATCAGAAATAGAATGGTCAGCTCAGTTTGCACTGGGCTTTTTTATATGCAACAAAACATAAATCCACACCCAAAAACTTCCCTAAAGCTGCCAACTTAAATGACACTTTTGTGAATTACGATGCCAACGTATTGATTCTTGGTTGCTCAAAAAAATACTATCAAATCACGTTGACGCCCCTATATCTGGCAACTAGATTTTTCTATTAGTGTCTACAACAGGAGGTCATTGAAATGAAACGTGCTAGCTCTACATATCGATTACAACTGATTAAGGAAGTGGCAACCCGCCGAGATCGTCAACGTTCCAATGACCCGATGGCAAACTACATACAAACCCTATTAGATAATAAAGATGATTGTGATACCTCGGTGGAACGCAACCAGAGGTTCAGTGGCAGTCATTTTGATGAACACATAGGTGGCTGGGTAAGCGACCACTGGGGTAATAAGTAGAACAATAAGAGTAATCCAACCAGCATAGCCGCTGTAGTATTTATCTCCGCATTAACCTATCATCTGCAACAATTCCCTATCCTAGAGTAAGCAGAAAGTGTCTGAGTTAAAAAGAGAAAAAGAAGTGATGGTTGCCTTCCAAGTAATACCTCGCGTTAAAGAAGGCAACAACTTCGAAGTGGTTGATAAAGCCATTGAAGTTGTGAAAGCATCCGATGTGCCGTTCCAGGTTGGTGCAATGGAAACCACGATGAAAGGTGAACTCAACCAATTACTCGATATCGTTAAAAAAGCAGAGCAAGCTTGCTACGATGCAGGGGCTGTTGAAGTCATCACAAACATTAAGATCCATAGTAAAACCACCGAAGCCGATGATACATTTTGCACGTATCATCGTGGTGTAACGAAAGCGAATCACATGTTTGTTTAATAATATGTTTATTTCAGAAAGCTGTTTATTTAAGAAAACAGGGGTTTAAGAAAGACTCTGAAGAACCAGTGGTGTTATTGAAAAGGCATGTCTGAAAGGTGAGAAAGGATTTCCATTCGTTCTTCTTCTGACATCGAATGCCAATCACGCGGAGCCTCTTCAGGGTCATCTTTCGCCCCGATCGTTTTACGATCCAGTGCTTTGACTGGCTCTTTTTTGAGTTTTACGTTCTTTTTATTCATACCGACACCACTCCTTCAGGTACAAAGGTACCTATCTTAATATTACACCCCAACCATTATGTAAAGTAATAGTTACATCGGAGTTAAATAAAATCTTAATACATCCTCTTTAGCCAAAAAGATCTCTTTGGGGACTTGTATTTCCCTCTTCGTCGACCGACTTACCAACCAAGTTTTTTTGCTTCATTATTTTTCGTCTATAGCGCTGACGACACAGCTTTATCACGTGCAATTGTTCTGACGGTGTCATCGACATCCAGTTAAAGCGCTCTTCTCTCTTGCGCATACAACCATTGCAATAGCCTTTGTCATCGCTTGAACAAACCCCAACGCAAGGGCTTGGAACTTGGAAAAACTCTAACTGCTCCACCGTGCCTCCTTACACATTCAAAATTACGCTTACTATCTCAAAAATAAGCGATTAATTTATCGCCTAGCTCATGAAATCCATACTAAACTATGACCTTATACTGACACATATAGTGTTTTGTAAACTATACTTTGAACCCATCAAGTTACACTTATTCGGTAACTTCGTTCTTTCCTTTGGAGCCTTATAATATGAAGTTTAGTTCAAAAAAATTACTAGCAGTAGCCGCTTTACCTATGATGCTAGCAGCATGCACAACAACAGGTGACAACGCGATGCAAGTAACACCAACCGATCTACAGCACCATAATTGGGAACTTGCGCAAATTGATGGCAAGGACATTGTGAAAAGCGAAGACCAAGCAGCTCCTCGCCTAGAGATCGGCGAAAAGATGACTGCAAACGGCATGGCTGGTTGTAACAACTTCTTCGGTCAAGGCGAGCTGAAAGACGGTCAATTCCGTATCAAGCAAATGGGCATGACAATGAAAATGTGTCACGGCTCTGCGATGGAAATCGAACAGTCGGTTTCTGCTACTCTAAGCGAGTGGAGCGACGTAACCCTAACAAACGATACGCTAGTACTGAAAAACGATGTACACACGCTAACGTACACAATTCGTGATTGGGTAAACTAATCCGTTCTCGAAATAGATATTGATTAGAGGAGCCTTCATGGCTCCTTTTTTATTGCCTGCTTACCCTCACAACACCTTCAAAATTAACACTCATCGACTACTTTTCGTACCAAACTCCAATAAACCTCAAATATCTCTCATTTAGATGCAATAAATTCACTGGTTTATCGGTCTATTGCTAGGATGGTAAGAGCCTAAAGTCTGTCGAGCTTTCGAGACGATCGCATATCGAACAAACTCAACCGCGAACTCCCTGCCTGTTCTCAAGTAATTGATTGAATTTACTGTTGAATTAGAATTTATTTGAGAAACGGATAGAATAACTATTAGGGCGTTCGAAAACACAATGCTCTTGCCCGTTCACTACCAAATGGAAAAGTTTATGAACAAGATAGTAAGTACGTTAGGAATCATGGCAACCGTTGCATACAGCGCAACCACTTATGCTGATGAAGCAACATCCACCGACAGTTGGAACCAAATAGAACAGCAGGCAGAGGGAGAAACTGTCTACTTTCACGCTTGGGGCGGTAGCCAAGAAATCAATCGTTACCTACAGTGGGCGGGCAAGAAATTACAAAGTGAGTACGGTGTTACCTTAAAACATGTGAAAGTAACCGATATTGCAGAAACTACCACTCGCTTACTCGCAGAAAAGGCGGCAGGAAAGAACACTGAAGGCAGTGTTGATATCGTTTGGATCAATGGCGAGAACTTCCGCTCAATGAAAGACAACGCTTTGTTGTTTGGACCATTCACTCAAACACTTCCAAACTGGCAGTATGTCGATAAATCTTTACCGATTGATGTCGACTTCTCTGAACCAACAGAAGGCCTTGAAGCACCTTGGGGCGTTGGGCAACTTGTCTTCATCCACGACCAAGAAACACTGCACAATCCGCCACAATCGTTTTCAGAGATGTTGAGCTACGCTCAGGCTTTCCCGAATCGCTTAAGCTACCCGCGCCCACCAGAGTTTCATGGTACGAGCTTCATTAAGTCTCTACTGATTGAGCTAACAAACAACAGTCCTGCGCTTGCTAAACCCGTTTCAGAAGATACCTTCCAAGAAGTTACGGAACCACTGTGGGCTTACTTAGATAAATTCCATAAAGTGGCATGGCGAGGCGGAAAGCAATTTCCTGCAGGTACATCTGAAAGCATTCAACTTCTGGATGACGGACAGCTCGACCTCGCGATTACGTTTAATCCAAACTCTGTTTATTCAGCACAAGCAAGTGGTCGCCTAGTGGAAACCACTAAGGCTTATGCTCTAGATAGCGGCGCTCTATCTAACATTCACTTCCTTGCGATTCCTTGGAATGCCAATGCAACCGCAGGTGCTCAAGTGACCATTAACTTCTTGCTGAGCCCAGAAGCACAGTCTCGCAAAGGTGACCTTAATGTTTGGGGCGATCCTTCGGTTCTGAGCAGCAAGTACCTCACTGGCAGCGCTAAAAACACCCAGCAATTTAAATCGATTGATGAACCGCATCCTAGTTGGCAAAACGCGCTCGAGAAAGAGTGGCTTAAGCGATACGGTAACTAACCTCCATGCTACGCGCTCTATATTTTGTTGTTATAGCTGTGTGCATTATCCCAACCATTCCTGGGGTAGCGGGAGTCGTGGCTTCATCACTGAGTTTCATCCCGCCCCTAGGTTTAGATGAGCCAACACTCAACGGTTTTAGCCAAGTCTTTCAATGGGAAGGGGCTTGGCACTCTATTGGCTTAAGCCTAGGCTCAGCGATTGCAAGCAGCTATATTGCCTGCTTCCTGACCTTTTGTATTCTTCAAGCCTCTTGGGGAAACCAATTTTGGAGAAAGATTGAGTTAACGCTATCGCCAATGCTTGCCATTCCACATGTGGCTTTCGCCATTGGCTTTGCGTTTTTATTTAGCCCAACAGGCCTTGGCGCAAGAGCCGTACATCACTTACTTGGTGAATCGGCCACGAGTTCTGAATTAGCTTTGTTGGTCAAAGACCCATACGCATTCGGCCTCATCATCATGTTGGCGCTTAAAGAAGTCCCTTTCTTATTGTTGATGAGCATATCGATACTTCAGCAAATTGATGTAGAGCGTATCACTAAGGTCAGTGCATCTCTGGGTTATAGTCGTGCTCAGATCTGGTGGAAATGTATTTTCCCACAATGGTTTACTAAGCTTCGATTCCCAATGTTGGCGGTACTCGCCTACAGCGTGTCGGTTGTCGATATTGCTCTGATCATTGGCCCAACCAACCCGCCGACCTTTGCCGTTTTAGTATGGCAATGGTTCAACGATCCGGATCTTAATCTACTCCCGCGAGCTGCTGCTGGTGCTATCGTTTTGTTTGGCTTAGCTTCATTGATCATCGCCTTGGCGCGTTTAGTTGAATGGGCAATTCTTAAGTACTTTCGAACTTGGCAGTATTCAGGAAGAACAGGGGCTAACTTGCCGGGGAAAACCATATTCACTGTCCTTGCTAGCCTTTCATTGCTGGTCATTCCTTTAATGGCAATTTGGAGCGTTGCTCAGCGCTGGCGTTTCCCTGATTTACTGCCGAGCCGCTACAGCGTGCGCTTCTGGGAGTTCGAGTGGGATGGCATCATGAGCACCGTTAGTCAAAGCTTATGGATTGGTCTGATTGCGGCTTCAGTCGCTTTGTTGCTTGCGCTGGTTGCTCACGAATACCGAATCAAATACAAGTGGCAAGTTCCGGGCTTTATTATCGCGATTCCCATGTTGATACCTCAACTCTCAGTATTGTTTGGCATGCAAGTGACCACCCTATACATAGGCAGCAACGCCTACGAGTTTTGGGTGATTTGGGCACACGTATTCTTCGCCTTTCCATTTGTGTACTTGTCTTTGGACGGCCCATGGAAAAGCTTCAACGATGGGCTGATAAAAGCTTCACTGAGCTTGGGTAAATCGCCATTTCAGAGTTGGTATTCAATCAAACTGCCAATTTTGCTTCCTGCTATCGCCTTTGCTTGGGCGGTCGGAATCAGCGTGAGTTTGGCTCAGTATTTGCCAACATTGATGCTCGGTGCGGGTCGCATTAACACGATCACAACCGAAGCCGTTGCCCTAACCAGTGGTTTCGACCGCAGGGTGACAGCAATCTATGCCCTTTGGCAGGCCCTATTGCCTCTGTTCTTTTTCTCTTTAGCGATATTAGTCAGCCGACTTCAACTTAGATATCGCCGTCTTACTTTTAAAGGTTTCCTAAGTAATGAGTCTGTACCTCAACGACCTCACCATCCGTAAAACCGATGGCGAATCGCTGTTTTCAGCGCTAAACGTAACATTAGAATCAGGCCAAATATTGGCGTTGATGGGGCCAAGCGGCTGCGGAAAATCGACTTTGTTAGATGCCATCGCGGGTCACCTGAATGACGAGTTCTCATACTCTGGCACCGTTATTTTGAACGATATTCAGCTAGACGAGCTCCCATCACATCAGCGTGAAGTCGGCATTCTGTTTCAAGATGACTTGTTGTTTCCACACCTAAAAGTATGGGAGAACTTGGCCTTTTCGTTACCAAACTCGGTTAAGGGGTCAGATCGCCAACAACAAGCAATGGAAGCGTTAAAAGACATTGAACTGACCCGCTTGGCGGAGTCATTTCCCGACCAAATATCTGGCGGCCAGCGAGCGAGAATTAGCTTAACTCGTATGCTATTGGCGAAACCGAAATTGGCGTTGCTTGATGAGCCTTTTAGTAAGCTCGACCAAGAACTCAGAGCTCAGTTTCGCGACTGGGTATTTGAGCAACTCACTAAAGCGGATATTCCAACATTAATGGTGACGCACGACCAAGCCGATGTGCCTCAAGGGGCAAAAGTTCTGTCTTGGCCATGGAGAAGTAACCATGTTGGATAAGTACTCTATTAAGGTCATTAAGTGGCCATTAAATCAATCAGCCAAACTACTTAATAGATTCGGCATCACAGCCAACCAAACCACCCTGTTTGGGTTTCTGGTTGGATGTTTAGCGTTTCCAGCATTGGCATTTCAACAATACGATTGGGCGTTAGGGTTTATTGTATTTAACAGGGTTTGCGACGGGCTTGATGGAGCCTTGGCTCGAATCCAAGGCATTAGTGATGCGGGCGGTTTCCTAGACATCAGCCTAGATTTCCTATTCTACTCATTAATCCCCTTTGGCTTTGTTATCGCCAACCCAGAACACAACGCCATTGCCGGTGCATTTTTGATTTTCTCTTTTATCGGCACAGGCAGTAGCTTTTTAGCGTTTGCGGTTATGGCTGGTAAGCGAGGCATTGAAAACCCAGTCTATAAACATAAGTCTCTGTATTACATGTCTGGACTAACCGAAGGCACAGAAACCATCGCTTGTTTCATTGCTTTCTGTATTTGGCCTCAACACTTTGCGGTTATCGCTTACACCTTTGGTGCCGCGTGTTGGCTAACCACATTTATGCGTATCTATTTTGGATTCCAGACCCTCAAGAATCAAACCAGCTAGTATTAGTTTATAAACAAAAACGCCGCTCAGATGGGCGGCGTTTTTTTAGCTGATTCTGAAATTCAATTAAGCATCGGCAGAGGCTTTAATTTGAAATCTCAATACCTTTAGACTTGAATCAAGATCGACATCCACAAACTCAGGTGGGTTATCTAAGCGTTCAATAAACTCAACGTTTGGCGCTTCTTCTGCCATCGTCTCGATAAGGAAGTTAGGTGACACTGCAGGTGAGTTCACACACGCAATCACTTCACCGCCTTCCGTTAGAAGCTCTGGCAAACGACGTAAGATCTTTTTGTAGTCTTTAGTTAGGGCGAAACTGCCTTTTTGGAACGAAGGTGGGTCGATAATCACCAACTCATAAGGACCGCCTTTCTTGATTTTGCCCCACGACTTAAAGATATCGTAACCAAGGAAATTCACCGAGCGCATGTCATGTTCGTTCAAACGGTGGTTATCACGGCCTTTGTTCAGTGAGCCACGTGACATATCCACGTTCATGCATTGACGGGCACCACCAGCGATAGCCGCTACTGAGAAGCCACAAGTGTATGCAAACAGGTTAAGAACGTTCTTATCCTTAGCATTACCTTGTACCCACTGACGACCATTACGCATATCTAGGAACAGACCAAAGTTCTGATTACGACCAATGTCTAACTGATACTTAAGGCCATGCTCAACAACCACTGGAGAGTCGTTAAGCTCACCCCACAGTACTTCCGAAGGTGCACCGTCAGCATAGCGGTGTTGCAGAACAATGCTTGTGCCCTGCTTTGATTGCCAGATATCTTTGTCGGTGAGTTCAACCAATCCAGCTTTGAGAGATGACAAGAATTCGTCGTCTACCTCTTTAAACACGTTAACCAGTAACTGTCCATCAACCCAGTCACATGTCAGTTGCTCTAGACCAGGCCAAAACTTACCGCGGCCGTGGAAAATACGGCGAAGTTCGTTTGGCACTTCATTTAATTGCTGTTCAATATGACTAAAAAACAGAGGTAAAGCTGATGCTTCCATTATTTCACTCACTTAGTGTTTAGCTTTGGCCAACTTAATGACCAAGGTTCAAGCCAACCGTCCAAACCGCTAGATACGGTTTCTTGGTGCCACTTCTCGCCTAAAGAGTCTAGGCTCCTTGGGTCACAGACATATTCGTAGGCTTCTGATTGATAAGTAAATCGAATCGCGAAGGCGTGCAGATAACCTCTGTCAGCCTCACTCGATGGATTATAAATAGGGTCACCAACAATGGCTGAGCCGATCGATTTCATCGCGACACGGATCTGGTGAGTTCGCCCTGTATAGGGTTTGCATAACAGCAGACGTTCACCGGGTTCCGCTGTTGCAGATAGAAATTGGGTAATCGCCGGGTTTTCTTTAGTTGCCAGAAGTTTCCAGCTAGAGCGTCTTGAACGCTCCATATCACCAGAAATCAGCCCCTGCTTTTTCTTTGGCTTCTTAGAACCGAGCGCAAGGTAGTATTTCTCTACTTCACGCTTTGCAAATAGCTGTGAAAGCTCGCTCGCCGCCGACGCACTTTTTGCTAGCAGCAGAATGCCCGAGGTCATTTTATCTAATCGATGAACGAGATACAGCTTAGGCTCATTGATTGCCTTAGCAACTTCTTGAAGTAACATAGTATCGCCATCGTCTTTGTGGACGCTGACTCCAGGATGCTTATTGATAAGTAAAAAATCAGAGTGGTTCAGAAGAATATCGAACATGTAAAGGCTAGCTCCATTGTAGAACGTGGAGTATACCGTGTCTGAATCCAGATTCCAGCTACGAAAAAGCCCAACTCATTCAATAAACATTGAATCATTGGGCTTCTTTTCAACCTGTACCAATTAGTGCTTAGTATTTGCTCGATTAGATTTAAGTAATTCGCACAAAGCAACTCGCCCTATGCAAGATTTTATTTTTCGTCGAAAATCAAATTTCAGAAATAAAAAAACGGAAGCCAATGACCCCCGTTTCTTAATTTACTTTAGCTCGCGATTGTAGCTTCTAAGAATTATGGTTTCTAAGAACTATAGCTTCTTAGAGATTACCGCAGAGCCAGCAATGATACCAATACCTAGTAGCATGATTGCACCTTTACCGCTGTCGAAGCCAGAAGAGATACCCATAAACGCAACGATAGCGATAGCTACTGGGATGATGTACTTAACTAGTGTGTACCATAAACCGAATAGTGGGAAAGATACTTCACCGTCGTTAGTGATCTCTTTCTCTAGGTCAGCGCGGTTTAGTCTCCAACCAGCGAAGATACATACCAACATACCGCCAACTGCTAGGAAGATCTTATCAGTTAGTAGGTCGAAGATATCGAATGCGCCAGTACCGAACAGTGTAGGACCGAAGCCACCAAGTGATAGAGAAGCGAAGATACATAGAATCGCCATTACTACACTTGCAGATAGTACCGCAGTCACACGCTTCATGCCTTTCTCATCGATTAGGTAAGAAACCACAACTTCAAGTAGAGATACTGAAGATGTTAGTGCCGCAACACTTAGACCAACGAAGAACATTAGAGCGAATAGAAGACCAACTACGCCGCCCATTTCAGCGAATAGCTGAGGAACAACAACGAATACTAGACCAGGACCAGCTGCTGGCTCCATACCGAATGCGAACATTGCAGGGAACATTGCAACACCAGCTAGGATAGCAACGCCTGTATCCATTGCTGTAACCATAGCTGTAGTTTGAACTAGGTTCTCTTTCTTCTTCAGGTAAGAACCGTATGTCAACATACAACCCATACCAAGAGATAGTGAGAAGAATGCTTGACCTAATGCAGCTAGGATTACACCGCTGTCTACTTTAGAGAAGTCAGGGCTGAATAAGAACTCTAGACCAGCCATCGCGCCCGGAAGCATGATGCCTTTGATGGATACTACAATCAGGATGATGAAAAGAAGTGGCATCAAAATCTTACCCGCTTTCTCAATACCTCCAGAAATACCCTTCATAACGATTACAACGTTAAGTAGTAGGTATAAGCCCATCCACATAAGTGGTTGAACTGGGTTTGAGATAAAGCCACCAAAGCTGTCACCAATTGCTTCAGGTGCGTCTAGTAGACCACCAGCAATTTTACCGATGTATGCGATAGACCAGCCACCTACTACAGGGTAGAAACCCATGATTAGCAGGCCACTTACTACGCCGATTACACCAGCGAACGTCCAGCGACGGTCAGTTGATTTAAATGCACCTACTGCTGATCTCTGCGTATGACGGCCAATCGCAAACTCAGTCAGCATGACACTGAAACCGATAAAGATTACAAAAAACAGGTAAATTGCAACGAATGCACCGCCGCCACTTTCGCCTGCTGTGTATGGGAATTTCCAAATGTTACCTAAGCCAACAGCAGAACCTGCTGCAGCCATTACGAATCCTAACTTCGAACCCCAGGTATCGCGGGGTGTTGTGGTTGTATTACTAGTAGCCACGTTTACTCCAAACTTTTGTGTTATGTGATGTTGTGTTTTGCTTTGGGTGGCGTCTTTAAAAGATAAGGTGTACATGAAAATTTACACACCTAAAAGATTTGATTGACGCTCGTTATATAGCAAGTAAACCAGTTTAAGAATAAAATTGGAAGCCCGAACCGTATAAATTTCGTTACCAATGTAAATTTTTATGGTTAAATGCCGCCTTTTCATACAAAACAATCGTTTTCGTCTTAAGTTAACCAAAACTTAACAACTATAACCTGTTTACAGCTTTAGCTCTAATTTGTAAATAGTTGATTCCTTAAATTCCCATATCCGTAAAATAGCATTACTATCTAAGTGTCTCTTTTTTCGAGTATTCAATGTGGAAAAGCTCTACCATTTTTTAACTTTAGCCTCTGTCGCTTTGTACTGGGTACTTGTAGCCGGTGTGACTTTTCGTGTCGTACTAAAACGCCGCTCTGTCAGCGTTTCTCTCGCGTGGCTCATGGTTATCTACATTATCCCAATAGTTGGTGTGGCTTGTTACTTCCTTTTCGGAGAGCTAAACCTAGGCCGAAAGCGGGCTGAGCGCGCACATCGCATGTTTACTCCGTTTGGCGATTGGTTCCGAAAACTAGATGATTGTCAGCTCCACCTTCCAGGAAAGGTCGGCTCCCCTATCCACAAGATTGATGAACTTTGTAACAATCGGATGGGCATTCCTGCACTTAGCGGAAACACGCTTTCACTGCAAGCTTCTCCCAATGAGATCTTACACGCAATTATCGAAGATATAGAAAATGCCCAAACCAGTATCAAGATGGTTTTCTATATTTGGCACCCAGGAGGCTTAACTGATTCGGTTGCTTCCGCTCTCATTCGAGCTGCCAAACGTGGCGTAGATGTTAAGGTTTTACTTGATTCTGCAGGTAGCCCGCGCTTTTTCAAAAGTCACTGGCGCTCAATGATGAAAGACGCCGGTGTGCAAGTTGTACAAGCACTGGAAGTAAGCCCTTGGCGTATTTTCTTACGCCGTTTAGATCTAAGGCAGCACCGTAAGATCATCGTGATTGATGAAACCATTGCCTATACCGGTTCAATGAACATGGTTGACCCTGCTCACTTCAAACAGAGTTCAGGTGTTGGCCAGTGGATTGACGTAATGGTTCGCGTAACTGGCCCAACCGTAAATGTGCTGTCAGCCATTCATGGTTGGGATTGGGAAGTCGAAACAGGTGAACGAATCCTTCCTGATTTACCAGAGTGTCCGGTTGAAGAGGTAATAACGCATCACCCTGTTCAAGTAGTGCCATCAGGTCCTGGCATGCCGGAATATTTGATCCTACAAGTTCTGACCATTGCGATTAATCAGGCAAACCATTCTGTTCGCATCACAACCCCCTACTTTGTACCGAGTGCCGATTTATTAGAGACACTGAAAATGACGGCGCAACGTGGTGTAAACGTAGAACTGATCATTCCACATAACAACGATTCACTGATGGTTAAGTGGGCTTCGCGCGCGTTTTATACCGAACTACTTGAAGCAGGCGTGAAGATTTACGAGTTTTACGGTGGGCTTCTTCACACCAAATCGGTAGTGATTGATGAAGAGTTTTGTTTAATCGGAACGGTCAATATCGACATGCGCAGCCTTTGGTTAAACTTCGAAGTGACGCTCGCCGTTGACGATGTACACTTCACTCAACAGCTCTCTGAGCTACAGCAATCGTACATTGAATTATCTCACCCAGTTGTACTGGACCAGTGGGAACAGAGAAAGTTGCGAAATCGCTTCTTTGAAAGATTGTTCTATTTGTTCAACCCTCTGCTGTAATACCTATGATGAGTCGATTGCGGCTCATCACTTCCTCCCGTAAGTTTTTAACCTTTTACCATTAATTAAGTGAAAGGTTAAAAAGCGAAAGAAAAGCGTAAAAACTCCGGCTCCCCTCTTGCTTTGAAGGCTATTGGCATGTTTTAAATAGGACATAACCGATTGATAAGGAATTCACAGCATGTCCGAGAACAAAACCACTAAGCTGATCACTGCAGGTCGTGATAAGAAGTGGACCAATGGTGTCGTTAACCCACCAGTACAGCGCGCTTCAACTGTCGTATTCAACTCAGTAGAAGAAAAGCGTAAAGCTACGATTAACCGCGCTAACAAAACACTTTTTTACGGACGTCGTGGAACCAATACTCATTTCGCCTTCCAAGATGCCATGGTTGAAGTTGAAGGCGGCGCAGGCTGTGCACTCTACCCTTGTGGTACAGCTGCCATTTCTAATGCTATCCTCTCTTTCGTAGAAACAGGTGACCATATTCTGATGGTCGATACCTGCTACGAACCGACACGTGATTTCTGTGACACCATTATGAAAAAGATGGGAGTCGAGACAACTTACTACGAGCCAACGATTGGTGAAGGCATCCAAGACCTTATTAAGCCAAACACTAAGGTTCTGTTTACCGAATCTCCGGGTTCAGTCACCATGGAAGTTCAAGACATTCCAACGCTCGCGCGAATTGCCCATGAACATGACATCATCGTGATGTTAGACAACACTTGGGCAGCCGGCGTTAACTTCTCACCATTTGATTTCGGTGTTGATATCTCGATCCAAGCAGCGACTAAGTACATCGTGGGCCACTCTGATGTGATGTTAGGGACTGCGGTCGCCAATGAAAAATGTTGGGACCAACTGAGAGAACAGAGCTACCTGATGGGCCAGTGTGTATCGCCAGATGACGCTTACCTAGGACTACGCGGTATTCGTACTCTTGATGTTCGCCTACGCCAACACGCAGAAAGCAGCTTGAAAGTCGCAAAATGGTTAGAGACTCGCCCTGAGGTTGACCACGTTCGTCACCCTGCGCTTGAGTCTTGTCCTGGCCATGAGTTCTTCAAACGAGATTTCACCGGTGGTAATGGCTTGTTCTCTTTCGTACTGAAGAACTCCAACACAAAGGCGACCACAGCGCTACTTGATGGTATGACGCACTTTAGTATGGGTTACTCATGGGGCGGCTTTGAGAGTTTGATTCTAGCAAACGAACCGAACAGTTTTGATAGCCTAAGAACAGTAGCGAACCCTAACTTCGAAGGTACCTTAATTCGCGTTCATATCGGCTTAGAAGATGTTGATGACCTGATTGCAGACCTAGAAGCAGGGTTAGAGCGTTACAACGCACTCGTTTAATTTAAAGCGTTAACAGACTCAGACCAAAAAGGCAGGATATTCCTGCCTTTTTCAGATTAGCGTATTAGACACATAGCTTTAAAAAGCTATTGAACGTTAAAACAGGCCCAATTGAAAATTTCAGAACGGTGTTCATTGAACATATACAACGACTGTTCCTTTACCACAATGGCGTAGTCTATTGTCACCCCTTTATACTCACTGTAATCCTGATTAATAATAGGATCATGAAAAGGGGTCGCCGTTCTCACATCAATAATGCTCATCGACAAACGATTACCATCAAGGCCATAGTACCCGGAATACAAATTTTCCATTGTACTCTCCTTCCCATCTTGTTCGGTAATCGTCACAAACTCTCTCATACTGAAAGTATGGTCAGACTGAAAAGTAATACTTATACGCTCATAAAGTGATTGGTATGGTTGGAATGCCTGAGATAAAAAATCAGTTTTGACCGTTTTACAGTGCCATCGAGTACCTGCTAGTACGCTTTGTTCCAACAAAAAGCTCGCAGCAGCGATTGCAACAAGAACGAGTAAGCCAATTAGTCGCAAAAGTAACTCCTCTTTTCCATGTACTGAGTAAATGAATCAAAAGATGACTCTACATTGAAAACTGAAGCACCGTAATTCAAAGCTTCCCCATTTTCCCTCTGAACCAGCATATATAACGCATCACTTTCCGGTTGATCGACTGATGGATAGATACGGACAAACACATCAACATTACACTGGCTAGGTATCACATCCGTTAGCTTTTGAGTAATCGCAGGCAACGAATAGGAATCATTGTGCGCAATATGGAAAAAGTAGTGATTGGTATTATCTGTGTAGCTGTCGCGATATTCCGTCTTATCCACAAAATAAGGCTGTGGCGTATAATAGGTTTGGAAAAGGTTGAACGCCGTTACGACGACACAAATCAATGCGACTAAATAGCCCGCTTGAACGACATGAGCATTACTTTTTGAATTTGAAGGTTCTAATTCAGTTGAGTTCGGTTCTTGGTTGGAAGGCGTCTTGAAACCAGTATCAGTTACCGTTGCCGTGTTAACATCTGTAGATATTTCAGTTGCAGCCAACACTTCTTTAGCGATAGGCGAAGAGTTTGATTTAGATGCCTTCGCAGTCACTTGAGAAGGCAAAATTTCAGTTTTGCTTGGCTTTATCGACTCGTAGATTTCAAGTGAATAACCCGTTTTACTGACCGTGCGAATGGTCGCACAGCCACAAGTCACTCGTGACAGCGTTTTTCTAATCTTAGATATCACGTTAGTGAGCGCTTGCTCTGAGACAATCACATTGCCCCAGCACCTATCAAATATCAGGCCTCGTTCAATGCACTCACCTTCATTTTCAAGTAAGAACAGAAACACCTTACCTTCTATCGGCGCGATAGTTTCTACGTGGCCATCTTCACGCACAAACTGCCTAAGCAAAGGATCATAACGAGCATCACAGATTTGGTAGCTTTGTTGTTTCACTATCGTCTTCTAGGTTTGAATTTGGTCGCATATGATATTGAATAGTTTATAAATGACCAGTAAATTTTCCTATATTAACGCAATTATTTTTCGACAATAAATAACACTTTTATTTGTGCGGACAACCCACAACATGGTCATTAACCATGCCTGTCGCTTGCATGAACGCGTAACAGATTGTTTCCCCTACAAACTTAAAGCCTCTCTTCTTCAAAAACTTACTCATCGCTTTAGATTGCTCGGTAGAAGCGGGAACTTGAGACATCTCAGTCCATTGATTCACAATCATCTTGTTATCGACAAACTGCCATAAAGCATTTGAAAGAGAGCCGAACTCTTGCTGTAATTCAAGCGTTGCTCTCGCATTATTGTATACCGAAGCAATCTTGCCCTTGTGCTTAACCACATCGAAGTTTTCAATGATGTGCGGCACGTTGTCTTCATTCAACTCAGCTAACTTATTTAGATCGTAATTATCAAATGCAGCACGATACCCTTCACGCTTTTTAAGGATCGTAATCCAACTCAGACCCGCTTGAGCACCTTCTAAGGTAATGAACTCAAATAGAACTTGGTCATCATAAACAGGTACGCCCCACTCTACATCGTGGTACTCCCTTTCAAGCTCGTGTTTAAGTGCCCATGCACAGGTTCTATCCACTGTATTCGCTTCCATTTCGATAGTCTCTTTTAGTAATCGTACATAAAAATAATGCCCCATTCAGGGGCATTATTTCAAAGGTTAATTAGCGTTAAGCCACTTCAATTTTATGGAACAGACGATACAGCACGGGTACCACGATTAGCGTCAGTACAGTCGCAAAGCCCAAACCAAACATAATGGTCACCGCCATTGGTTTGAAGAAGATATCCGGCAATAGAGGGATCATACCAAGAATGGTTGTGATCGCTGCCATACATACCGGACGAACACGACTCAGTGCCGCATCAACAACCGCTACATACGGGTCTTTGCCTGATTTCATCTCAATCTCAATTTGATCAAGCAGCACGATTCCGTTCTTCAGAAGCATCCCAGATAGACTCAAGAAACCCAACAGCGCCATAAAACCAAATGGTGTATTCAAGGCTAACAAGCCTGTCGTCACCCCAATCAACGCCAATGGAACCGTTAACCAAACAATCAGAGGCTCTTTAACCGAGTTAAACAAGAACACAGTGATTAAGAACATAAACAAGTAACCCAGAGGCATGGTCGTGAACAGTGACGCCTGCGCATCCGCTGATGACTCATATTCACCACCCCACTCCAGTGAGTAACCCGGCGGCATCTCAATCGCTTCAATCTGTGGTTGTAAGCGTTTCTGTAAAGTTGATGCTGTCTCTTCACCCAGTAGATCTGGATCCGCCATTACTGTCAGCATGCGCTTACGGTTCTTACGAATGATCAGTGGATCTTCCCACTCCAACTCGTAACCTAAAGTCACTTGTTGCAGTGGGATGTATTCACTTAACGCAGGGCTCCAGATCTTCATGCCTTCGATGTTACGAATATCAACACGCTCATCTTCAGGCAAACGAGCCACAATCGGCATCAGCGTTGTACCATCACGGTATACACCAATTGATTTACCAGAGAAAGACATCGCTAGGAAGTCATCGACATCAGACTTGGTGATACCGTAACGACGCGCTTGGCTTTCGTTGAACTGAGGTTCTAAAACCTTAGTTCTTTCACGCCAGTCGTGACGAACGTTAAATGCACCGCTATCGGCACGCATTACATCCATCACTTGTGCTGCGATTGAACGTAACACCGTTGGATCAGAACCCACAATACGAGCTTCAATCTTCGCACCGCCACCAGGACCTAACTCAATCTGTTTTAGCTTGTAGTCGATCTCTGGGAATTGGCCGTTTACATGTTCACGGAAACGCTTCATCAACCCTTCAAGCACTTCGTAACTCTTCACGCGAACCGTTATCTCGCCGTAAGCGCTATAACTTTTCTCTGGCGCATAGGTCAACATAAAACGTTGCAGACCTTTACCCGCCGTTGTCGTAATGTGTTCAACTTCGTCCTGCTCAGCTAACCAACTTTCAAGCACTTTAAGCTTGGTATTCGTCGCTCGAATATCCGTCCCTTCCGGCATCCACACATCAACTTGGAACATAGGTGTCGTTGAAGAGGGGAAGAAAGCTTGTTTCACAAAGCCAAAACCGTACACACTCGCGCCTAAACCAATAATCAGGACAAACATGGTGAGCCAGGCACGCTTCATGCAGAACTCAAGGAAGTTTTTGTAGATAACAAAAACCATCCCGTTGTATGGGTCTTTACCTTCGCTATCTGGGTCGACCTTCTGACCTTTAAAGAACATGTCAGCAAAGAACGGCGTGAGCGAGATGGCAGTAAACCAACTCAGCATCAAGGAGATAAGTAGAACTGTGAACAAGGTGCCACAGTATTCGCCAGTTGAGTCTTCAGATAAACCAATTGGAGCAAATGCGGTTACTGCAATGACGGTAGCACCAAGCAAAGGCCATTTGGTTTGGGTTACGATATCGGTGGCGGCCTGCATCCGGGTTCGCCCTTTCTGCGTGCCGATCAATATCCCTTCCACCACCACAATGGCGTTATCCACCAGCATCCCCAAGGCGATAACCAATGCACCTAATGAAATACGCTGGAGGTCAATCTTGAAGTACTGCATGAAAATAAAGGTACCGAACACGGTCAACAGCAGTATCAAACCGATCAACAGACCTGAGCGTAGACCCATGAAGAACAGTAGAACTACAATTACGATCGCAACCGCCTGCCCTAAGCTCACCACGAAGCCGCTTACTGACTTATCTACTTCCTTCGGTTGGTTGTAAACCTCTGAAATATCGATCCCGACCGGCTGTTGGTATTTCAATTCAGCAAGTCTGCGGTCAAACGCTTCACCCACTGCGACCACGTTCACACCTTGTGCAAAGGACACCCCAAGGTTAAGTGCAAGTTTACCGTTGTAACCGATGATGTTGCTCGGTACTTCAACATAGCCACGAGTGACGTCAGCTACGTCTTTCAAATAGATAAGACCTTGAGCACCGCCTTCAGTCAGAATCAAATCGCCAAGCTGTTCTACATTCTGGAACTCACCCGTTGGATGGATTCGAATGTATTCGTCACCAATTCTTACCGCACCCGCACTTGATACAATGTTTTGAGTCGATAAAAGATTAAATACCGTGCTTGGAGACAGACCTAAGGAGCTTATTCGCTTCATTGATATTTCAATGAAAACTTGCTCTTGTTGTTGACCAGAAACAGAGACCTTACTGACCCCATCAACCAACTCCAGCTCTCGCCTTAGGTAATCGATATAATCCAGCAGCTCTTTATAGCTGTAGCCATCACCCGTTACCGCCAGCAAAATACCGTAAACGTCACCGAAATCATCGATAACTTGAGGGTCATTCACGCCCGGTGGCAGTTCGACCTTCAAATCATTCACTTTTCGACGAAGTTCATCCCATATTTGCGGAAGATCATCGGGGCCGTAGTTATTCTTCATCGTTACCGTTACCTGAGACAAGCCACGGCTAGAAATAGAGTTCACTTCGTCGACATAGGTAAGCTGTTGAATCGCTTTCTCTAGTGGGTAAGTCACTTCTTCTTCCACCTGCTGAGGCGTAGCCCCTGGGTACGAAGTCACTACCATTGCATCTTTGATGGTAAAGGCAGGGTCCTCTAAACGACCCAAACCGAAGAAGGCAGAAACACCACCAATAAGAAAGATCAGAGACAGCATCCAGCTGATGACTTTGTTACGTATAAAGTAAGCAGCAACACCTGTGATCTGTTCATCACCTTGTTGAGCGTCATTTTGGGGCTTGTTATTCTCTTCACTCATTGTTTGTCTCCTGAGATAGTACTTCCACTGTCATCCCATCTCGCAATCGCGATACGCCTGCAACAACCACATGCTGCCCCATTTCTAATCCTTTCGTAACCTGCAATGTTTTCTGATTTGCTTTTCCTAACACGACTTGCTGTTTCGATACAGTCTTGTCGTCGTTAAGCACCCATACATATGAGTTTTGACGAGTTAATTCATCCCCATCAGCGTTAAAAACTGCTTCAATAGGAATAAGTACACCAGCTTTTAAGTCCAATCCGATATCTCTACCGTTTGACGTCACTTCAACTGCCATACCATCAAGAATCAAATCATCTTCTGGCATAGGTAGAGCAAGCGTAACGGTGAATGTACCTGTGCTTGGGTCAGGCTCAGTAGTGAACTCCTTAATACCTGCTGTGTATTCATTTCCACTGGGTACTCTAACCACAGCTTCAACGTTCGCGAGCAATTGTTCGTTCGGTTGATTCACATAGATTTGATCAGGGAGTTGAATCACAACCTCAACATCTTCAACACTGTGAATATTAACGACCTGTTGACCTACCTGAATATTTTCATATTGATCGACACTGACACGTGAAATAATCCCATCAACAGGGGCACGAAGCTTAGTGAACGACAAGCGAAGTTTTGCTAACTCTAATTCGGCATAAGCAATCTGACGTTGAGCTGCGATTTCATCAAACTGCGACTTAGCCAATAAGCCTTTCTTCACTAGCGGGCTTGAACGTCTGTATTGACTGTTGATTACCGTGTAACGCGCCTGAGCGTTGTCGACATCCAATTGATAATCGGTTGGGTCAAGCTCTGCAATGATGTCCCCTTTAGAAACACGTTCACCCTCTTTGACATCAAGCTTATTAATTTCACCAGCCACACGAAAACTGAGGTGAGCTTTCTCAGCAGCGTTTGCTACTGCTGGGAAATAGAGTTTGTCACTAAAGTCGATGACTGAAATCTCGATAGCTTTAACCAAGGGCGAATTATTCACCTCTGCAGCTTGCTTATCTTTACAAGCCGTAAGTAAGACCAAACACGACAGGCCAGCGGCCACTTGAAGTATTTTCATGTTATAGCCCCCTTTCCTTTATCCACTCTCGAACTTTAATGCCCGATTCAAGACCATTGACGCCAGAAGTCACAATGCGATCGCCATCGTCCAGTCCAGAGACAATATGGCGTTTTTCATCGATGACGATTGAGACACTCTCAACAATGCCATCGCTGTTAACACGCCAAACAGATACATCATCCCCGTCGACTACCATTGCTGACGTTGGAATTTTGGTGGCGGCTGCTAACGCTGAAACCAAATTTACCGTGCCAGACATGCCCGGCAAAATACCCACATCGGTTGGTCTTTCCATTACCATAGTGACTTTGTACGAACCTGTTTTCGGGTCTGCTTCGGTATCCACTTCTTGGAAGGTTAGAGCATAAGAGTTTTCAGGAAATGCATCAAAAACCATGGTTGCATCCGTCTCAAACCCTGAAGAAAAGCGCGTAATAAGTTGGTCGGGTAATAAGAAGACGACTTTAAGAATTTGATTGGTTTGAATATTCATCACGCCTTCTTTAGCAGCAATGTATTCATGGTTTTCAGCCGGAATAATGGAAATTGTTCCATCGTAAGGCGCAACTAGAGTGGTATAGCGAAGGTTTGCTTTGGCTTGATTAAGCATCGCTTTAGCAGAATTGTGATTGGCTTTCGCTTGATCGAAATCTTGCTCTGATACCACTCGGTCTTTACGTAGCTTAATCGAACGTTGGTATTGAACATCAGCAAGCTTAAAATTGGCTCTTGCTTGCTTCTCTAACAGCTGATATTCGTCAGGGTTGAGCGTTGCAAGCCCTTCACCTTTGCTGACCTTTTGACCAGAGGTGACATCGATAGTCTGAAGCAATCCAGGAACACGGAATGCAAGTACCGCTTTGTCACCGGCTTCAGTGGTGGCTGGAAAGCTACGTTCAAAGGCATTACTACCGACAGAGACAGTGAAGAGTTTGGCGGGTCTAGAATCAGGTTCAGGTACGGGAGGAAGCTCCTTACCACACCCAGACAACCCAACTAAAGCTGTCAGAAGGACAACGGAGGCTCGATACATTGGTGATCATCCATATCTATAAATATTTTTATAACATAGATTAATCACATGTAACTTACCAGTTATCGTAAGATTTATTTAGACAAAATTATTAAAAAAAATAACGGCTTGGGATAAATTTTCCTAAACCGTTATCTAATCTTTTTTAGACTTATCGTTACATGTTCTTAAAAGCGCGGTCGACTTTGAAAGTGTCGGAGGTCACATAAGCTTCCATGTTGCGGACACTGGTCTCTAACTGCTGGAAATCACCCTCTAAAGTGCCCAGTAACGACTCTGCCGTTTGCCCTTTTTCCCAAGGTTTTTGCTTGAGTGTGTGCTCTTGCTTGGCTTTCATCTCATCAACATAGTGAGGTGGTTGTTTTTCAAGCATAAATGTCAAAGCTAAATACGCTAATAACACCAGAAAGCTACCACCAAGCAGTGCCGCAGAGATAACTAAGATACGAACCAACCACACTTCAAGGCCAAAGTAGTTCGCTAACCCTGCACACACACCAGACAATTTGCCGTTAATCGTGTCGCGATACAGTTCTCTACTCATAGTTTCGTCTCCAGTTAGGCGACTCCGCATCCAGTATTTTTTCTAGCGTTTTCACTCGGTCTTGCATGGATTCGGCTTGCGCAGAAAGCTTATGCAGACGTTGAAGGTCGGTTTCTGAAAGACCATTGCTGGATTTCTTCTTGCTGCGGTAATGTAAGAATAACCATAGCGGTGCCACGAAGATTAAGAAGACAATCAGTGGACCTGCAATTAGAAATGTTGACATAGACAACTCCTAAATTATTTATCGCGGTTTTCAACTTGTTGCTTCAGTTTCGCTAGCTCTTTTTCGATTTCATCTTGAGCTTGTAGTTCGGCAAACTCTTGGTCTAAAGATTTTGCGTTACCCGTTTTAGCGTAAACGTCCGCTTCAGCTTCTAATTCATCCACTTTACGCGAGAATTGCTCAAACTTCGCCATTGCTTCGTTGGTTTTGCTTGAATGCAGATGTTTTTGAACATCACGACGATTGCTCGCCGCATTATTACGAATCATTAATGCTTGTTGCTTTGCGCGAGTTTCTGCAATTTTAGTTTCAAGCTTGCCGATCTCACTGGTTAGCTTTTCGATGGTTTCATGAACCAAAGTTTGCTCGGTGTGCAGGCTCTTGATGATGTCTTCCAGTTTTTGCTTTTCGATTAGAGCCGCTCTAGCTAAATCTTCTCGTTGTTTAGTCAGTGCTAGAGTCGCTTTATTTTGCCAATCTAGAATCTGAGTTTCGATAGCTTCAACTTTACGTGCTAACTCTTTCTTATCTGCGATCGCTTTTGCGGAGTTAGTGCGAACCTCAACCAGCGTATCTTCCATTTCTTGAATAATTAGGCGAATCATCTTTTCAGGATCTTCAGCCTTATCTAATAGTGCACTGATGTTTGAATTTACAATGTCTGCAAAGCGAGAAAAAATGCCCATGAGGAACTCCTTAATTACAATGATGGCAAATGTGTTTTAAATCGTTATTCGACTCTCAATCCACTTGCTCAAAAATTTACGTTAGTTGTTAAACCTACCATAAATAATCCAAGTTGCGTGCCAACTTTTAAGGCATTGTTTATCAGTCACTTACGATAAAATGGTGATTAACTCGAATCATGCTATGATGAATTTAACCAAGTATTGGTATTTTTCACCACTACAGCCTTAACATGACCTTCTTCAGTACTTAAATCGCATAAGGACCCGCTATGCAGCAGAACCTCATTGGTGAGTCACCTAGCTTTCTCTCTGTTTTAGATAAAGTTTCTCAGCTGGCTCCAATCGAAAGACCTATTCTGATCATTGGCGAGCGAGGTACGGGTAAAGAGCTGATCGCACAAAGGCTGCATTACCTTTCAAAACGCTGGGATCAACCGTTGATCTCATTGAACTGCTCAACCCTCAGTGAAGGTTTGATTGACTCAGAACTGTTTGGTCATGAATCCGGTTCTTTCACGGGCTCAAAAGGTCGTCATCAAGGTCGTTTTGAGAGGGCCGAAGGTGGGACACTGTTTCTGGATGAGCTCGCGACCACTCCCCTTGCCGTTCAAGAGAAATTGTTGCGTGTTATTGAATACGGACAGTATGAACGTGTCGGTGGACAAAAAGCCTTAAGTGCCAATGTAAGGTTGGTGTGCGCGACCAATGCCGACTTGCCAGACATGGCATTAAAGGGTGAATTCAGAGCCGATTTATTAGATCGACTGGCGTTTGACGTGATTACTATCCCTCCTCTTCGTGAGCGAAAAGAAGACATCACGCTGCTAGCAGAATACTACGCTATTAAGATGTGTCGTGAATTAGAGTTGGAGCTGTTTGTCGGCTTTGCTCCGTCTGCTGTTGAGGCGCTGCTGGATTATTCTTGGCCGGGGAATGTTCGAGAACTCAAGAACGTCATTGAGCGTGCTATCTACCAACACGGTAAAGATCCATATCCTATTGAATCTTTGGTGTTTAACCCATTTAAGCCCGCATGGGAAACAGAGCAATATTCCACGCAGGAAACTGGCAATGAGCCGTCTAACAGCCATACTTCATCAGAGAGTTCGTTTTCTTTGCCGCTTGATTACAAAGCATGGCAAGAACAACAAGACATCAAGCTACTCAATCAAGCCCTAAAACAGAGCAAGTATAACCAGAAACAAGCCGCAGAATTACTTGGGTTAACCTACAACCAATTACGTGGAATGGTGAGGAAGTATGCGATTGTCGGACAAGCTAACGATAAATAGCTGTCCACACTTGATTATTATTTGGAGCCGAATAAATAAAATGTTAAATTGTCCGGATCTTGAGGCTCCTCTAACGCCTCGTTTCGAAAAGTATTTCTTTTTATGAAAGCACTAATAAGACTATCACTGAGCATCTGTACGCTGAGCTTTCTAGCTGGATGTGGTGAGAGTGTGAATCACGAGCAAATCCGCGAAAAAGGCTTCATTTATTGCGGCCAAGGTAATCCTAGTACCTTCAACCCACAACTGGTTGATAGTGGTATTACCGCAGAATCGCTGAGCCCTCAAATCTTCGATACACTGCTCACTCTTGATCCAATGACTTACCGACCAAGACAGAACTTGGCGACAAGTTGGTCTGTTGATAAATCAGGTACAGAGTACACTTTCAAACTGCGCCCAAATGTTGCGTTCCAAACTACAGACTGGTTCACCCCAACTCGTAGCATGAATGCACAAGATGTGGTGTTTAGCTTTGAACGTGTCATTGATAGTTCAAACCCATTTCATTATGTGGGCGGCGGCCTATATCCATGGTTTGCCGGCATCGACTTCAAAAACCTGATTGTCGATATCACTGCCGTTGACGACTTAACGGTGAAATTCCAATTAAGTCGCCCAGACAATTCATTTCTCAACAATATCGCCACCAGCTATGCGGTCATTCACTCTAAAGAATATGCCAACAAGCTCATTGCAGCGGATGAGAAAAATCAAATCGATTCCAACCCTGTCGGCACCGGACCTTTCTACTTAGATGAATACCAAATCAATGATCTAGTTCGCTTAAAAAAGAACAAGCATTACTGGAAGGGTGACGTAGAAATGGACCAAGTTGTGTTTGACACATCACAACGAGGGACTGGGACACTTGCCAAACTCCTTCGCAGTGAATGTGACGTGTTGAACTCACCGATTTCTAGCCAAATTCCTATTATTCAAGCTCATGAAGAGTTGCAGATTTCCGCCACGCCTGCGGTCAATGTCTCTTTCATCGCGCTAAATACTGAGCACCCAGCCCTGCGTGACTCTCGAGTACGTAAAGCATTGAATTTAGCCATCAACCGTCAGAACATTCTTGATTCTGTATATTACGGTACCGGTACTAAGGCCTATACATTGCTTCCTCCTACTTCTTGGGCTCACCAAAAAGACAGTGTTCAAGTTCGCTACGACCGAAACTATGCGATTGCGCTTCTTAAAGAAGCCGGTGTCGAGCCCGGATTAGAGCTTTCGATGTGGGTACCACTAGAGCCACGCGCATACAATCCAAGCCCAAGAAAAACGGCAGAGCTGATCCAAGCAAACTTGGCCGATATAGGTATTGAATTGAAACTCTATACCGACGACCGATTTGACCGCACACAATTGTCTTCTATTTCCTCAACAGATTTGTTGCTTACAGGCTGGATAGGCAATACGGGTGATCCTGATAACTTCTTACGTCCGCTTCTCTCATGCAGCTCTGAACGTGCAGGGTTAAATGTCTCTATGTGGTGTAATTCAGACTTTGATTTCCTCCTCGACTTAGCATTAGAGATCAATCAACAAAGGCACCGTGTGAACTTGTATCGACAAGCCCAAAATATTCTCAATGAAGAAGTTCCTGTTATCCCTCTGGCTCATGGCGTGCAATTCCGCGTGCACGATCGTTCGCTAACTGGTTTTAAGCAGAGCCCTTTCAATGCTCAACCTTTTGATCAAGTCAGAAGAGAGGTGCAGTAATGTTTTGGTATACATTAAGACGTGTAAACTTATTCATTATTACGTTAGGAATTCTGACATTAGTGGGTTTTGCTCTGCTTCGATTAGACCAAACCTCACCTTGGGCAATTCAAGATTTTTGGCCCGGTTGGCTTAGTTATATCACTGAATTGTCGACACTAAACTTTGGTCTAAGCAAGCATGGTGTCCCTATCATCGATGAGTTAGCCGTGGTTTTCCCTGCAACGCTAGAACTGTGCTTCTTTGCCTTTGTGCTTGCGCTGTTTATAGGTATCCCTTTTGGCACGATTGCAGGTATGAGGCAAGGCAAGTTCGTCGATACCACCATTTCCTTCACCTCAATGGCTGGTTACTCTGCACCTATCTTTTGGGTCGCATTGCTGATGATCATGGTGTTTTCACTGCACTTTGAAATGTTCCCAGTTGGTGGTCGATACGACCTGCTTTACGAAATTGAACACGTGACTGGCTTCGCGATGATCGACGCCTTTTTTGCCGAAGGTCGCTACCGCGCACACGCATTACAAAGTGTTATCGAGCATATGGCGTTGCCTTGTCTTGTTTTAGCGCTGGCGCCAACCACTCAGGTCATCCGATTAATGAGAGCGTCAGTGGCTGAAGTAATGACGCAAAACTACATCCGTGCTGCGCGAATTAAAGGTCTTTCTACGAGAGAGATCATCACGCAGCACGTGCTAAGAAACGCGATACCTCCGATTATTCCTAAGGTTGGTGTTCAACTATCGAGTATGTTAACGCTTGCTATTATTACCGAGTCTATCTTTAACTGGCCGGGCATTGGCCGCTGGTTATTGGATGCATTATCGAATCAAGATTACGTTTCTATTCAAGCAGGCGTGATTGTGGTGGCAACCTTGGTTTTGACCGCAAACATTTTGTCCGATCTACTGGGCGCGATGATCAACCCACTGGTAAGGAAGGAATGGTATGCTAACAAATAACGTCTACCAAGAAGAACAAATTCCAACCCAGTTCGAACGTTTCTGGCGCAGCTTCCGTAGCAATAACCTGGCTATGTTTGGCTTGTGGTGTTTGGTGCTTATCATTCTGGTTACCGTCACCTCTCCGTGGCTAGCACCCCATGATGCACAAGAACAAACCGGTCACCTATTAACACCACCCTCTTGGGATCCTGCTGGCACGGTCGAATACTTTTTAGGTACCGATGACTTAGGTCGAGACATTCTTTCTCGCCTGATTATTGGCTCTCAGCTTACTTTCGGCGCTGCGGTGGTTATTACCTTTATCGCAGCAGTCATTGGTTGTCTGATTGGCGTACTCGCCGGGATGACTCGTGGATTGCTATCAAGCACGCTAAACCACCTGCTTGATACCGTTATGTCGATTCCATCTCTTCTGCTGGCGATTATTTTCGTGGCGTTCCTGGGCTTTGGCGAGTTTAATATCTTACTGGCCTTGTGTTTGGCATTGATTCCGCGCTTTATACGCTCAGTGTACATTGCCGTGCATGCTGAAGTAGAAAAAGACTATATTTTGGCTTCTCGCCTTGATGGCGCGAACGATTTCTATCTACTCTGGAACTCAATCCTTCCTAACATTCTTACCGTGGTGGCACTTGAAATTACACTGGCACTATCAGTCGCAATTCTTGATATCACAGCCTTGGGTTTCTTGGGGCTTGGCGCTCAAGCACCAAGTACTGAATGGGGATCAATCTTGGGTGATTCAGTCGAGCTGATTTACCTTGCGCCATGGACAGTAACCCTACCCGGCTTAGCTATTATGTTTACAGTTATCGTGATTAACCTCGTCGGTGAAGGTGTTCGCCAAGCGCTAAATGCAGGAATCGAATAATGCCGTTACTTGATATTCGACATCTAACTATCGAAATTGAGACTCCTCAAGGGATGGTTAAAGCCGTAGATCGAATGAGTATTACCCTCAATGAAGGGGAAATTCGTGGCTTAGTGGGTGAATCAGGCTCAGGTAAGAGCTTGGTTGCAAAAGCGATCGTCGGGGTTTGTAAAGAAAACTGGAAGGTTTCTGCAGACCGAATGCGCTTAGGTAATATCGACCTACTGCAACTGACTCCTAAAGAGCGCAGGCGTGTAATTGCTCGTGATATCGCGATGATCTTCCAAGAACCTTCTACGTGTCTTGATCCATCGGAAAAAGTGGGCAATCAGCTCATTGAAGCGATTCCTTCACACGCATTTGAAGGTCGTTGGTGGCAGCGATTTAAGTGGCGTAAGAAGCAAGCGATCGCGTTATTGCACAAAGTGGGCATCAAAGACCACTCTCGTCTAATGGACAGCTACTCTTATGAACTGACCGATGGTGAGTGTCAAAAAGTCATGATCGCAATGGCAATTGCTGCCAAGCCAAAAGTCTTGATTGCAGATGAGCCAACCAATGATTTGGATCCGATTACTCAGTCTCAGATCTTGCGTTTATTGAGCCGAATGAATCAGATCAATAACACGACCATCATTCTGATCGGCCATGACTTAACCACCATTACTCAATGGGCGACTCGCATTACCGTTATGTACTGTGGTCAGTCTGTAGAATCAGCTGATACGCAGAAGCTATTGGATGCACCCAAACACCCATATACCGTTGCTCTGCTAAAAGCGATGCCAGACTTTAACGACTGGATTCCCCACAAAGAGAAACTGCAATCTTTGCCAGGATCAATTCCGCCGCTGCAGCATCTTCCTATTGGTTGTCGATTAGGGCCTCGTTGCCCGTATGCGCAAAGGCAGTGTGTCGAGATCCCACATACCAAGCGAATCAAAAACCACAAGTTTAACTGTCACTTCCCTCTGAATATGGAGAAGAAAAAGAAATCATGAGTGCATTATTAGAAGTCAGTGATTTGTCTAAAGACTTTACGACTCGCTCTGGTCTTTTCCGTAAAAAGATCCATCAGGCGGTGAAGCCAGTTAGCTTTTCCCTCGAAGCAGGTCAGACGATAGGTTTTATCGGTCAGAATGGCTCTGGCAAATCAACATTAGCAAGAATGCTCGCAGGCATGGTTGAACCAACCGCAGGCGAGATCCGCGTGAATGGCGAAAAGCTAGAGCACAAAGACTACTCGACTCGTTGTAAGCTGATTCGAATGATCTTCCAAGATCCGAATACCTCGCTAAACCCACGCATTCAGATCGGTCGAATTCTTGAAGGTCCATTAAAACGAAACACCAACATGCCACCAGAAGCCCGTATGCGTCGTGTGAAAGACACACTACTGCGCGTGGGGCTTCTACCAGAACATGCTTACTTCTACCCTCAGATGCTTGCGGCAGGCCAAAAACAAAGGGTTTGTTTGGCTCGTGCCTTAATACTTCAGCCATCCATCATTGTCGCTGATGAAGCGTTGAATGGTTTGGATATGGCAATGCGCTCGCAAATCATCAACCTGTTCTTAGAGTTACAAGAAGAGATGGGCGTATCGTTTGTTTATGTATCCCAACACCTCGGTATTGTTAAGCACATTACCGACAAGATCATTGTCATGCACGAAGGTAATGTGGTTGAGAGTGGGGAAACGGATCAAGTGTTGACCAATCCAACTCACCAAATCACCCAAAGATTGGTTGAGAGCCATTTCTCCAAAGCGCCGAACCACTAATCTGTAATCACGCTTCATTCAGCAGAGGGGAAAAGTATGTTACGAACAGCTTCAATGCTTCCCCTCTTGTTGGTACTGTTTTCCTTTAACGCAACAAGCACACCACTCACTTGGCTAGATAGAACCTTCGTCGAAACTGCCTTTTATAACGTCGCGCTTCAACACGAATATTCCCAAGGCAACAAACCGCTCGCCAAATGGAAACAACCGATCAAGATTTGGATCGATCACCTCGTCGGTGATGAGGAACTACACCAAGAGCTCACAGAGCTTCATATCCAACACCTATCTGAAGTCACTCAACACCCGATAACAATCGTCAGTAAAGAGTCCGAAGCGAACGTTAAGTGGATATACACGAGGCAGAGCCAGTGGATATCTGAGGCGAAATCAGTGCTCAAGCTCAAATCAACTCAGCATTTAAATAGCGCCATCTGCACGGCGGGTTATCGAACCAATTCTAAAAGTGAGATTGTTTACGCTGGGATTGTAATTCCCGTTGATCAGGCAAGATCGCGAGGTAAGTTAGTCGCATGTATCGTAGAAGAGATCACACAAGCTCTAGGCCTGCCGAATGATTCAGATAAAGCCTACCCTTCTATTTTCAATGACCATACACCAGAAGACTTGATATCGCCCTTAGATGTGGTGCTACTGCAACTACTGTATGAACCCGAATTGAAAGCTGGAATGACAAAGTCTGAAGTAAAGCCTATCGTTCGAAAGATACTCAAGAGATACAGCAAAACAGGTGTGCTTCAACAAGCTTCTAAAGCCGCACAACAAGCGCCCTTGTATCAGTTGATTGGGTATTGAAGAAAATACGTTGAAACAGCTTAGGTGAGATAATTGAATGATAGCGCTGCCTAAGAAAGGCAACGCTGACTTACGATGTTACAGTATTACGAAAGAACTAGCGCTTAGCAGCCTGCTTTTTCAATTCGAAATCGAACTCATCCGGGAACAAGATAACGCCTTCTTCTTGCTCGTTCGGGAATACTACAACAGCAAGCTCGTCGTCTTCTAGACCATTCGTCCAGCGACTGTGCCATTTGTTTAGCGAAATAGACTCAGCTTTACACTCAGACCAATCACCCGTTGCCCATGATTCTGCGAACTCTTGGTTTGGCCATACTGGAACACAGTCTTCATCTTCTGTGTTCAGCATTACACAACCGTGTTCATCGGTTAAGATCCATACTTCACGGTTTGCTACGATTTCTTTCACACAGTATTTCAGGCGTTGCTCGCCTGTATACTTGTTGATTTCAGCGATTTTTTTATCGTCTAGCTGTGTAGTCATCTTAATTTCCTACTTTAGTCAGTAACTTTGCTCTCAAAGCTATTCTATGCCGAGTGCTTTTAACTTCAAACATTATCGATGAAGAAGAAAATCTACTTCAAAGAAAAACGCCTGCTAAAGTAGCAGGCGTTTATTATTAAGTGACTTGATTAAACAAGCTCACCTTGCAGCCAAGGCCAGCCTTGCTTCTTACGGCTTAGTGTATTTTCCATCATCAATACGCCGTCTTTCTCGTGCTTAACCAATTTCTCAGCCCACTCACCTTTGTAAAGAAGGCGAGTTTGCGCAGTAGTGATGTCAGTTAGCATTACCGCAGCAAATGCTAGACCATCTTTCTCACAACGCTCTTCAAGATCAGCTTCTAGCGCTTCGATCATGCCGTCTACTTGCTCAAGAGTCGCAAGTTCAACTTGACCAACAACAACATCACGACCGTTGAATGGGTAGCCTTTAAGGTCTTTTTCTACTAGCTGTGCAGCAGATAGGCCTTCAATGTTTGTTTTAGCGATTAGAAGTGCTTTGATGAAAGCATCAACGTCTTTTACGCCAGCGATTTCAGCAAGCTCAGCAACAGCGTCTTTGTCTTTTTGAGTACATGTTGGAGAAGCAAAACCAACTGTGTCTGAAAGAATTGCAGACATCATTAGTTTAGCGATTTGTTGAGAGATAGCGTGACCTTCAATCTTGAACATGTTGAAAAGTACAGTGTTTGTACAACCAACAGGCCAGATCCAAGCTTCCATTGGGTTTACTGTCATCACGTCACCTAGACGGTGGTGATCGACAATACCTACGATCTCTGCATCAGCAACATCATCTGGTGCTTGTGCTAGGTCTGAGTAGTCTACTAGCCAGATTTTCTCACCAGCAACAGAAGTACGAAGCTCTGGCATTTCTGCACCAGCAACTTCAAGAATGTGTTGAGTTTCGCGGTTGATCTCGCCTTGGCGAATTGGTGTCGCTTCCTCGCCACGAGCTTTAAGAAGCTCAGTTGCAACTAACGCACTACAAATACTGTCACTATCAGGGTTTTTGTGACCAACAACTAAAATCATGTTTCTTCCTATTACACTAACAATTATGACTCTACCTTTAGAGCCTCTCTTTATTACCCATACTTTACCTCATTTTTTTAGATTGGTCATGTTTCGTAGGTTTAGCCAATAGTAACAATAGATAAAAAACAACAAATGCAATTGATAATTATTATCATTCGTATATATTTATCTTAAGCCACTAATTTTGAGTAACACCTATGGATCGACTAATCTCTTTTTTACCAAGCAGTAGCGCTGCGAAAACAACTCAGTTTTCACTGTCATTTAAACGGCTACTATTACCTATCTCACTTGCAGCATTGGTTGCGGCGCCTGCTACGCGAGAACTGACAGTCACTACTTTATCTGACGCCTTCTGGGCAGTGTCATGCTATGTGGCTTTAACCTTGGCGATTTACCACTGGTTAAGCCTGTACATCAACAAAGATAACGTCTTCAACAAACTCGTCCATCAATCCCGCTCCAATCAAGTTGTCTTCGCAGCACTTATGGGGGCGCTACCCGGCTGTGGCGGTGCGATCGTGGTGACCACACAATTTATCTCGGGAAAACTCGGATTTGGTGCGGTAGTTGCTGTACTTGTCTCCACCATGGGAGATGCCGCCTTCTTGTTGATAGCAAGTGAACCCAAAACGGGTTTGGCTATGATGGCGATGGGTGTGATTGTAGGTACTGCGTCAGGTCGAATCATTAACCTATTCCATGCGGATGACTTCTTACGTCCAAAACAAGCTGAGCAAAATGAAGCCGTTCGCAGTTGCTCATCTCAATCCCAAGACAAAGAATCCGTATCTAAAAAGGCGATCAACCTGCAAGGCTACCTATGGTCTGTACTCATTATTCCCGGCGCTGCAGTGGCCTTACTTGGCTCTTTCCAAGTAGATGTAAACGAGTTACTCGCGTTGCCTGAAATGTCGATGGAATGGACGGGAACAATTTTACTGATTAGCTCAATGTTTCTATGGGGTCTCACTCGCGAAATTGAAGATTACAAATCAGCAGTAAGTGAAGATGAGAAATGTTTAGGCTCTCATCCACTGCAAAAAACCGCTCAAGACACCAACTTTGTCACAGCGTGGGTTGTAGTTGCCTTTCTCTTCTTCGAATTTGGCTCTGTGCTAGCAAATGTGGATTTTGCGACGCTATTCTCAAGCTGGGGCATTATGCTCCCCCTGGCAGGGGTCCTGATGGGCTTGCTACCGGGCTGTGGACCACAATTATTGGTGACTAGCCTTTACCTTTCAGGTGCGCTTCCACTTTCTGCTCAGGTAGGTAATGCAATTTCAAATGATGGAGATGCGCTATTCCCTGCGATTGCGATGGCACCGAAAGCAGCACTGGTCGCAACCTTGTATTCAAGTGTGCCCGCTTTAATCTGTGCTTATGGCTATTGGTTTATGTTTGAGATCTAACTTGATCAGAGTTAACTACATAGGCTTCTGTAAGGTCGGTACTTTGTATCGGCCTTTTTGTTTCCGTCTGCTTAAGTCTTTCCACAGGTTCTTTTTACATTCCCTTCCTGCTTCACTGCTTCTACCACCTCTCTCAAACAGCGCGTTACAGCCTGCTCAAAACGCCCTCTATTAGCCCTGTTACAATGCTTATTTAGAAACACTAACACAGACATCTAAAATACAAAAAGCCCCTGTAAGAGTGCTTACAGGGGCTTTAATTCAAGCTTTAATCTTAGCTTTTAAGCGAGATGCTTAAGAAACTTCGATTGGACCACCGAATGAAGTTACTGGAGGCAGCTTGCCTTGGAACTTCTCGAAGTCGACCAAACATGTGTTTGCTGACGTTGCTTGAGCAAGTTCAGACGTACCGATGTCTTGAGTCAGTGTGTTTGGATCGCCGTATGTATCTAGCGCGCCCACTTTCTCGTTGATCGGACCGTACCAAGCACCTTCTTCGATACGAACAACACCAGGAGCATAGCTATCCATTAGAACAGCACCCGCTAGTAGTTGGCCACGGTCGTTGAACACACGTACTACATCGCCATCTTTGATGCCTTTCTTCTTAGCATCTACTGGGTTGATGTAGATTGGCTCACGGCCTTGTACCGCGTAAGTCGCACGCCACTCTTCAGATTCACACATCTGAGAGTGAAGACGCTTGTCTGGGTGACAAGATTGTAGCCAGTACGGGTGTTTGTCAGAGCCTGGACCACCGTGTGAACGTTCAGATTTCTCGAACCACATTGGGTGTTCTTGACAGTGCTCGTAGCCCATATTGCCAACAGTACGGCTTGTGATTTCGATGAAACCAGAAGGTGTACCTAGTGCGTTGATCTCTGGATCTTCACGGAATGAAGCGTGACGAGTCCATGGCTTACCTTTACCGAAGTCTAGGAAACCTTTCTCCCAGAACTCAGCAAATTCAGGCATTTCAAAGCTGCCTTCATTTGAAGCGCGACATTCGTCGTACAGTGATTTAACCCACTGCATTTCGTCCATACCACGCGTGTAATCGTCGTAACGACCCCAACGCTTAGTCAGGCTAGACATGATCTCGAAGTCAGTCTTAGACTGGAACAGAGGATCCACTAGCTTGTGCATCGCGATCAAACCACGACCAGAGTATGCGCCATAACCATCAATATCGTTTCGTTCCCACTGAGTACATGCAGGAAGCACGATGTCAGAGTGACGACAAGTTGCAGTCCAAGCAAAATCAACAGCCACTACAGTTTGTAGGCTCTTGAATGCTTTACGCATCTTGTTGCGATCTTGGTGGTGGTGCCACGGGTTGTTACCACTAAATACCATCATCTTGATATCAGGTAGTGTTACCGTTGAACCATTCGCTTTGATCTTCTTACCAGGCTCTAGCAAGCTATCAACCCAACGAGCAACTGGGATTACGCGGCTGTAGCCGTTGTAATCTGTGTTGGTGTACTTAGGTGATTGACCTTGGTCGATGTTCAGCGGGAAAGAACCCGGAGCAGCGAAGCCAGTTGAAGATACACCGATACCAGAGTAGTGGTGACCGTAAGAGATACCACCGCCCGGTAGACCAATTTGGCCAACCATTGCTGCGATAACTGCACACATCCAGTAAGGCTGTTCACCGTGCTCTTGACGTTGGATACTCCAACCCACAAGAATCTGTGTACGACCGTTAACCAGCATCTTAGCGAAGTCACGGATAGAGTCCGCGCTTGCGCCACAGATAGCAGAAGCCCACTCAGGTGTCTTCTCAACTTTATCTTTCGTTTCACCTTGAACGTACTTGATAAAGTCTTCAAAACCTAGACAGTAAGTTTCGATGAACTTCTTGTCGTATAGGCCTTCGTTGTAAAGCACGTGAGCAACACCAAGCATGAACGCCACATCAGTTTGTGGGTTGATGTACATTTGCGCGTTTTCTAGGTAACGACCTGTTTTGTTTTTAACAGGGTCAACAGAAACAACGTTGATCTCTTTCTTAGCAACTTTTTCTTTCAGCTGTTCTAGGTATGCGAACGACTCGTGAGTCTCACATGTCCAACCTACTTGCAGGTTTTTAACTGGATCGTTACCCCAAAGAACAATGTTGTCACTGTTTTCTAAGATAAGTTCCCAAGATGTACCTTGTGCGTAAACTTCAGTAGAACCTAACACGTAAGGCATGATCGTTTGACCAGCACCTGTTGAGTAGTCACCGATTTTCTTCACAGAGTAACCGTGAAGTGCCATTGCACGTTGCATGTGGTTAGTACAGCTGTGGAACTGACCCGTTTGTCTCCAACCAGTTTGACCTGTGTGAAGCGCCCATGGACCGTAATCTTTCTGTACGCGCTCTAGCTCGCGGTAAACAAGGTCTAGTGCCTCATCCCAAGTCACACGAATAAAACGGTTGTTACCACGCGTGTCTGCGCTGTATTTATGCTTCTTCAACCAATCTAGGCGAACCATTGGGTAACGCACACGTGATGGGCTGTAGATAATACCTTTAATACCTTTCAACATCTCAGTTGGGTGTTGATCGATTTCTAGAGGTTTAATTTCTTGTACTTTACCCGCATAAACACGAGCTCGGAATGCACCCCAGTGAGAACCAGAGACTTTCCACGCACCGTCTGTTTCTGCTGCAGACGCTGATGCCGACGCCAATAAGCTTGGACCGATAACCGATGCCGCACTTGTAGTAGCGACACCTTTCAGAAAACTTCTTCTTGTAATTGCCATTGTGTTACTCCAATTGACGTCTTATTAGTGATGGCCTTCAGAAAAATCTGATGAGTGCTTCTGTAGATACTTAAGAACCAGTGCTTCTGTATCTGTATCGAAGTTAACGAACGCAATCATACCATCTAGCATGCCTACCCAACCGTTAGCGCTGAAGTGAGCTTCATCTGGCTGTGAGTGACACGTTGAACAGTTAGATTGGTACGCTTGACCCGCTGCGTTCCAGATTGGATCGAAGTTATCAACCATAGACTCTTTCTTCATCCAAAGTGCTAGGTTAACTTCTTCCCATGGAAGGCCAGTAAGCTCATCTTCTTTCTTCTCACCAACAGTGATAACGTCACTTTGAGATACTTCTTTCGTCAAGATTGCAGTTGAGATGTTCATACCGAAGTCTTCTTGGATTACACGTCCGAAGCCTTTCGCTTTACGCCAACCGTCGATTTGAATCTTGATCATGTCGCCTTTTTCGTCGATAACCGCAACTTTACTTGCAGGGCTTAGTAGACCCGCTTCTACTGTTGCTGTTTCATCTGTGTACATTGGTAGGTGACGAATAGAGATCACGTCAGAACCATTTGTGTAAGATGTGCTGCTTGCTACGTTTTCTAGCTCGCCAACAATGCCGCTTGCTGATGCCATATCCATTGGAAGGTTGTGAGCAATACCTTTATGACAGTCAACACAGCTTTGATCACGTTCTGCTGCATTCTTCATCTGGATACGCGCTGTTGGGCGCATGTTCTCGAAGTCCATTGAATCGTAGTTGTGACAGTTTTTACACTCTAGAGATTTGTTCGAAGAGAAACGATCCCATTCGTGTTTAGCCAGTTCGATACGACGAGCTTCGAATTTCTCAGGTGTATCTAGGTCACCAAATACTTGAGCGAATACTTCTTTAGATGCTTGCATCTTACGAGCGATTTTTGCTGTCCATTCATGTGGAACGTGACAGTCAGGACAAGTAGCACGCACACCAGAAGTGTTTTTCCAGTGAACCGTTTCTTGCAGTTCTACGTACACGTTGTCACGCATCGTGTGACAGCTTACACAGAACTCTTCTGTATTTGTGTGTTCTAGCGCTGTATTGAAACCGCCCCAGAAAATAACACCGGCGATAAAGCCACCCATAGTTAGTACACCAAGACTGATGTGTACTGCAGGGCGAGTCATTGTGCGCCATAATTTAACTAAAAATGATTTCATGTTTAGCTCTCTTAAATATTGATTTTAAAAAATGTTGTTACTAGAGGGCATTACATGCCGCCGTGAGCACCAGGAGGTCCGAATACAAACACTTGCAGTGCCCAAACTAGGAAGCCGTAACCGCCTACAAAAGCCACACTTAATATTGGAAAGAGAACCACCGCGATGAAGAGGAAAGACTTCCACTCCAACGAGCGTTTTTCGCCAGTTTCAATTTTATTAACATCACTCATACATTTTGCCTATTTTGTATTTAGTAATTTCGAGTAACCCATTCTATGGGGCTAAAGTTCTTGAGTATCTAACAACAAATTTTAGACCATACACAAAGTAGGGTTCAATCAAATCCCCCGTTATAACCCTTGCTAATCAATACTTTTTTGAGGTCATCCAAACTTGTTTTCAGTTAAACAAAGTTATTAAAAAGTATTAACAAATGTGAAGAATTAAGTATATTTCACAAATGTTAAAAACCAACATGCACGCAACCATCTGACAACCAATTTTAACTTTTTACCTACTAAGTAGTAGCTAAAAAAGCCTCAAACAACCACTATTTTGTGTTTTGTTTGTTAAATGATTGATCATTTTTAGAATTGGTGACTTTACAGTTGAAATGCATGATTTGGTACTTTCAGATATGATGGAGACCACTTAAAAGGAATCATTATGCAAGACGTTATTGATATATCTTGGTGGCAGTTATTGTTCTTCAGCTCACTTCTCTTGCTACCCATTACCATCAACCACAAATTAAAACTCGGCCTTGGCAAAGAAGCTTCTATCAGCATAATTCGCATGGCTGTTCAATTATTTCTCGTTGGTCTTTACCTAGAATATCTGTTCACGTTGAATAGCTTGTGGGTCAATTTACTGTGGTTGCTTGCGATGATTATCGTCGGAGCAAGCTCGATTGTTGAAAAGTCTAGGCTACCAAGAAACCTACTTTTGGCTCCTGTCGCCATTAGCCTTGCGGTAACTTGTGTACCTATTGTCTTGTTCATCTGCTTTTTCATCATTAAACCAACACCGGTTTTTAACGCGCAATACCTTATCCCGATAGCAGGGATGTTATTGGGTAATAGCTTAAGCAGTAATATAGTGGCATTGCAGAACCTGTTTGATGCTTTTGAAACGCAGAAATCAGAATATGAAGCGGCAATCGCGTTAGGAGCCTCACCAAGCTATGCAGCTTCGCCTTTTGTACGTAATGCAATACAGAAAGCGATGTCTCCGATTATGGCTTCTATGGCTACGACAGGCTTAGTGACACTACCAGGAATGATGACAGGACAAATTCTTGGTGGGGCGTCACCGATGATCGCGATTAAGTATCAACTGATGATCATGCTGGCTATTTTCGTGATGATGAGTTGCTCTTTGGCACTTGCTCTTCACCTTTCATTGAAGAATTGCTTGACGAAAGAAGGACGAGTTCTCGCTAAAATACAGCCTTCGAAATAACCTCCCCACTCCCTTGAGGCCTGGTTACTCACTGAATTTGAGACAGGTTATCCACAGAAATTGTGGATAACCAAAACAATATAGATCCTTTTTTGTCCATTTCCACCCAAAGAACGATCATTACCGTTGATCCTTCGGTGTTTTCAAAGACATATACACATACGTTGAGTAATACTATTGAGCGTTCACATGACAATTTGAGAAGTGAGTGAGTAGGTTTTCCACAAATAAAAAACGGCCTGCAATGCAGACCGTCTTCTGGTAAATGTCATAAGTCAGTTCAGTATTGTCACTGAGCTTCAACTAATCTCGTAAACTGAATTAGTCACGTAAATAGATTAGCCAATACCACATACCAACAAAGATACCACCGCCAATGATGTTACCGATGGTAACGGGCAGCAAGTTGTTCATCAAAAAGTCCATCATGTTCAGGTCAACATAGTCCGCTGGGTTAGCGCCTGTCATTGTCCAGAATTCAGCTGGAGCAAATGTTTTAATGCCGATAGCTAAAGGGACTTGGAACATATTCGCAATACAGTGCTCGAAACCAGCCGATACGAACATCGCAACAGGTAAAATCATTACTGCGATTTTGTCGGTCAGTGTACGTCCACTAAACGTCATCCATACCGCGATACAAACCAATACATTACACATGATACCAAGCGCGATAGCTTGGATAAAATCGTGGTGCATCTTGTGTTGGGAAATCGCCATTGCATTTAAACCAACCTGGCCATGGTCAAACATGTACTGTTTGGTCAGAAGCATACATGCCACCAGCAACAATGCGCCAATCAAGTTACCTACATAAACCGTAGCCCAGTTCTTGACGAGCGTGCGCCAAGTAATTTTGCCACTTGCACGAGCAACCAGAGTAAGCACCGAGCTGGTAAATAACTCACCACCGGTAACAACAACGAGAATTAAGCCCAAGCTAAATGCAAGGCCACCTAATAGGCGAGTAATACCCCAAGGCAAATCACCAGCACCGGTCGTTACGATGGTGTAGAACACAAACGCAATACCGATATGTATGCCAGCGGAAATCGCTAAGAGAAAAGATTTGATTGGGTCTTTGGTTGCTTTACCTACGCCAATATCTGCAGCGCGCTCAGCCATTTGTGGCGGTAATAATGAGTCAAATTGGTTTAGATTCATGATGATTTACATTTTGAAACATGTCGTCGGGAGCGCGATAATCCTCTCTTTCATTTCTGAATTCAAGAGCTATTTTAGGCTCAAAATGCCTCTCACAGCCTTGTTGAAAGCAAATAGTCCGAGTTATTCCAAATTCATACGACTTTAGTAGTAAAAAGAAAACTCTGCTGAATGATTAGTTATCAGCATAGAAAATAACACACCTATAAATATCAACAAGTTACATTAAAACCAAAAGAATGACGTACACTATAACGACTCACTGAGCGCTTTTATTTGTAGATTTTGATATAGATCAACAGAACGCAAAAAAGCGCCCTTAGGCGCTTTTAACTCAATCACAAATAAAGAAATTAGTGATACTAAACCGAAGGTTCAATCACTCCTTCTGATGATTGTTCTAAGGTTGCATCCTCTAAATTAGATTCAATAGTCGGGGGCATCACATCAGAGTCACTTTCGTTGGCAACTTTGCCACCTAAGCTTTTCAAACTATCCACTAACTCTTCTAAGCTTTTTATGTGAGCATCACTCTTCGTAATCTGCTCACCTAGAAACTCACTGTGCTTGGTTGCTTCAGACAATTGCTGCGCTTGCTTCTGGTTTTCAGACTCCAGCAGAGCCAATTGCTCAGTTAAAGTTTCAATCTCTGACTTTAACAGCTCTGTCATATCGGAGTTTTTTAACGCTTTAACACTCGCTACAATCTTCTGTGATTGCTGACGTAGCCCAACATCACGGTAATCTTCATCATTGACGATTTGTGAAATGCTCAGTAGCTGATTCTCAGTATTCAAAACCGACTGTTCGAACTTGTCGCCTTTTACACTCGCGAGCACTTTGACTTCATGAGCGACACTGCGCACGTGATTCAATTCAAACTCTGCAGCGTGAACCGCGTCTTCAATGATCGACTTTTCACGAGGGCTGGCTTTCACTTGGCTTTCGGCCAACGCAATTTGAGATGTCGCCTTCGCAAAGGTCAGCGGAGCAACATCATCAAAATCTTCATCTTCCAAGAACTCTAATTCGTTCTTCAAAGGTTCGATGTATTTCTTATGCGCCACTTTAACTTCGAGTAAACGAGCATTGTTAAGAAATTCGACCTGCGCTTCTTGAGCGTCTTCAAGCTCATCGACCAGCACATACTCGAACAACTCACTGTATTCTGAATACAAACGTTTATAGCTCGAGGTAAACATGGTATCTGCGCCAAGGAACTTTAGGTAATCCATTTGGACAATCGAATCAGCGAGTACTCGGTCAGCCTTCTTCTTTAACACTAAGATCGAGTCATAGTTTGATTTGATCAAAGCGATTTTTTCATCGAAGGCTTCAGCGTAAGTTAGGCTCGAAAAAATGGAGTAACTCTTGGTTATTCGAGTTTCGTCTTTCAATAAGTCCGCATAAATGCTTTCAGCATCATCCCATGCGTCTAATAGTTCATTGTAATTCTCTGGTGCATAGAGAGACAATTGAGCATGGTCTTCAAGCTTAACTTCCCATTCGGAGTAAACGCTTTGGACAGACTGAAATGAACGGACTTCTATTGTAGATTCATTATTGTTGTTTGTGTTTTGGTTCGCGTCTGTCTGCTCTGAGGGTGTGCTTTGACAACCTGAGATAGCAAATAGCATACTGATCGTTAATGCTACTTTGTTCGCTCTCACTTATGCATATCCTTTTTATACAATATTCGCTCAATGCAAATTATTTCTAGTCACAATATATTACAACCACTTAGCAATAAACATCACTGATGATTTAAGTGGGTGCAAATCACCCAATATAAACAAAATAAACTCATCACTCGATGATTAATTAATCAATTTGGTATCACTTATCAATTCTCTTTATTTGCTATTGCCTGAGCCGAGAATGCGCACTAAGGTGAAGGTAGAGAACGTTATGAATATATAGGTTAATTATGAAGTACAACGCTGAACATATTGCTGATTTAAACCTCCTTCTTCAATTTGATGTAAGTAGTGCTGCTACTGGAATTAAAGTTCATCAAGAGGCTGCTCAAGAAACTCAAGACGCTGTTAAGCGCCTATTCGAAAAAAACCTTTGTACTCAGCCAGACGGCGGTTACCTAACAGATGAAGGTATTGAGATGGCAGAGCGTGCAGACAAGCTGCTTCGCGTACTTAAATAAAGCTCTATTGTACTAGCAAAAACTCCACTCGCTTCGGCCGTGGAGTTTTTTCATTTTTGGCCAAAGGTTTGTTAGGCTTATTGTAAATTCGTAATTTGCAGTTGTGAGGAACACATGGCTTCTATATTTATTGTCGGTGCGGGATGGGTAGGTGCACCTTTATCTGAACATTTAGAAAAACATGGTAACCGAGTGGTGGTCACGAAAACGACCCAAGCGGGAGCAAACACCATTGGTAGCGAGCAAATCCCATGTGAAGTGTTTAGTTTTGATTCATCCGAGCCAGAACAGACTATCGGGCGACTCTATTCACTGTTACTCGAAAACAACACTGAGATTGTAATTGGTAGCTTCCCCCTGGCTTTAGAAAAGGAGCCGGACAAGAGTATGCCGACTACTGGCAGCAGCTCACCAACGCATGCCAAAAGGCCAACATTAAAAAGCTCATTATGGTCAGTTCAACCACGGTATACCCAACCAAGCCGGGTGTGTTGAACGAACTGGATGCATCGCTAGCCCTTTCAACCTCAGATAACGAGCACGCGTCTTTATTTTCCGATAACGCGCGAATCATGCTGCAAGCTGAACAGTCAGTGATTGATTCAGGTATCGACTACACCATTCTTCGTTTTAGTGGGTTAATAGGCCCAAGCCGTCACCCATCACGCTTTGCAAGCAAGTTAAAACAAGTCAGCACCCAAGCTCCAGCCAATATGCTGCACCTTGACGACGCGATTGGCGCTGTCGATTTCGCTATCAGTCAACTGCACAACGAAGTGGTTAACGTGACAACACCAAACACAGTAAGTAAGGCGGAATTTTATGCCGCAGCACTGAAAAGCGCCAACAGCAGTGAGCCTCTACCCGCTGTTGTTGATACCCCAGACAAACTGATCTCTTCAAAGAAGATTCTCGGCTTAGGTTATTCATTTAAATTCGAATTCACACTGGACGCACTTCATGACTGAACAATCTATAGCTAACAAAGATCCCAACATAAAACTGCATCGCTCAGTCGACACCCTTTGGAACTTTATGTCTATGGGTCACAAGGTTACGCCTTCAGACTGTATCTTTGTATTGTGCAGTAATGATACTCGCGTCGCTGAGTACGCAGCGGATCTGTATAACCAAAAGGTCGCGCCTTACATTGTTTTTTCTGGTGGTGTGGGACGCTTTACGGAAGGAAGCTTTGAACGCTCAGAAGCTGAAACATTCGCTTCTATCGCACGAGATTGTGGTGTGCCTGACTCTGACATTATCATAGAGAAACACGCAACAAATACTGGGGAAAATGTACGATTCACTCATAAGTTACTGACAGAGCAAGGGTTATCGCCGAAGAGGCTAACCTTAGTTCAGAAGCCCTTCATGGAGAAACGAACCTACGCTACCTTTAGCAAACAGTGGCCTGAAGAAACGACAGAAGTCACGGTGACTTCAAAATGGCAGGATTGGGTTGATTACTTTAACGAAGAGTTGCCGTTAAACATGGTGTTAGGTGCATTAATTGCTGATTATGAACGAATCAAATCCTATCCAGATAAAGGGTTTCAGATTGAAATGCCAATACCCGACGACGTTGATCACGCTTATCAAGCGTTGAAGAAGCTCGGATTCGAATAAATCAAAAGCTCTGATTGGAATAAAGAAACAGCACTGGCTCAATAAACAAAAACGGTGACACTTGGTCACCGTTTTTCGTTTTAGCTAGCTGAACTATAAATCGACTTATTTACCTAACGCTTCTTTGTAGTGCAGGCGGCAAACAGAAACGTATTTGTCGTTACCACCAATAGCCACTTGGTCGCCTTCAGCAATCGCGACACCGTGCTCATCGGTACGGATTACCATGTTCGCTTTACGGCCACAGTGACAAATTGTTTTAAGCTCAACAAGTTTATCTGCCCAAGACAGTAAGTAACGGCTACCTTCAAACAGTTCACCCAAGAAATCGGTACGTAAGCCGTAACAAAGTACAGGGATGTGCAGTTTATCAACCACTTCTGTTAATTGGTACACCTGCTCCTTCGATAAAAATTGGCACTCATCGATCAAAACACAATGACGCTTTTCTTCCTCATTAAGCTTTTTGATCGCATCAAACATGTTGGTGTCATTTTTAAACAGCTGAGCTTCAGATTGCAGACCAATTCGTGAGCTCACTTTACCGATACCATAACGGTCGTCCAACGCTGCCGTAAAGATCACTGGCGTCATGCCACGTTCTTGGTAGTTGAATGAAGATTGAAGAAGCGTTGTTGATTTACCCGCATTCATTGCCGAGTAATAAAAATACATCTGAGCCACAGAAATATTCCTGTTAATTAAAAGTTGAAGATAGAAAGGTGAAAATAGAGAATTCGTGCTAGAAAAAAGGGCTGAAAATCAGCCCTTTTTATAAGATTTACTTACGACGCCAAGTCGTACCTTCTGGGCCATCTTCCAGAACAATACCCAACTCGTTTAGCTTGTCACGTGCAAGATCGGCGTTTGCCCAATCCTTTGAAGCACGAGAGTCGTTACGCAGTTTGATCAACGCTTCGATTTCAGCCACTTCATCGTCATTACCTGCCGCATCACCTTGTAGGAAGGCTTCTGGCTCTTGGTGAAGAATACCGATGATGTCTGCTAGTTCACGCATCAATGCACCAAGTCCACTCGCTTTTTCGATGCTTTCAGGCTTGATACGGTTGATTTCACGAGCCATTTCAAACAGTACTGAATAAGCTTCAGGCGTGTTGAAATCGTCGTTCATCGCTGTAGAGAATCGAGTCACATACTCTTCGCCACCAGCAGGAGCTGCTGTAAGGTCTAGGCCACGAAGTGACGTGTATAGACGCTCTAGTGATGCGCGAGCTTGGTTTAGGTTATCTTCGCTGTAATTTAGCTGGCTACGGTAGTGACCAGACATAAGGAAGTAACGTACCGTTTCAGCATCGTAATGTGCTAGCACATCACGAATAGTGAAGAAGTTACCAAGTGACTTAGACATCTTCTCTTTGTCTACCATCACCATACCGCTGTGCATCCAAGTATTTACATACTGAGTGCCGTGAGCGCAGCAAGACTGTGCGATTTCGTTCTCGTGGTGAGGGAACTGTAGATCTGAACCACCACCGTGGATATCAAAGTGGTTACCAAGAATAGATGAATTCATTGCTGAACATTCGATGTGCCAACCTGGACGACCCGGACCCCATGGCGATTCCCATGTAGGTTCACCAGGCTTAGACATCTTCCAAAGAACGAAGTCTAATGGGCTACGTTTTGCAGATTCAATATCAACTCGAGCACCCGCTTGAAGCTGATCAAGGTCTTGCTTAGAAAGCTTGCCGTATTCGTCGAATTTCTTTACTTCGAACATCACGTCGCCGTTGCTTGCAACGTAAGCGAAACCACGTTCTATCAGCTTTTCAACAAGCTCGATGATTTCAGTGATGTATTCTGTAGCACGAGGCTCGACGTCAGGACGTTTCATGTTCAATGCATCAAAGTCTGCGTGCATTTCACCGATTAAACGCTCAGTCAGAGAGTCACAAGACTCACCGTTTTCGTTAGCGCGTTTGATGATTTTATCATCGATATCTGTGATGTTACGAACGAAGTTCAAATCGTAGCCAAGGTAACGAAGGTAGCGAGTTACTACATCGAAAGAAACGAACGTACGACCATGACCAATATGACAGAGATCGTATATGGTTACCCCACAGACATACATACCGACTTTGCCAGCTGTAATTGGTTTGAATTCCTCTTTCTGTCTTGTGAGCGTGTTATATATCTTCAGCATGATCTCTATCTATTTTATGGATTAATCAAAAATAAGCTCGCAGTATAACAAGTCATACCTTAATAGGTAATACCTTTCACCACCAAATCGGCTAAACTCCTTGTTATCTATTGACGATTTCGTATTTTGAAACTCAATCAAACTAGGCTAGAATCGCTTTTCATATTAAAAAGACAGTAAGGTAACAATCATGATCATCCTTCACACAAATTTTGGTGACATCAAAGTTCAACTTAATGAAGAAAAAGCACCAGAAACAAGCGCAAACTTTCTACAGTATTGCCGTGACGGTTTCTACGACAACACACTATTCCACCGTGTTATCGATGGTTTCATGATTCAAGGCGGCGGCATGACTTCTGGCCTTAAAGAAAAAGCGACTCGTGCAACGATCAAGAACGAAGCAAACAACGGTCTTGCGAACAAAGTTGGTACGCTAGCAATGGCTCGTACTATGGAACCGCATTCAGCGAGCTCTCAGTTCTTCATCAACGTTAACGACAACTCTTTCCTAAACTTCCGTAGCGAAAGCCTAGACGGTTGGGGTTACTGTGTATTCGCAGAAGTTGTTGAAGGCATGGACATCGTAAACAAGATTAAAGGTGTTAGCACTGGTTCTATGGGTATGCACCAAGACGTACCTCTAGAAGAAGTGATCATCACTGGTACTACAATCGAAGCTTAATTCATCGCTTTCGGTTAGTATTGATGAGCCGATAAAATCAGGATATAGGGAGCGAATCGCTCCCTTTTTTTAGACCTATGAAAACATATTTTATATCAGACTTGCACCTTGCTCCGTCACGACAAGACATCACAGACTGCTTCTTAACCTTTATGAGGAAGGAAGCCATCGAAGCAGATGCACTATACGTGCTAGGCGACCTTTTCGAATTCTGGATTGGTGACGACGACAAGAGTGAGTTCGCGACTTCTATTCGCCAAGCGTTTATCGATTTGGTGAAAACAGGCGTACCTTGTTACTTCACTCAAGGGAACCGTGATTTCCTTGTCGGTAAAAAATTTGCCAAGCAAACGGGCGTTCAACTTCTCGACGAAGTATCGACAATCGATATCTACGGGCAAAAAGCAGTGGTGTTGCATGGTGATACGCTATGTACTGAAGATGTAAAGTACCTCGCCTTCCGCGAAAAAGTGCATCAGCCATGGTTACAATGGGTCTTCAATCGAATTCCATTTTTCATCAAGAAGAAAATTGTTTCGAAGGTTCAATCTGATATCAAAGATGACAAGCAGACCAAGTCTCTCGACATCATGGATGTGACACAGCAAGAAGTTGAAGATGTGATGGAACGAAACAATGTCGCTCTGATGATCCACGGTCATACTCATCGTCCAGACATCCACACATTCAGTGCCAATAATTGCATTAAAACCCGTATCGTACTTGGCGATTGGTATACGCAAGGTTCCGTGCTGGTGTTCACGCCGCAAAGTTTTGAACTACAGAATCGAGCGTTTAGCAATAGCTTTTAACGTCACTCTTAAACTTTCAGTTTGATTATTATTGTCGGTCAGACTTTCTTAGAAAGTGTATGGTAATTTCTACTGAATTAGCTATTATCTCTCTACCAGAAATAAACCGAACACAGTACCAAGTTGAAATATTCATACGTAGCGCGTCAACCAATACTCGATACAAGCAAGAAAACCATAGGTTACGAGTTGCTATTCAGGGACGGTCCTAAGAACACTTTCCCTGAAGTAGAGCCGGAGCTCGCTACTAGCCGTTTGCTTTCCGATCACTTCTTATCAACTCACTATAATACGTTGGGTGATAAGCTTGGGTTCGTAAACTTCCCTTACGCAAGCCTAATCAACTTAGTCCCTACTCTGTTCCCCAAAGAAAGCCTCGTTGTAGAGGTTCTTGAAGACTGCGAACCAACAGACGAATTACTTGAAGCAATCAAAACAATCTATGACGCGGGTTACACGATCGCGTTAGACGATTTTGTGCCAAGTAAAGCTTGGAAACGCTTCTTACCCTTCGTTTCGATTATCAAGTTTGATATCCGTTTGACTCCAATTGCCAAAGCGGCGATGTTTATGAACTCTCTCAAAGGGCTAGATATCACGTTCCTTGCCGAAAAAGTAGAGACATACGAAGAATACCAAGAAGCGAAGAAAGCCGGCTTTACCTACTTTCAAGGTTACTTCTTTAGCAAACCAGAGATGATCCAAACCCGTGCGCTCAACCCTGCATTTCTGACTACCGTTCAACTGTTAAAAGAGATTGCACACGACCCTATCGATTTTGGTGAAGTAGAGCGTTTAATTACGCTTGATGTGACCATGTCGTATAAGCTGCTTACGTACGTAAACTCCGCAGGAGGATCAGCAACGACAATTCGTTCATTCCGCCAAGCGCTTATTTACCTAGGTGAACAGAAGCTACGTAAGTTCGTTTCACTAGTGGCTATCGCATCCGCGAAAGAAGATAAGCCCGACTCTCTTTATGGTTTAGCGGTAATACGCGCACGTCAGTGTGAACTCTTAGTCGAAAAGATGAATGTTAAGGTTGAGCCTGGACAAGCCTTTTTGACTGGTATGTTCTCTCTATTGGACTCACTCTTTGACCAACCATTGAAACAAGTACTCGATTCAGTGCCGATAGACGTAGAGATCAAACAAGCCTTAATTCAACGTAAAGGCGTGTTAGGTGCTGTATTGGCGATGGTCGTTGCTTATGAACAAGCTCGTTGGGATGAAGCGACTCGTATTCGCCAGCTTCTCAAACTGAGTGAAGCTCAACTTGGTCAAGCTTATGACGAAGCGACAACTTGGGCCCAAGAGCTATTGGCTCCAGCCCTGAAATAACATACTTCGTACTATAGCTTTAATAGTTTCAATAGAAACTAAGCTTTGGTGAGCGATCGTTTCTTGGTAAACTCCCACGCATTCATTCATGGCCTCTTAATAGAGGCCATTTTTACAGGACCTGACTATGTCTTTATGCCCATGCGGTAGCAACAATACTTACCAACAGTGCTGTGAATCAGCGCACCTTAACCACAGTGCCGTTGAAACACCAGAGCAATTAATGCGCTCTCGTTATTCAGCACACGTGCTGGGTTTGGTTGACTATGTTGTTGCGACTTATCACCCTAGCTGCAATGCAGAAGCACAAAGAGAAGGCATTGCCGAATCTATCGACAGTGACTGGGCAGGTTTAGAAGTCATCGATACCGCGGCAGGCTCGCACCAAGACGAAGGCTTTGTTGAATTTAAAGCTTACTTCAATGAAGACGGCGCGCAGTACTGTATGCAAGAGCGCTCGCGTTTCGTTCGTAAAAACGGCCTATGGTTTTATATCGACGGTGAATTCCTAGAACAAAGCCAACCAGAACCAGAAATCGATCCTCGCCTAAACCAAACGGTTGAAAGCTTCAAGATCGGCCGTAATGATCCGTGCATTTGTGGTAGTGGGAAGAAATATAAAAAGTGCTGCGGGTAACTCGCACAACTAGGAAGTCAGATTAATAGAAGAGATTCCTGATGTCGCTTAGGCTCCTCGGAATGACGAGGCCTAAAAGTGAAAATATATACTCAGGAGTTGAACGCTAAAAAGCCCCGTAGACGACAACGCTTACGGGGCTTTATCTATCTGTTACGTGGTTCGATTAATCCAAAGAGAGCTTACTTATGGCGCTCTTTTAATTTGTTCACCACATCGTTCATCGATAAGCCTTGGTCTTGAAGAAGAACCATTAGGTGGTAAATCAAATCTGCTGATTCACACACTAATTCCGCCTTATCGCCCGACGTCGCCGCAAGCGCGACTTCAACGCCTTCTTCGCCCACTTTTTGCGAAATACGCTTGGTGCCACGGGCATATAGGCTGGCAGTATAAGAAGACTCAGGGTCTGCGTCCTTGCGGGCAGCCAATAGCTGCTCAAGCTGATGAAGCCACACCATCTGAGACTCTTCTTGCTTGTCTCCATCCCAACACGTTGTTGTACCTGTGTGGCATGTTGGGCCAATGGGATTAACCTTAATCAGTAAAGTGTCGCTGTCACAGTCCAAGGCGATGTTTTGCAGTTGCAATACGTTGCCTGACGTTTCACCTTTCGTCCAAAGGCGCTCTTTTGTGCGAGAGAAAAACGTCACATTGCCAGTTTCACCTGTTTTCTCAAGTGCTGCTGGGTTCATGTACCCCATCATTAAAACTTGGCTCGATTGGTAATCTTGAACAATAGCTGGCACTAAGCCATCTACTTTTTCCCAGTTAATACGCTCTGACAATGCGCCTACTTCTGTTTTTGATAAGCTTGCGGTTTCAAAACTCATAGTCGCACCTCTACATCTTGTTGTTTTAAATACTGTTTAAGTTCACCAATATTGATGACTTGCTTGTGGAATACCGAAGCTGCTAACGCCCCATCCACGTTGGTCTTCTTATAGGCTTCAGCAAAGTGTTCCATTGCACCCGCGCCACCAGAGGCAATCAACGGCACATTACACACTTCACGCACCATGTTTAGCTGATCGATGTCATAGCCATTACGAACGCCATCTTGGTTCATCATATTTAACACAATCTCACCTGCGCCACGTTTCTGTACTTCCTGCACCCAATCTTTAGTTTCCCATTTGGTTGCTTTAGTACGCGCCTCATCGCCAGTGAATTGGTAAACCTGATATTTACCGGTTTCTTTATCGAAGTATGAGTCGATACCGACAACGATACACTGCACGCCAAACTTATCAGCAAGGTCAGTGATCAGTTGTGGATTAGCCAATGCCGGTGAGTTAATAGACACTTTATCCGCACCAAACTCAAGAATGCGCGCTGCATCTTCTGCAGATTTAATACCACCAGCCACACAGAAAGGAATATCGATCACTTCTGCTACGCGTTTTACCCAGCTCTTATCAACCACGCGACCGTCACTTGATGCGGTGATGTCATAAAATACCAGCTCATCGGCGCCCTCTTCTGCATAGCGTTGTGCTAGCGGAACGATGTCACCAATAATTTCATGGTTACGGAACTGAACGCCCTTAACCACTTGTCCATCACGGACATCCAAACAAGGGATTATTCGCTTTGCCAAGGAGGTTTTCTTTATCAACTTAACTGTTTGATTTTGATTGTTTTTTATCAACGCCTTAAATTCCCTCTAAAATTATTTTTCATCACATTTTCAACAGTTCGTATAAACCATGGCTTATAAAGTTGGAGATTTATGCAGTGTCTATTCATGCAATGACTAATTATTCATACCCATTCAGGGCTCCGATTGACTAACTATATAGCAGTTTGATTTCCATTTCATGTGCTATGTGCACTCTCAAAATACTTACCGAAAAAACGAATCAGATAGGCACTGTCCTAGCGAAATCAGGCGCATATTTGATGTTGTGAAATACTTTCGTAGAAGATACTAACAGACATCAATACTGAAAAAATGTTGGGCTATTAGTTTATGAACTCCACCGAAAATCTGGTTGCTATCACTTTGCACGGAATAGAGCAATCACGGCATTAACGATGAAGAAAACTCTTACGAGCATTGCACGGAGTTCCACCACATGACTCAATGAAAACCAAGTCACCAATTGGTGCTTTGAAGGAGTATCTTGTTTTGGCCCTGAAAGCAGCAGCGCTTCCCAAGATGATTATAAGTATCAAGCTAAAACCATTTACTCAAGAATGAGAGAAACGTTTGAGCAACTCATTGAAGAGAGGTTAGTTCGAGGTGTTGTTGAGCGTTTTAATCACGAGATTAAACCACAACGTTTTCATCATTTAGCTGGCACCTCTGAGATCGATATTGAAACAATCGATTCCGCGATGAGCAAATGTAGCACTTATATGTTTGGACACGATATGTCGCTCTAAGCCAGCGGAGCATTTCCGAGCTGCGAAGAGATAGAGCAGACTTAAAAGGCTTGGATGAATACTTCCAAAAGCTAAAAGCAAGACGAATGAGATAACATCGAGCTATTCGCCAGAGGCGGCTAAGGGAGCACTCGTGATCCTGTCAGCTCTATTGTGGTAGCCATGACTTCTACCTCTTAAAAATCTTCGTGATGCGCAATGAACTCTGTATACGCAACCCTTCCACCTTTTTTGGTTGATTGAGCCGTACCGCAATCATTACTCACAATTCATCTTTCTTCATTTGTAATATTACTAAATTAATTTATTGGGTATGAAGTGAAATTCTCCAAAAAAGCATTACTTTGATGTTTACTTTTAATACAAATACTTAACCATTTGTGCGTCGCTCATATTTTTTGGGGAAACTTTCGAGCAACTCATATTTAGCGAAAAAGTTTTAATAGCATACCAGATAATAAATATGATGTCAGTTGATTAATAGAAACACTAGTTTTAATATATAAATATGACTAGGGAAAATATTCCAGTCGCTCTTTAAAAATATAGAAATTAAAGCGCACACTGTCAAAGCAAAGGCTTGGCGAGCTTATATTTCAGCGCACACGTGCACTGCTAAGCAATATGAAGAGGTTTTTATTCAGTAAAAGCCTTATTTTGATTGAAATATAGGTAGCTAGCTGGAGTTGTCAGGGACACGGAACTTCGTTCCTGCCCTTCCAACTGCTAGTGCTCCGCAGGCTCTTACAAAACCACTTCGTGTTTTGCGCTGATTTCGCTTCGCTCAGGAGCCACGGGCACCCTTGGTGCCGTGAATGGCACTTTCAGTGCCGCCAGTGACAGTTGTTGTGCCGCCAGTGGCACTTGAAGAATATTTACAAACAATAATAAGAATAAACAGCAGAAAATGCTAACCTCAAAATAATAATAATTAAATAGGTAAACAGAATGAACACTACTAATAAAAAGAGGGGCGGCGCACCGCGCAAAGCCCCCGACCAAAAACAGACTAAAGACCTGAGATGCAGGGTTACAGAATCTGTCCACGATCTAGCTTGCAAGCGAGCAGAGGATCAGGGCTACGAAAAAGTCTCCGAGTACTGTAGAGACCGCATCATCGGCAATACCGTGCCAAAGACCACTCAGCTCACCAAGGGCTTTCTCTCTATGTCTTCAAGCCACTTTTCCAATCACGGCCAGCTTATGCGTCACATCAACACATACAAGTCAATTATCAGTGACGACGAAGCGCGACACTTAGTGCGCAGCGGCATCGAACTCACAAAAGAACTCAGGAGACTGAGAGCTGAAATCCAAAACGACTTAAGCAATGACGTCATCATGGCCCTTGCCATCAACAAGCTCACGCTAAATGAGCTAGATGTAGTCAGAGAGACTATTGAAGCAAAAGGGGGGCTACAATGATTTTTAAAGAGTGTATGCCCAAGAACATCAGGCAAACCGCCGAGGACGCAACAAGGCTCATCAGGTACGCATCACGCACCCATGAGCCTATTGAGGATGTAGAAGACGATCAGGAGCTGGACGCCATCCAGCTTCTCATTTACGCCGCTGAATCTAAAGAGGCATCTGAAAGCATCTATATCACATCCAACGAGCTTGAGTCAGCAGATGAGATGATATTCAAACCAAAGGCAATTAACGAAAACTGGGACGATGTCATTGATGAGTTCATCGATGCTAACAATCGCAACCCGCGCTGCGAAAAGCCCCTGAAGCACTTTGTTCTCTCACTTCCTGAAGAAGACTTACTTTCAGAAGATGACTGGGCCAAAGCAACTGAGTATTTTATGCAGAAGCTTGGCTACAAAAACACTCGCTGGATCTCGTTCTTACACAACAAAAAAAGTAATCCGCACGTGCACATCATCGCTTCAAGAATCGACCTAATGACAAACAATGTAGTTCCCGAATGGCAGGAGCACACAAGAGCTTTCGAGATTGTTCGTCAAATTGAAAAGGATTTCAACCTTACTCGGCTAGCTAGCCCAGGCGACGACATGAAGCCAGTCAAGCAACCTGACGGCTCATACGAGATGGTTCAAAACAACTCTCAGGAGCTATCAGACAAGAAGCGAATGCCCCACAAAAACGACATTGTAAGAAGACTCAATGCTATTCATGAAAACCTCTTCAATGAAGACTACAAGCCCAGCCTCAGCGAATGGATGCTAGCACTAAGAGAAGCGGGCGTTGGCGTCCAGATGAGCTTCACAGAAGCGGGTAAAGTCAAGGGCATCACTTACAGAATCAAGACTGAAGAAGGTGGCCCAAACTTCATCTGCTCTGCATCGAAGCTAGGCGGCTCAGGAAGGTTTGGATTCAAAAAGATGCAACAGCGCCTAACCAAAATCACGGTAGCTCAACTTAACGCTGCCAAAGGACTTTCGGAGCGTGAAACCCGAATGCGAGACGGTCTTGAGGCTGATGTGATTGCATTCACCAAGATCAAAGACATCAAGCTTCTTGCTCAAGTTGCATTCGATGTTCAGGCAATGATGGACGAGCAATTCTTCGCTAAACGGATGAGGAAGCCTAACCGAAAAAATTTCAAAGTCCACAGGAGAGACGGCAGGTACTGCGTTAGCCAACGCATCAAAATGACTGCTCTCAGGAGACTGGGAAAAATGACCAAGCCTGAATATGAGGCAATGATTAACCGCAAATTTGCTGAATGCTTAATAGAGATGATTGGGGAGTTCTTTGGATGGAATGAGCCTGACCCACTGAGAACAAAAGAGATGTATGACAACGGCGAATTGATGCACGCACTAAGCCCTGATGAGAGTTACATCCAGCTCCATGGCATCAACCTTAATAACGAAGTCATCACCGAGTCTCAACATGAGGTCATTGAATTACCAAAAAACATACCTCAAAAACCCAAGAAGTCAGACAGCACTTCCCCTGCCAAAACGGTCACTTACGACTTCTGACTACTCCCCTTCCCTCTAACTCTAGCCACCTACGGGTGGCTTTTCTCTTGTCACCAACCCATCATAAGCTATTAATTTAAATCGAAGTATAATTAACTTGGAGCCTTTCTTCTATTTGCATAAATAATATTAGCTACTATATTTGATATTCCAAAAAACATACTATTTTATTTTCCCAGCCTGACATTAATTAATTTTTATATATATTTGGACTCTCAAACTATAACCAATAATTAAATTTAATCAACAAAACATATTCCCCCCGCCATTTTTCCAATATTCAAAAATTCTTAAATATTATTTTTGAACAAAATAGAATATCAATTAATATTATTTTGTCAGATTGTCAAATATTTTGTTGGCGTATTTTCGAATACATGTAAATATATACATATAAACTAATTAATAATAATAAACGGTGATTACTATGAATATCGAAGAACGCATTTTGGCTGCAAAACAAAAAATCGAAGCATCCGAAAATAAGAAAGAAGAAGCTGTAGCTAGGATTACTTACGACAAGGTATTTCCTTCCGTTACCACAATCGAAGAGCTATCTACCAAGAAAAGCAAAAAGACAACACTTCATGTAAGGGCTACGGTCAATAGCGGCAAAAGCAACTCCATTATCAAAATTCCGCTTCATGAGCTGACCAAAGTTCCAGTTAGCAAAAAAGAAGTGCTTGAGCGGTTCGCAACTGAGCACTTTATCCCTGAGCTGATGCACCTTAAATCCGACTACTTCGAAAAGATGAAACCGCTTTGCGAGCTTGCTGTTTTGCACAACCAACTAGCAGCACAAAAGTTCGATGATCGCAGGGAAAAGTTTGAGTACGAAGACGGCAGCATGATTTACAACAGCGCAAAGCCAATTCATGAGTTATGCGAATGGATCGGTAAAGTTGAAGAGAGAGGTGTTGCAGAGCTAAGAGCAAACGAGGCGCAAGACATCCAGCAAGCGGCTGCCAGGCTTGAGTCTATTCTTGCGAATATGGGGTACGAATCAAAAGGCTTCAATATCGAGAAGTATCAAAACGACGAAATCGCTGAAGCTGTTGATAAAAAGTACGACATCATAAGTCGCAAAAACAGAGAAGGTGGAGAAAAAACCAAAGCGCAGAAGAAGGCCGAGCTCGACCAAATAAGAGCTGCACGATTCGCAAACTGCGATGAAGATCTGCTTGATCCGATATCGAAAAGCTCCTCATCTAAATGTCGCGATGCTTACGAGCAGGAGAAAGAAAGAAGGAAGAAGCAGCAACAATAACTCGACCCCTTCGCCGCAGGCGGCACAGAATTGAAAACAAACACAGAGGGCCGCTGGCCCTCTTTCTTGTCAGAGCTTACTTAGGGCTTCCAAGTACGGCATCATTACATTCGTCATTCTATAGCGCTTAGCGCACTCCCACAGCCTCTCTTGATTCAGCTTGTTGGCCCGCTTCGCTTCTGCAAGAGCCTCAATGGCAACGTCAATGCCAATTTTGTTGCGGAACTTAAAGCAATCAATGATTGTTCGCTCGATATCTGTAACTAGCACAGGAACACCATCAATCTGTGTGGATATAACCCCGAAATCTTCAGTCTCGCGACTGCGAATGATTCGAATGCTTGGGTATTTAATGTTTGGTGCCCTATCGCCTTTTTTAATGCGCAGCCACACTTCGAAAGGAGCTTGAGTGGTGAGATTATGGTATCTGAGAGCTGACAGAAGGCAAATAACACCATTTTTCGCTCTGGCTCCAACTTCAGCAAACGACTGCATCTCCGACTCTTCTCGCCCCACATAGCCATAAAGCCCTCTTTGTAACCTTTCCAAGTGCCCCTTTTTTACGGCGCGAGAAAGAGCTGCTCGCGTTATGCCGAGTTTTGCTGCATCTGATGCAGTAAATATGGATAGCTCCTTTAGCTTTTCCAGGTGTAGTGGATTCACCTATTGATACTCTTTGTCTGACATTATCAATAATATTAAGCAAAACGTATCACATTTCAACCCTAATCTAGCAATTTCAGCATAGGAATAATTCTGACCACCACACTTTTCCGTGGGAATAATTTAAAACACCGCACTTTTCCTTGGGAAAGTTTGCTGACTACTACACTTTTACGTGGGAAAGTTTGCTGACCACTACACTTTTCCTTGGGAAAGTTCACTTACTACTACACTTTTCCGTGGGAAAGTCTGGCGACTACTACACTTTTTCCCGTGAATAATTGCCAAACAATCACACTTTTCCGTGGGAATGCTAAATAACAACAGGCTCTTACTCACCCGCCGCACCATGCATAATAGTCTTTATTTTCAGTCCGTTAAGGCTCAATATTTAACTAAAATTTACTTGGTTGTCAGTTACAGTGCTTGTAGCCACAACAGCATTATTGCTATCAATCAGATCACATTTAACGTGAACCAAGCGAGTTACACTACCCTACTTGAGCAGAATCTTGTAAACGATCAGTCATGCAAAAGGTAGGGGCAAACTCAATCAATCAGTTAATATATTTTAATTATTATAACTTTTATTATTTAGCAGCCAGTCGCCCAAACAGCTTTACCCACTTTACCAAAACCTATCGACAGAAAAAGCAGCGAACTATTGACATGAAAAAAAGAGAGCATAGTATCCACAAATCTGAAACTCATTATTTTTAAAATATTTAAAAAGAGACTAACTGAATGAGTAATGAACATAAAGAAAGTTTTCAACTAATGTTAAGAGAAACTAGCGATAAATACGTAAAAGTTGCTCGTATTAGAAAGTACCTAGATGAGTGGGCTAAACCATTCTCTGCCTACATCAGGAGTCACAACGAATCCAAAAAATTTAGCTATAAACGATTTAGAGATGAGCGACTAGCTGATAAAAACTATGACTCTGCCTTCAAAAAAGTAATGCGAGTTGACGAAAGCTTAACAGTTGAAGAGATAGAAATGTTGCTCAAAAAAACGACATGTATTCACACCCAAGTAAAAGAATACATGCAGCAGGTTGAAGCTATTCAATACAACTAAGGTGGATAAGTTTTGATTCCGTCGCTTAATTGTCGAACGATACAAGTTTTCAAATAAGTTGCCCAAAATCGGCTCTATCCAGACCCGATTCTATTTCCTCATACCTATACTGTGATTGTTTAGTTGTGTATTGCAGAAAAACACTTTCTCATAAAGAGTTTTTCGTCAAATCAGAGTCAACTACGTTATAATATGCAACTATTCTTTTAGTACAAATTAGGCTAGAAAAATTGACAACTAAAGCAGACAAACTTCGTCAGATGGTACATTCAATACTTGAGAGTAACTCTCTTCACTCCCATCAAGTCAACGCAGCAACCAAAACATTTAATGCTCTTATTGGTGATGTCCGAGCAGTTGTAACTGCGGCAGAAATGCAAGCAGGTAAATCAGGAATAGCTCTTGCCCTATGCTGCTTACAAAGACTCAGTTTAAGTGACATCGATATCTGTGATCGCAAGCAACTTAAAGATACACTCTACTTAGTGACCATGCCTGATACAGCACTAAAAGAACAAGCCGAAGCTGACCTAAGATTAGCGAAGAATGTAGTCGTTAGTAACTTTGTTAATTTTGAAAAAGCGTTAGAGAATGACTTTAAAGGAAATCCGCCTAAGCTGATCATCATTGATGAGTGTCACTACGGTTCAAACGTATCTGCTGTCAGATACAGTAAGATCTTTGATTACCTTGAACAAGAGAACGATAGCTGTAAGGTTGTATTCATTTCTGCTACTCCTTTCGGCGCTCTGTACGGAGCGGAAACTGAATATCAAGAGGCGATTGAAATTCAACAAGAGGCCGAATACGAAGACGATCAGGCTCTTATTCTTGAGGCGAAAGAAGCCGCCCAAAGTGCACTTAAAGACTCTATTTTGAGGCGAGATTTCAACACTCGATTAGTATTTCACAAAACCAGCGATGAATACTATGGTGTCCGTGAAATGCTAAAGAGTGGCAAAGTCAAAGGACTGGATCAAGACACTAAAAACTTCCTAGTAGACTCACCTGAACGTAACGAGTTTATCCAACAATTTAAATCTCACGAGGGTATGGGGTGGTCTTTAGTCCGAGTCCCTGCTGGCTTTGCAATGGATGCTAAAGAGTTTCTGATCAGTCAAGGCGTAGATGAAAGTTCTGTTTATATTCTTGGCAACTCGTTAACTGGTGTTCCCGAGGATGAGCATTGCAGTATAGAACGCTTTAAACGTGAGTTTGATGATGCTCTCATCTTTGAGGATAAATTAATTGCAATCACTGTTGCTGGCGCAAGAGCTGGCATCAACTTTGGTGCAATGATGAAGAACAATCTAATTTCGACTTGGGATAGTACTGTTGCTAGCGTTGCAGCAGTTGTACAAGCCAACATAGGTCGTGCGTGTGGTTACCATGGCAACAATTCTTCACTGCACTTTACGAATCTCAATGCAACAGAAGCTTATGCCTCTATTTTGGATCACTTAGAAAAAACGTGCTCCGAGGAAGCTGCCTCAGACTTTGATGGACTAAAAGAATTCTTTGAAGATGTATGTCAAGAGTATCAAGTTAACGGTCTAGATGTTGGTTTAACGATCAAATATAAGCGTAGACGACCTATCGGTGACGTTGAAACCTACCGAACAGACAGTTATATCGCTGTTCCAGCTAAACTATTGGATGACGAAGCAGACTTTACCCAATACACCAGAGATAAACACCTTCTTCAAGCTATTGAGATAATTCGCAATGAGTTTACTGCCAAAGGAGCGCCAAGCGTCAAAGGCAATCGAGCGATGCGTGGCAAAAAGAAGAACTGGATAAAAGCACAATGGGTCAATGGTGATAGTTACAACAACCCTGAGAAAGCTCATGCGGACGGTACTCAGGAAGAGAAAGCAAAGCTCTACACAGCAATGCTAGACAACGATGAATACCTTGAGTTTAACCGTGTTGTCGCTCCTGGTTCAGGCGAACTGTCAGAAAACAAGCTAGTTACCGCGACCATATTCAGTGTATACAACATCTCTCGTCGCCAGGTTGATAAAAAAATTATGACCTTAGAGGATGTTTATGACGTGTGTGATTATTTCGATATCGAGCGAGACGACACAATGTTTGTACTCTACAAACGTGGTGAATACGATATCGAGCGTTCCATCGCAAAGAAACAACATAATGAATTGCCTGAAAAATCTGGAGATCTAAGCGATGAATCTCATTTTTCAGACAAAACCGAATCGGTACATTAATAATCTTAGCGGGGGCTTGTTAGCTCCCACTTTTGGTACTAACCATGAATAACTCTGATAAGCACCGCAAAGTTGCTGAGCATACAATTTCAAATAATACGTATCCACACCAACGCGAAGCAGCACAACAAGCATTCAACCAGTTTAAGGCAGGATCTAGAGCAGTCGTCATTGCTGCGGAAATGCAATCTGGTAAATCAGGGGTTGCACTTGCCCTATCTTGCTTACAAAGACTTTCACTTTCAGATGAAGTGATAATCGACAGAAAATGTCTGAAAGACACGTTATATTTAGTAACCATGGCTGACCTTGCGCTTCAAGAACAGGCCAAACAAGACCTGTCTGCTAGCAAAAACGTGGTCGTCAGTAATTTTACAAATTTTGAATCCGCAATAAAGACACACTTCAAGTTTCAAGCCCCTAAGCTGATCATTATTGATGAGTGTCACTATGGTTCAAGCATTGATAGCGTGCGATACGACAAGGTTTTCAATTACCTTGAGCATGACAATTGCCACTGCAATGTTGCCTTTGTCTCTGCGACTCCGTTTAGTGCGCTCTATGCGGCTGGTGAAGACTCCATTCTCCGCCATAACTTCAACACCTCTTTGGTCTTCCATAAAACCAGTAATGAGTACCATGGCATTCGCCAAATGCACCGCAATAACCAGATCATTAAACTGGATGAAAATTCACGTGATTTTTGCGACAGCTCGCTGTTGAGAAACCGTTTTATTCGCCAAATCAAAGAACATGAAGGCTCTGGTTGGTCATTAATTCGAGTACCTAGCAGTCAGGCAAAAATTGCAAGAGATGTTTTGCTCTCTAACGGTATTGAGCCACATCAGATACATATTATTGGTCAAAAACTAGTAGGTCTAGAAGAACATGAACTCTGCTCTATCAATGACTTTAAGCGTGAATACGAAACTGCTGCATTATTTGATGACAAACTGATAGCAATAACTGTAGCGGGATTTAGGGCTGGCGTTAACTTCGGTCAAGAGATGAAAGAGACACTGATCAACTCTTGGGATAGCACAATTGCTAATATTGCAGCGGTTGTACAAGCTAATATTGGTCGAGCTTGTGGCTATCATGAAAATACAACAGCAAAGCACTACACCAACCTCGATGCAGTCAGAGCCTATGGTGAACTACTTGATCATTTAGAGTCCAATCATAACAGCCATGAGTTTGAAGGACTTCATCAGTTATTTGACCAAATTTGTTCACGTTATGAAGTAAGAGGGTTTGACCGTGGTACGACAATAGCCCCTGTTTCTGAAACTAAGGTTACGAAAAAACTTACCGATAGCAAAACCTACTCAACCAAAGGCTATATTGCTGTCCCTGGTAAACTTCGAGACCCTGATTTCGATTTCTCCATCTTTACTACTGACCCAGAACTTTTAGAGGCTATTAGCTTAATCCGTCAAGAACTGATAGGCGAAGATGGGCCATATAGAAAGAAGAACCGCGCCCTTCGTGGTGAACATCAGAATTGGATCAAAGCACAATGGGTAAATGGCGCAACGTATGATGATGGGACTCAAAGTTGTGCAAAGGCAAGAGCATTAGCTTTCACCTCACAACTAGATAAAGGTGAAGAGGTTTCCTTTAACCAAGTAGTCAATCCAGGTGGTGGTGAAAAAACAGAAGATAAGAAAGTTATGGCAAGTATCTTCAGTACTTATAACCTTTCAGGTCAAATAGACTCATTCAAGCGCTCATTAGATTCTGATGATATGGAAGAAATCTGTAGCTTGCTCAATGTAGAACAAGACAATACTGTCATTGTTCTTTACCAACGTGGGAAACTCCTAGAAACTAACTCAGACGCTAGACAACACCTTAGCCATGCCATCCAAACCACTCAGATACGGCATAACAGTATCTTCTAGATCTAGATACAATAAAGCCGCATTGTTCGCGGCTTTACCTTCGAGAAATTACAACTATCAGTGATTCTTTAATATTACCAGCTAGGTAGTATTCTTATTTTTTTGAGTGCATGTATGGAAGCACTAGGTGCTAAATTAAAGCCCCCACTTGTTTCGTTGACCTATAATCCACTCTTCCTCTATTTCTTCCTCTGTACGCACATCAACATGACTCAAATCTTCCAGTGCCTCTTCATCTGTATAGCTGTCTTCAGTAATACTATGCTGAAAGGATTTGCTTGCAGCTTCCTGCATGCTTTCCCAGCCTTGAATAATTTTTTGGTTAGGATCGGGCTTACAGACGGACTCCAAATTTAAAACTTTCCAACCCCATTGGAATTTTTTTTGTTGTAATTCAGTATCGCAGTACCAATTATAGTATCACCGTCGCCAACATTGTGGTTTGTCATAAGTGTTGGCGGAACAAAAATATTGTCGTCAGTAAACCCCATTCCATTAGATGCTCGAACACTACAACTAAAGTCTTTATACACGAGTGAGCTTGGTGTTTTCTCTGTCGGTTCAACCGATAAAACTCGATAGCGTTCGCCCTGCTTAGTTTTAAACTGAGCGACATTTACAGCAAGAAAATCACCTTCCTTTACAGTAAAGTCAATATCTGAAAAATGTACAACTGAACTAATTTTCCTGTTTACAATGAAATGAAACACCTTTTTTTCTGATTCACATGGTCAACTACCGCAACATGATCGGTAAAGATGTCCCAGCTAACACCACAATCACGATTAGCTATCAAATAAACTTGATATCTACCACTAGCATCATAGTCGCCTTTAATGCTTAACCCAGATCCGACATCACCAAATTTGTGCTTGTTTTCAGGAACTGAGATTTCTATTGGTTCAACTTTACCGTGCGGTACTAGATACAACTTTCTTTTTGGTTTATTTGGCTTATCAGGTAAAGTGAATTTTTCACCTATACAAGCCTTCACGAATGGTAAATCGCTAAATAGTAACTCTTCTGCCTTTGAAACATTGGATTGATAATACTTCTTGTTAGATTCTGTAGCAGCAAAGCTTTTGTACCACTCCTGAGCTTGAAGCTTCTCAACATCTTCTGGAACTTTCAGTCCGTCCTTCGTTTTAGAGGCTACGACTTTATCTACTTCATGTTTGGCTTCAGCAAACTCCCCTAGAGAAGCCAATGCTTGCGCCATTTTAATACGCACTTTAGCTGTAAATTTATCATCGGTATAACAAAGCAAAGCCTTACAATAGCAACTCAATTCAATTGACTTATCAAGATCTGCATTAACTTCCCCAAGCAATGCCCAAGACCAGTAATCACTGACTT